>JANORP010000050.1:0-36897 GCA_031415375.1 Bacteroidota bacterium | reverse complement strand
CTGCGATGACCCAAGCCCAGCTGGTGGGATCGTAAGCAGAGCTGTCGCGCAATTGCAGGACGCCATTGACGGCGCAGACGATGGTCGTGTCGGCACCAAAGCATGCCACGGGCGCTTGCGTAGGGCTGGACCGAAGGTCGCTCTGCCAGATGCCGCGTCCATAGGTCGCCAAGATAAGCTTGTCGCGGCCTACACAGCCGTTTTGGTCGTAAAAGATTTGCATGTGCGTGGCTTCCGTATTGGGGAGGCCGGTGCTGTAGGCTGCCCAGCTAGGATCCGTGATGTGGCGATAATACACGCCGATCGACATGCCGCAGTAGAGCGCATTGGCGACCTTGTCATACACGACCGAATAGGCGGTGATATTGGGCAAGCCCGTATCATAGATCCCCCAAGTGGTGCCGCCGTCGAGCGACTGATAGACATTGTTGCCAGCGGTGACCCAGACCCTTTGTGGTGTCGCGGGATCGGTGGCGATATCTCTCACTGCGCCGCCCGGTGCGTTGGCTTTTTGGGCCCAGGTGATGCCGCCATCGAGCGACTGCCAAAACTCGGAATTGTCGCGCCCAGCATATACGGTATTGGCATCGGCAAATGCGATGTCACGGATGCTGCCACTGGCAAAGGCCTGTACATTGGCAAACGCTGGTGCGCCCGCCTTCACGTTGGCGCTGCGCCACAGGCTCGCGTAGCCTGCGATCATGACATTGGGATTGCCGGGTTGCAAGGCATAGGGCGTGACCCATGGGCCGTCTTCATTGATGCCACCCACACCATTGTTGCCAATGGTGCTCCAGTTGTAGCCGCCATTGACGGAACGCCTGATCACGCCGTTGACATAGGAGCCATATTGGTAGTTGTCGTCGGTTGGGTCGATCGCGCATTCCGTGCCATCGCCACCGACGGTGATGTACCAATTGGGTTGGCGGGAGATGATCATGCCATTGTCTTGAAAGCCAGCCACAAGCACATTGGGGTCTTGGGCGCTCACGCCCACACGATAGATGAGGCTGGCCGCGATGCCGCTGCTGATATTGGTGTAGCTTGTGCCGAAGTTGTCGGTATAGTAGAGGCCGCCGTCATTGCAGTCAAAAAGCCGTGCTGGATTGTGAGGCGAATAGCTCAAAAAATGGTGATCGGCATGGACATTGGTGCCCATATTGCCCCAGCAAGCAGCAATGTTGAAGTTGACCCCGCCATCGCTGGATTTCCAGAGGCTTACGCCACCCACGGTGACTTTGTCGGCGTCGGTGGGATCGACGGCGATGCAGATGTCATACCAGCCCTGTCCACCACTGCCGCCGCCACTGCAATCGCCATTGAGCAGCACCTTGCCGTCGGTCTGCACATTGGCAAATGTGACCCCACCGTCGATGGAGCGATACACAGGATCGCTGCCTATATTTTTCACGATATAGACATAGTTGGCGTTGGCATCTGATGTCGCAAAGGCGGCACGTGCCGCTGCCGCGACCACGACACCTGCATTCCAGGTTGCTCCGTCATCGACAGAAGTAAAAAAGCGATCTTGATTGACCGCATAGAGCGTGGTATTGGAGCCTGGCCGATAGCCGACTTGGTAATAGGTGCCACCGCCATTGAGTACCAAGGCCCAATTGGCACCTGCATTGATGCTGCGATAGACACCATTGGTGGTGGCAGCGATCAAGGTGCTGTTGTTGTCGGGGTCAAAGGCCATGCTATGGACTGTGCGATTGCCCATGCCCGTATTGGAAACGGCCCAATTGATGCCGCCATTGATGCTTTTGTACACGCCTAGCCCGCTAGAGTTGCCGCCGTCTTTGTCGCCCGTGCCAATGTACATGGTGGTGGGCGTGACTGGATCGACCAAGATGGCACTCACGCCCAGTGTGGGCAGCAAGTCGGTATTGGTTGCCCAAGACGCCCCCGCATTGTTGGAGACCCACAAGCCGCCGTTGGGCGTGCCTGCATAGAGCATACTGGGGTTGGTCGGGTGAAATGCAAGGGTCGTGAGGCGAGCGATACCGCCAGGCTGCCCCGTCAAGTTGGCGGGGAATGCCACTGGCCCCATGGTGCTCCAATTGCCTGTCGGGGTGAGGTTGGTGCGTCGCTGTGTCTCCTCTTCGCGCTTCCAGCGCAGGTATTCTTGGGCTTCTTGGCCCGTCGCGGGCACATTTCCTTGCGCGTCTTGGCGCAGCTCGTTCATGTAGGCCCATCGCTTGAAGACCTTGTAGCCTTGGCCTTTTTCTGGTGTCTTGCCTGTCCAGTAGTCTTGAAATGCGCGCTTGGCTGCTTGAAAATCGACGGCACTATCGGTCATCATTTCCCAATAGGGGCGCTGAGCCTGCGCGTGAACCATCAAACATCCCGTAAAGCATAACAGGATTCCGAGTCGAAAAATGGAGAAAGTTGAGCGAGGCATGAGCTTCTGTGATTACCTCCGTAAAGATATAGAACTATCTTTTTGTTCATATTGTAGGAAAGGTATTTTGTCTCCTTTAGGACGGTTAGGAATTGTTGAATGTCATTTGAACATTCTAAAAAACAACGAATCTTCAATCTATTATTTTGTCAATATTGTCAAAAACAATATATTATTCTTGGCTAGACTCATTCCATACATTAAAATAAAGGCCAAGGCTCAAATAAACTATTCTGTATCGATTCTTACATGCTGAATCGATTTAGATCACCAAAGACAGTGCGAATCTTCTTGCGCATGACAGGGCGTTTTTGGGGACGCACGCGTCATCGCGGCTCACCACTGGTCACGCTCGCTTCAACTCGATCACCGTCACCTCGGGCCAAATCCCTACACGACCTGGAAAGCCCAAGAAACCAAAGCCACGATTGACATACAAGTGCTGATGGCCTTCGGAATAGAGTCCGCCCCATTGTTTGTATCGCACTTGGGCGAGGCTGAATCTGATGCCGGGAATCTCGATCCCAAACTGAGCGCCATGGGTATGCCCACTCAATTGCAGGTGTACGTGCTTGCGGTGCGCCTTGACTTTGGCGTCCCAATGGGTGGGATCGTGTGACATGAGCACCGTGAAGTCGCCGTCGGGCACGCCCGCAAAGGTCTTCTCGAGGTCGCCATATTGGGGGAATGGCGGCAGTCCCCAGTTCTCCACACCTGCCAAGACGATGTTTTGGCCATCTTTCTCGATGCGCAAATGCTCATTGTGCAGCATCTTGAAACCCATGCGGGCATTTTGGGTGCGCACGGCGATCTGGTTGGCCTCCATTTCCTCCTTGGTATCCCAGCGGTAATAATGGCCGTAGTCATGGTTGCCGAGAACGGAATATTTTCCCAAAGGGGCGCTGAGCTTTGCAAACATCTCGATATAGGGCTCGGCCTCGGTCGCCAGATTGTTCACAAGATCGCCTGTGAAGAGGATGATGTCGGGCTTTTGCTCCATGATCAAGTCCAAACCAGCCTGCACGCCCGACATACTGTCGAAACTGCCGGAATGGATGTCGGAAATTTGGACAATCTTGAGGCCGTCGAATGCCTCGGGCAAATCACTGAACCGTAAGGTCTCTTGATGGATCGTGAAGTCATATTTGCCCTTGAGGATGCCATAAACGGCTCCTGCAAATGGGATTGCGGCAACGATGATCCCCAGTTGGCCGACAAACTTGCGGCGGCTCGGCATCATCACTGGGTCGGGATCGCTCTTGGTGAGCGCGACTCCCTTGGTGACGCCCCATTGCAGCAGACGGGCAATGTCATCCACCAAAAAGAAGGCCGCCATGATGATTTTGGTGACGATGAAAATGAAACCAACGCCCATCAAGAAATTGAGCCAAAAGTTGGAGCGTGAAATGCCGCCAGAAAAAGCGACCAGCATCGTGAGTATCGATGCTACGGAGGTACCCAAGGCAACAAAGTAGGCGATCCGCGAGGCTTTCATCCCCCAGCCAGTACGAAATGTGCCTTTCAAGGCATAAAAGACGTAGAATTCTACGGTAGCAATGACTGCGATGAGGATGCCAAAAAATATCAGCCGCGACATGTAATACGATCTTTATTGTGAGAGAGAGAAGTATGACCTGCATCAGGTCAAATTGTTTGGCGGGCGAGGCATTTACTTCAAATCGACGATCCTTGGCGAACCCAAGCCCTCTGGCAGGAAAGCTAAGGAGTAGTTTTTCAGTGAGTTCCTCGGTCCGATCATACCAAAGCCACCCTGGCAGGTGGCTTTGGTAGAAAAATTGGGATTGACTCAACCTGCTTTTTCGTCGCAATACAGATTGGCCTGTTTACACTACTTGACACATAAATTGGCGGAAAAAAATTCCATCATGCGATACTTACGGGCGTAGCTAGGCGCAAGGATCATGCACGTCAAAAAATATTTGAAACGCTTTAGTCCGTTTTGGAAGCCTTGATGCATCAGCGGGAATTGGCCACATTACTTTGCTGGCATCAAAAAACGGCGTTGAATTTGTGGAAATTCCATGCTCCCTTACTCTATCCTCTAAGCATGCCCGTGGAAACAGCTCCTGAGCCTGCATCGAAACTAATTTTTACCTTCAATTGCCAAATAACATGTCTCCAAAATCCTTTGTTTTCAGCGCAGTATGCGCACTGCTGGTTCTCTGCGCGGTATTCTTATGGGCCTGCCACTGCACCGACCTCCGCCTCGCCGCTGAGGCCGAGGCTGCGTCTGTACCAACCAACAAAACTCCCGCAGACACCTTGTACAACGATCCGCCCCAAGCCATCGCCTTGATGGAAGCCGCATAGTGGGCAAAGCCGTAGCAGGCAGGCAAAAAAGAAGCCGCCCAAATAGGCGGCCTCTTACACAAAACCCACAAGAAACTTAAGTTATAGCATGGCCTTGGCCTCTGCTGCGAGGGGATGATCCAAGTATGGATCGTGCTCCAAAGCTTTTTTGATGCGGCTTAGACCAGCGACCTTGTCCCCGGCCTTAATTTCGATGAGCCCTGCAAGGCAATTCTTGGCAGGGTCTTGGCTACCAGTGCGCAGGGCAACTTGCATATAGGATTGCGCCTTAGGGATATCGCCATTGGCATAGGCGATCTCGGCCAGCATGGCGTTCACATCGATGTTGTCGGGGCGGGCTGCAAGCGCCTTCTCAGCCGAGGCCTGGGCAGCCTTGTTGTCGTGTGCAAGCCTCAACTGCACGGCGGCCAATTCGAGATCGACTTGGTGACCGCTGACTTGGTCTTCTTGCATCATGGTCAAGATATCAGCGACCATTTTGGTGGCTGCATCGGCGCGGTTGGTGGCATGGAGCAGATCGACTTTTTGCTCATAGAAGGAAACCTCGGGGATGAGGGCGATGGCCTTGTCGAGCTGTACTTCGGCATCTGTGAGATTGCCTTGTTTCATGGCGACGCTGGCAAGACCTGCATAGGCAAATGGATACTCGGCGCGCTCTTGGAGCAAGATGGTATAGTGCATCTTGGCCTCGTCGAGCTGGCCATAGTTTTCAAATAGCTTGGCGAGGGTGAGGCGGCACCAAGCAGATTGCTCGTAGCCAGGCATGGCTGCATCGACTGCCATCTCCATGGCCTCGATGGCACCCTTGGGATCGCCGTGGATCTCACGCAGGTAAGACACACGGGAATAGGAGCGCAGGTCTGGGCGCATGCCGACCATGATGTCGCTCAGACGCACGGCCTCGTCATACTTGCCGAGTTCGACATTGGCGTCGATCAAGACGCCATGGATACCTGCATTTTGCGGGTATATTCTACGGGCATTTTCGCCCTCGATGAGCGCCTTTTTGAATTCGTGCATCGACAGCAAGACCGAGGACTTGTAGTAGGCGGCCTCAAAGCGCACTTCTTCTTTTTGGTCGGCAAGATTGGGGATGGCATCGACCATCTGCAATGCTGCGGGATAATAGTAGGGGTGCTCGCCCGTGATACGGGCCTCGTTCATGAAGAGCTCGGCGAGGCCGAGATAGGCGTCGGCATTGCTGGGATCCTTTTTCAGGATGGCTTTTTTGGCATCGTAGATACTCGCCACGTTGGCGACCTCGTCACGTGTGCCCAAGCCTAGCTTGCGGCTTCTGAGATAGGGGATTTGGAGTTGGTCAGGGTTGGTTTGACCACCCGACTTGTTGTTTGCCTGGGTATCTGAGCAGCTGGGCAGGGAGATTGTGGAGCCTGCGAGGGCAAGTGCTGCTATGAAAGGGATAAGAATGCGCTTTTTCATTTTTCTTGTGTTCTGTGTTTCGTGCTTTGTGCAATCCCGACAGATAAAGTCTTGTGGTGGGCCATCGGGAAGAGGGTATTTTGTGAATTCTAAAAAAAGAGATGGGATTTGCACGCAGGTGAGATTCATGGCTGGCATGATCCCCAACCTGCGTGCGTCCCCGTGTTGACCGATTCTAATTATCTGGTTTTGACCAATTTCATGGTCTGCACCACTTGTGCATTGTAGTCTTGTCCTGCGACAAGTTTTGCGACATAGACGCCGGCAGGTGCGCTGCCAGACTCCCATGTGTAGTTGTACTCGCCTGCGGCATAGACCTTGGCGGGCACTTTGTGCACGAGCTTCCCGTTGATGGAGTAGATCTCGATGCTCAGATCAGTGTTGCTACTGATGCGGTAGCGCAACGTGGTAGTTTCGGCAAATGGATTGGGGAATGCCTTGGCAAATGCCTCTGGCATCGCCAAACCAAGACCGACCGTCGGGCCGAGCACGACAGGCTGGTTGTAGGTGATGGACTGACCACTGCATTTACCCGTGCCACTCCAAGGCTGCTGCACATAAGGGAATGAGCTGCGGAAGGTGGTGTCGTTGGCATTCACGCCGGTGGTGTAACCCAAGACGCCGCCGAGGGCTGCCGTCACAGGGTTGGGACCGCCAGCTGTGTAGTCGTCGTACCAGAGACCGATGGCGGCCAAGGCGACACCTGCGACAGCTTGCAACTCGATGCGCGTGACATCATCCTCGAGGCGGCGACCATTGGGGAAGCCATCCATGTTGGGGATGAATTGCAAGGCAGCACTGGTGTTGTAAGGCGCAGTGGTGAGACCCAAGACGGCAGCTTGCACGATGCCGAGCGGGCTGAAGTTGGGGTCGTTGCGCTGCGTGACTGGCACTGCCATGTTGAAGCGCAACATGTCACCAAAGGTCGGCAGGAAGTTGTTGATGAACGGCTTCCCGACAGCCAATGGATTGCCGCCAGCCTTGCCAGTCCACAATTGGTAAGGTGCAAGATTGGGCACACCTGTGTAGAAGATCGGCAGGATATCGACCGAGCGTGGGCAGCCTTGGCGGAGGAGGTAGTTCCCAAAGAGGTTGGTATCCAATGCTGTGCCAGCACCGCCATTGGTAGCGCGGATCGGCCAGAGACCGTCATTGGTGTTGCCAAAGTCAAAGCTCTGCAAGGAGTTGCGCTGGATGCGCAGGGGGGCCATCGCTGGCACTGCACCACCAAACAAGCTGTTGTCCATGTACAGACCCAACTCTGGGTTGCAGAAATATCCTTCCATTGCTGGATCTTCGGTGTAGGGCGTGAGCGCATTCCAACGGTCTTTGTCACCGATTGGGATCACCACTTCGTTGGTGAGCGGCATACCAATGCGGCTCACTTGGACATAGTTGCCCGAGAAGCTGGTGGTGCCATTGGTGTTGAGCGTGCGGATCTGCTGGCGGCTGGCCGAGGCCCACACGCCGATGATGTAGTCGCTGTCCAGGATGTTCACGGCAGCCGTGACAGGCTGGCCATTCTTCTGGAGGGTAGCGATCGGCACCTTGATGGCGATGGTGCTCACGTTCAAGCAAGCAAGGCCATCACGTGGTACGCCGACTTGACGTGGCAAGTCGCCCAGATCAAACACGCCGCCGAGATCGACAAAGAAGGGATCGTCGGTCGGGCCGCAAAAGACCTTTTCGCCAGAGCTAGCGGTCATGATGCCTGCTGTGAACAGGGCATTGTAGGTGGTGCCCAAGCCAGCGCCACCGGTGATCGAGCGCGGACCCACATTGTAGGGCGGCACAACACCATTGGTCACGATGGTTGTGAAGGCAGCACCGTTGATGCTACGCTCCAAGGTGTAGGTCGTCTTGTGATTTTCCTGCCCGAGGCGGATCGCAAAAAACGTCGTCGGATCCTGATTGGTTTTGGTGAATGTGAAACGATAGGTGACATCGTCTCCCGCCGTACCATCATTTTCAATGTGGATCTCATAGCGGATATTCTCCCCGAAACCATAATAGTTGGGACCGCCATGGGGCAATTGAAGTGGCACGTAGTTGGCGATGATGGTCACAAAATTTGTGTCATCTGGACTGCGGAACACATAGAGGTCGGTGTTGTCGGCCAGCGGATCGTTGGCGATCAGCGGCGCCTCACGGTGGCTGGATGCTTGCAAGCTTCCGGCAAATGTGAGCAACAGCGCAAGAAGGACGAGCCCTCCCGATAATGTTTTATAGACAAGCTTCTTCATGCTTTCTTTCTGTTTTTCGTTGGATACTGTGTCCATCAAGATTAGAGGGTTCCCCTCCATGGTGCAGCGACGTAAGGGAAGCTGCTCTGGAACGGAGCGTCATTGGCCTCGACACCGGTCGAGTACTGGAGCACGTTGGTGAGGAAGTTGCTGGGGCCGCCAGGCAGCACAGCGTCGTCATACCAGAGCCCGATGGCTGCGAGTGCGACACCTGCGACGGCTTGCAACTCGATGCGGGTCACGTCGTCTTCCAAGCGGCGACCATTGGGGAAGCCATCCATGTTGGGGATGTTTTGCAAGGTGGTGCCAGCGTTGAAGCGGGGGTCGGTGAGGCCCAATACAGCGGCCCAGATGAGGCCATCTGAGCTGAAGTCGGGGCTGTTGCGTGGGGTGACAGGCACCGCCATGTTGAGGCGCAACATATCACCACCATTGGGGAGGAAGTTGTTGACAAAGGGCTTGCCAGAGGCCAGCGGATTGCCGGCAGGCTTGCCAGTCGCCAATTGATAGGGTTCCAGGTTGGGAACACCGGTGTGGAAGATGGGCCAGAGGTCCACCGAGCGTGGGCTGCCAGCGGCAGGCAACAGCAAGTTGCCGAAGACGGCATCGTCGAGGGCTGTGCCAGCCAAGGCGACATTGCCTTTGAGCGGCCACAAGCCGTCTTTGGTATTGCCAAAGTCATAAGCACCCAAGGCGGCACGCTGCACACGCAGGGCTGCAAATCCAGGTACTGCACTTGCATAGAAGCTATTGTCCATGTACAATGCCAATTCTGGATTGTAGAAATAGGCATCCAGGGTCGTCTCGGTGATTTCCTGGTAAGGGGACAGCGAATTCCAGAAGTCTTTTTGACCGACAGGGATCACGGCTTCGTTGGTGAGTGGCATGCCGAGGCGTGACACTTGGATCCAGTTGCCAGTGTTGGTCGATCCACCACCGGTCAGGTTGAGGGTGTTGGTGGCTTGGCGGCTAGCGCTTGCCCAGACACCGATCACGAAGTTGCCGTCCAAGATACTGGTGGCCGAGGAGACACCCAAGCCATTCTTTTGGAGCAAGCTGATCGGGATCTTGATGGCGATGGTGTGGGTATTGTACTTGGCCAAACCATCACGCACGATGCCGCCGCTGGCTTGACGTGGGGCGTCGCCGAGGTCAAAGATGCTGCCGAGATCGACGAAGAAAGGATCGTCGATGGGGCCACAGAAGACCTTTTCGCCAGCGCCAGTGGTCTGGATGGCTGCGGTCATCAATGCACCATAGTTGGCGGCGCCGAGACCCACAGTCGCATCCTCGATCGAGCGTGGCCCGATGTTGGGTGGTGGCACGATGCCCCCGGAAATGATGGTCGTGAAAGCACCACCGTTGATGCTCTTCTCCATCGTATAGGTGGTCTTCAAGTTTTGCTGCCCCAAACGGATGTTGAAGAAGGTCGTCGGATCCTGATTGGTGCGGCTAAACGTGAAGCGGTAAACAATTTCATCCCCAGCGACGCTGGCATCGTTGTCGATATGGATCTCATACCTGATGTTTTCACCAAAGGTGTGGTAGTTGGGGCCTCCAAAAGGTGCCTCGCCGGGGATGTAATTGGCGATGATGGTCACCGTGTTGGTGTCATCGGGGCTGCGAAACACATACAAGTCTGTGTTGTCGGCCAAGGGGTCATTGGCGATGAGCGGTGCCTCCCTGTGGCTGGACGCCCAGCCAAGGTAGGGCACCGCTGCTGTCGCTGCCACAAGTGTACACTTGCGCAACAGCCTGCCCCAGGGTGCAAACTTTCCTGTCGAACTGCGATTTTTCATTGAGATAAATATTGAGTGAATCAAACCTATTTAAAGTTTGCAGACCTACGAGGGGGTCTCGGTTTTGGATCACTCGGAAACAAAGTTACTTTTCCCAGCTAGGGTGTGGGGACGTTGTGATGCTATTTTGACCCCTTAAATATGCCGGACTGCTTTTACCCAACTTCAGTGGGAGGGTTTTCATGGCACAGATACCCAGAAAGTGGGGCGCAGTCTAGAAATGGGTTATGAAAGCCCTGTCTATGGTGTCGTGAACTTTGCACAGCGCCTTAGCAGTGGGTTCCCGAGATGAATACCGCCCACAGGCCTCTTCCACGATGCGGCCCTTGCGGCGCGAAACGATTTTCAATACAATCATCGCTTTACAACTTGGATTTTTGAAGAGAATTGCATTATTTCAACTACTGTTTCGTCTATTGTCAAAAAGTCAATTGTCCATGCTTACGCAAGAAAAATTGAATTCCAAGTCTGCTCAATCAAATGAGACTGACGCTCCTGTGGGAAACGTCCAAATGAAGGCCGCTCCTCCCTTTCAACTGAAAGCCGATCCTGTTCAAAAAAAGCCACAAAGTGAAGGTGAAATGGAGGCTGATGGCGTGCCAGCTGAATTTCTGACACACCTGAAGCTGCGTGAGGGATGGCGCACCAAAGTTTATCTCGACTCCCGTGGCTTGCCTACCGTGGGCCTAGGACACCTTCTGACATCTTCTGAAAAACAAAAATATCCGGTCGGCACATCCGTTGATGAGAGCCTTCTGAACACTTGGGCCACGCACGACGCCAAAAAGGCCTATGACGCCGCGACAGATCAGGCTGCAACCCTGGGTGTTTCCTCATCGTCATTCACCATCGCACTCGCTTCCGTGAACTTCCAAATGGGAACAGGTTGGAATACCAAGTTCAAAAAGACGTGGAGCTATATGACCAAAGGTGAATGGGAAAAAGCTGCATTGGAATGCCAAGACAGCGCCTGGTTCGCTCAGACGCCCGTGCGTGTCCAAGACTTCCAAGCGGCACTCAGGGCCCTTGCAGGTAACACGAGCACCAAGCCAACGCCAGTAGAATCCGCTTCGAGCGCTGCATACGATTTCAAGATCGGTACAGCTACCGGAACTGGAACTTCCACCGGCGATGGCGTGAACATACGCAAAGGCCCGGGCACACAATACGACAAGGCAGGCAACAAGCTCAGCAAGGGATCCAGCGTCACCATTTACGGTGAAGTGAAAGGATGGTATTGCGTGGGCCAAGGCCAATGGGTCTCCAAAGATTTCATTTCGACAGCGTCTGCAAAGCAATCAGAGGCGCCTGGTGCCAAGGGAGACAGCAAACCCGCTGGTCCAGATGTCGGCGAAATCGCCAAGGCAGTTTGGGAGGCCATGTTTGGAGGTTACACTGGCATCGGTACCGACGAAGAGGGTGTTTACAGGAACCTGGCCAAGCTCAAACAGGATGGCCAACTCATCGCCTCCTTCAAGACGGCATACAAGCATTCCCATGGCTCAGATGTCGTCGCAGACATCAAGTCAGAATTCAGCAACTCGATCGTCTTCGGAAATCAGCTGGACAAGGCGCTCGGCTACTTGAATTCCAAGGATGGAGCGCCCGCAAAGGTAGCTCCTGCAGCAGACCGTGTGACCAAAGAAGCAGCCCAGAAACCCAAGACCCCAGCGACAAAGCCACAGACCCCTGGTGCAAAGTCAAAATTTGATATAGAAAAGGCGGTTGAGGCTTTGAATTCCAACGCTTCAGCCAATTCACTCGGGAAATGTGCAAAATATGTGCGCATGGCCATCAACGCCGGAGGCGTCGCTACACCCGGCAATCCAGTTTCAGCCAAGGACTACAATGGCTATCTTGAAAAGGTCGGCTTCAAGCAGGTTAGCACGAGTACCTATGAGAAAGGCGATATCGCCGTCTTTGAAGCCTTCCAAGGGGACAAAAAATACCACGAGCATGGCCATATCCAGATGTGGAACGGTTCCCAGTGGGTTTCGGACTTCAAACAGAGGGATTTTTGGGCCGGTGGCGACTATCGCAAGCATCAACCAGGCCACGTAATTTATAGAATGTAATCATGAAATTTCAGTTGTTCAAATTGAGCTGTTTCCCTTTATTCATCATCTTGTTTATGACATCATGTTCGACAGGTGCCGACACGCAGGCGATTGATTCCCTGAAAGTGTTTTACCAAAGCTACATTCAGGAAAGCAGCAAGGTTCCAGAAGACAATGCGAAAATAGAATCTCTTAAGACCAAGCATTGCACCGCCAAATTTCTGGGGGTGCTTGCCGACGCAGAGCTTGACGCAGATCCATTTCTGAATGCTCAGGATGTGGACGAAAAATGGGCTGATAACTTGGAAATTGCACCCGATGCAGCTGCCAAAGACCAGTTTAGTGTTTGCTACACCGTCGCTTTCGACAACTCCAAGCATTGTGTGAAAGTCGCCATGGTCGATGACGGCGGAAGCTGGAAAATCGACAACGTCACAAATTAGGACGTAGAGCGATGAGGATAGAAAGCCCGTTTTTGCTTGTGCAAGAACGGGCTTTTCCATCGTTAGGTGGAGTCCCGATCAATAGAATGGGCACCAAACCAATACCGCCTTTACACTGGGGGATTGACTGTGACAACGAAGGGCAAAGCAAGTAGGAAGCGATCCATCATGCGCGCTCGACAACCATGCCACTGCCAAATTGAGGAGGCATGATCGCGATACTAGGATTCCAAAAAAATGGGTGTGCCTTACAACACCGTGCGCTGCACGATGAAAAAACAAGGATTGGGCGTGGTGATATAGGCCGAATGGGGGGTGTAGAGGGGAATGCGGTAATGGTCTCCAGGGCCAAAATGATGCACTTTCCCGCCGACTACAAAATCACAAAAACCTTCCACAAGCATGACGCGCTCCAACTCCTCAACATGCACTTCTTCGGGGATGCTAGAGCACATCTTCGCCAAAAAAGTGAATGTGTCTTCTGATTCACCGATCGGAAGGCATTCAAAGTCGGCGGTGCTATGTGCCAAGATCGCCATTGCCTCGGTGAGCCAAGGTTTGAAATCCTCTAGCGTGGAGTGGGCATTGATATAGGGCGGAAATGAATGCCCCACAGGGTCTGCGACGATTTCAAAACGGTCAAACAGCTTGGATTTTGCAGATGCGGACGGGGTGACCCTGCTGTTGCTGACACTTGTGTTAATGGATGTGCGGAGGCGTGAGAGGGTGGCTGCAAACTCGGCATCGGTGGCGGCATAGCGCTCCACAAGCAACTCCTCAGCAGCAGGCAGTGCTCCTAGCAAGTAGGCTGAGACTTGGTCCTCATCGGGCTTGAGCGGCAGATGTTTCATCATCATTAGGCAACAAGTTGCTGCACGATCAGTTTACAGGGAATATCGGAAGTAACCACGACTTTGTGGGTGGTATATTTTTTTACGTTGTAGAAGTCTCCTGGGTTCAGGTAGATCTTTTCATGCTCCAACTGGACATAGCAACTCCCTTCCAAGACTAGGAAACGCTCGATGTCAAACAAATGGGTTTCTTCTTCCAAACCCTCGGTGAGCACGACAAACAAAGTGAGCATATCGTTGTCGGCCGCCAAAGGGATGGCGTTGAGGTTGATGCCGGGATGAATGGCCTCGGGCTTCACGCGATCGACCCAAGCGGCAAAATCTGCTGGCTTGGAGGCACTGCTCAACGGTGGCATGATGAGTGACCAACCATCTGCGGGCATTTCGGCAGCTTCCATAAATGAAAGGAAGCGTGACCGCGCGGCCACTGGAGGATTGATCGCACCACGCATTGCCAAGAAAGCATCCAAATTGCGCAGCGAAGCAAGCTCGGCAGCGACGGTGGGAAAAAACACGGCAGCCATCTCGATCTCGCGTCGCTCATCCTCTGTACATGCACCCAAGACATAGTCGATCAATATCTCTGATTCAATCAGTGCTTTCGGATCTTTGCTTTTGACATGGGTGATGAGGTTGGCGATCATGTCGCGCTTGAACGCATCCATGGCGATGCTCACCTGCGGGTGTGCCACGGCCATCCACTCGACTTGCTCACGCCCGTCTTGGTCCAAACGACCCTCGGCATAGGCCGTGAGGAGGCCCGAAGCGATAAGCGCCTCTGGGTCTTGCAACTGCATGTGGGCCATGAGCTGCCCCATCATCTGATCTTTGGCAGCAAAGATGGCTTCACGCACCTCGGCATCGGCTTTGGCCGCAGTGAAAATCATCGCATGATCGTCTGGATCCAGCTTCCCGGCGACAAATTGGGCGATCATGCCCGTAGTGATCCAGTCCTGCAGACGCTTCATTCGATTTTGTCCCTCAGGTAATTCATGGCTAGGCGCACCCGTGACTTCACAGTTCCCAGCGGAATTCCAAATTCCTCTGAGACCTCAGCCTGGGTATAGCCTTGGAAGTAAATGAGTTCTATGACCATTTTTTGATCGGGTGAAAGCCCATCGACAATCTCGCGGATGCCGATGTGGTCGATCTGCATCGTGGTCGATGGCCCCCTGGCCTCGATGCTGGGTTGCAGGCTGGTCGTGAGCTCGGCCTTGCGGCTGGTATTGGCGCGCAACTTGTCGATCGCGATGTTGCGGGCCACATTGAGCATCCATGTAAACAGCCTTCCTTTGGACTCGTCATAGGTATGGATTTTTTGCCATATCCGCACAAATGCGTCCTGCAAGGCATCTTCTGCCAGGGCCTCGTCCCGCAAAACCTTCAACACCAGACCATAGATGGCTGGTGAATAGTCATCATACAAGCGCTCAAAAGCCTTGCGGTCACGTTGTAGTAACTGATCGATCAATTCTGCCTGTGATCCTTGCGACATTACCCTTTCCAATTGCTGATTTTCCGACCAAAATGGATCCAGGACAAAAATAGCAATTTCCCGAGAAAAACGTGCATTCATGTCACCCACTTGCTGCAGCAGCGCCGCTGGCAAATGTGATCCTGTATATGAATGACGTTGTATCATGAGACTAGAATTGGCAGGAGAGTGAAAGTTTCAAAGCGATCGGGGTACCTGGGGTGTAGTGAATCTCGGTGATGGCGGCTGGCTCGCCAGCCAAACGCGTCGTGGTAGAAAACTGTGCTTCCTTCCATTTCACATTGAATAAATTTTGCCCAGACAACCCGATCGTGTAACGCGTACGAATTGTATAGCTCAAGGCGCCATCCAGGAGTGCATAGCCATGGGCAGTGAGGTCCCAAATCTCATCGGCAGCGCGATTTCCAAGGAAACGATAGCGCAGGCTGGCCCGCAAGCCCCGTGGCAACTCTGCCGTAAAGCCGCCTGTGCTCGTGATCCAAGGAGCGAGGGGGATGTAGCTCTGCACGCCTGCATCATCCAAGCCACGCGCATGGGCCAAGTTCAAGTCGGCATCTGCACTGAGCCACTTGCGCAATTGCCAGCGTGCACTCAAATCTATGCCTACGCGACGGCTGCGGCCACTCGGCTCCACGACACCCGCATCGCCAACATACACAAACTCTTGCTCCATGGCCAATCCCCAGACGGCGACTTGCACCAAGAGATGGTCGGCGGGCTTGAACATCGCACCAATGTCGCTGCCCAATGCCCGTGGCAAAATCTTGCGCTTGTCGGGGCCAAGCACGACACGGGTATCGTTGCTATGAAAACCAGATCCAGCCTTTACAAACAATTGCAGGCGGTCACTCACAAAGTAGTCGAGGGTAAGCTTGGGATTGAGAATGGCCTTTTGGGCGCGGGATGTCGAGACGCCGACTTCCAGGTTGTCTTCATAGGCGAAGTGCAAATAGTCGGCACGCAGCGTGCCGCCCAGTTGCAGTCGCTCATCGAGCGACCACAATCCATGCAGCCAAGCAAAGGCATTGCGCTCATTGACTGCGCCATCTTGCACGCTGCTCACAAATGCGCGCTGCTGGGTATGGTAGAGCCCGATGCTGCCTACATCATCCAAGCGAATGCCCAAGCCAGCCTCTTGGTAGAATGTTTTTTTCAGGAAGGTTGTCGTCTTGCCGAGAGTCGTCTGGTAGCCATAGAGCATGCGGCGCTCGCGCTGACTGATCTGGTCGCCATTGACACTGTCATTCGCAAAAAAAGTGAAGTTGGAGTACAAGTTGAAGGCATAAAGGCTGCCGTAGAGCTGCTGCCGCCATGTCCAACCATGGTTGAGGTTGCTGCTCATCTGCACATTCACGTTGCTGCGGCTCGTCTGCCCGCCCTCGGTGCTGTCGATGCTGCCCCAGCGGGTAATGAGTCCTTGCTCCACGGCACGGGTGGGAATCTGGCCACTGGCATTCCACTGGCTGCGAAAGGTAGAAACCGATGCCGTGAGCAGGCTGCGTCGGCTCAACAGTTTGCGGTACTTGGCAAACACGTTCACACGGTGCAGGTTTTGGGCAGCTTCGAAGTACCCTTTTGAAAAGGTATATTCACCAGCGATCCAGGCATCGGCGTGGTTGGAGGTGCTGCGCGGGCGATCCAGCTTGAGCATGGCCAAGGCGCGGTAGTTGTTGTACATGCCGCCCTCGATCTTCACGATGTTTTGGTCGAGGGAATTCCGGGTCTGGAAATCAATCGCGCCAGCGGTGGCGAGGTTGCCCGACTTTGCAGCATAAGGCCCCTTGTCGATCGAGAGGCGCTCGACAGTTTCGGGTATGAGGAAATGCAGGTCTGCATAACCTTGCCCGTGGGCATGCGAAACCATATTGACAGGCATCCCATCGGCACTCAAGGCGAGGTCGGTGCCATGGTCGATGTCAAATCCGCGCAAAAAGATCTGCTCTGCCTTGCCGCCGCCCGCATGTTGTGCGATGAAGATGCCAGGCACGGCTCGCAAGAGCTCCTGTGATGAATTTACAGGCCGCAGTTGCAGGTCGATGCGGTTGATGAGGGAAAGTCCTTGCGGCTTGCCGGCCTCGATCTGCACACCTGCGATCTCCAGCCTCAATTCCTGAAGATAGACATCCTGTTTTTTGACTTTGCCCGTTTGTACATCGGCCGTCAAGGTATCTGATTTGTAGCCCAAGTAACTCACCACAATGCGCTGCGTCCCTGACGGTACATCCCTGATCGCCAGCAGCCCTTGCGCATCAGCGACCGCACCGAGGTCGGTACCGAGCACCCGCATCGTGGCACCCGCGAGCACCTGCAACCCCTGAGCATCGACCACCGTGCCACGTATTTCCCCAAAACCGGATTTGCCCTGCGCGCATAGCCCTAGCGAGAGGCTAGAAAGCACCCACAACAAACCCAACTTCAATGAAAAAATCTTTTGCATAGCGCCCTTTTTGATTCGGACAGCCATACATACGCACCGTCGCATGATCTGGATCAGTGGCTTGCGTGGATTTGTTGCGCCACCATATCGAAACGTAAGCGGCTATGGTCGATGGATGGGTTCCACGCTCACTCCTGGTCCTGTTGGGGATCCATTGGAGGCTGCGGCTGCACCATCTTGTTCTCGGCAGCGGCGCTGGGCTGGATGGCATGTGGATTGGTACGCAAATCGACTATGCGGTGCACCGTGATCGTGCCTGCCACAACACCGAGTATGGGAGCAAGCACGACGCCCGGCTCCAAGGCAAATCCGAAATTGGGCAGGAAAAACAAGGCACCATATACCCCGCCCAAGGCATAGGCTGCCAGCCAATGCCGGCGTGTAAACAGCACGCTCTCGTGCAGGGTGAGGCGGCGGCGCTCACTCGCATAGTCCATGAAGGAAAATCCGTAGAAATAGAATGCGATCACGAGATAAAATACTGTCCCTACCCAGTCGGGCAAGGCCATGAAAAATGTGACCGCAAAAAATGCGGCCATCCACAGCAGCTGGATGCCCATATTGCGCAAGGAGATCATGATCGCCCGCACGACATCGCGTCCATAATATTGCCAGTTGAAGGGGTAGCGATTGCCCGTGAGCAAAAACTCGGTATGTACACTCAGCCAAGCGAGCAGCGGCGACAGCAGCAGCAAAACTAGGTATTTGTTCATGAATTTGGTCACATAGACCAAGATGAACTGTATGCCGAGCAAGAGGTAGTCGCTGCCATCGGCCTGGTCCAGCTGTTCAAACTTGTAGTCCTTGAGGTTGTCGGTGAGCATGTCACCCCCATAATACAACCCGATGCTGAGCAGGATCGGGAATGCAAACGTGAGCCACATCTGCGTCGCGAAAATCAGCTTGACGGCAGCGACATAGGACTGCAGGCCAATCCCGAAATGCTGAATGCCTTTCACAAATTCGGTTTATTTTGCTTTTTCCCGCACTTCGCCGGGCAAGCTGTCTTGCTGCATGCGCTCCATGAGCACATCGACCGCGCTCGGGGCTTTATAGACGATGAGCAAGGTGCCTAGGCGCTGCTCGGTGCCCATGATCGGTGCCGCGATCACCACCTCTGCCAAATCTGACTTGAGGACTTGCTGGGCTGTGATCACGCCTTGGATATAGGGCACCCGCTGGTTCTCATACTTCTTGTCGGTACTGAGGTAGATGCTGTCTTGTGCATTTTGGATGATCACCAGATCCAAACCCGACTCCTGCACCATGCGGTTGAGGAAGAGGTCGATGTCGGCCTTGTTGCCACGCTCCATCTCGCCCCTGATGCCAAAGACCATCGTGCGACACAAATTGTTGGCAGCCTCTTCGCTGCGCAGCAAGGTCATTTCCTGCGCGGTCTTGTAATTGGTATCCAAGGCCGCACGGCAAGTCTTCATCAGCTTGTCGTGCTGGTAGCGCTGGTAAAAATAGACGCTGAAGTTGCTCACGAGAAATAGTCCAATGACGATGAACCAAATCTTGTTTTTCTGAAAGAAATTGGGGCCTTGTGGGGCGGCGGTTGTAGTATCCGGGACAGCAGACATATCGAGGGATCAATTTTTTTAATGCCTTCAAAATTACGGAAAAACTAGCGGATTGCGGCAGGAAGATTCTTTCGCATCCATGGAATGGGCTGCCCGCGCGTGCAGATGCGATCGCAAGCGTGATGACCTGCGAAAACCACAGCAACCGCTCAGGCCGCAGCGCACCATGGATGCACTGCGGCCTGTGGCGTTTCATTTTGGAGTGCTGTGTGCGCACCAAATTCCAGAAAGTGCAGTGCTTACAAGCGGAGGTCGAGACCAATTCGAGCACCATCAAGCCCTGCTGGGGCAGTGCTGGCATCGTTGGTGGTAGGCAGGACGCCTACGCTGAGCGAGCGTCCACCTTCCCATTGATAACTGGCACCGAGACCCTGGCTCGTAACAGGGCCGCTGAACCCAAGGTTGAAGCGGCGACGCTCGGCCATGAGTCGGCTGATGCGGGCCTGCTCCTCAAGCTGCGCCGGGCTCAATTGGCTCCACTGTGTCATAGGGCTACCATCACCATTGATGCGTGGATTGCCATCGGCATCGACAAAAGGTTTCCCGAGCGGATCGACCTGCCACATGCTCAGGAGCGCATCGTCGCTGAGCAAGCCGCTCCCGATTCCAAACGACCGGTCACGGAGCGTGCGCATGAATGCGAGATCGTCTTGGGCCATCGGCGGGCCCATCAAGCCTGGCAATAAACTAGGTGTGAGGCTAGGCTGGAAGCCCGCGCCGAGTGGCGGCACAAGGGGGCCAGCAAGTGGACCACCTATTGGCCCCCTGGCAGGGGGCATGAAGCTCGTGGTGAGCGGTGGCACGAGTGAGCTTGCCAGCGGTCCGCCCAGAGCACCTGCCGCTGGCGGCATGAGGCTCGTCGTGAGCGGTGGGACTAGACTGCCGCCCAGCGGCGGCAAGGAGGATCCGATCAACGGGGGGACCAGCGAACCTGACAAGGGAGCGCCCAAGCCACCTGATGCTGGCGGCATGAGGCCCGTCGTGAGCGGCGGCACCATGCTGGGCATTTGCAGCGATGGGATTCCCAGATTCAGTGGTCTCGGCTGATAACCCAAGCCAAAAGCAGGCGGGGTAAGCTGCGGCCCACGGCCATCTTCCAACTGAATGGGGTCGGCTTTGAGCTGAAAAGGAGGTGGCGCCATTTGCTTGGCGGGCACATCTTGGTCACTGGCATTGCGCTGCATTTGCTGCAGACCCTTGCCTTGAGGGTTTACTTTTTCAGACATACAATGAACAAAATAAAGGGTGAGGTGATTCTAAAGCGTAAATATATGGGGCTATGAGCTGATAATCAATGGCACCCCATTGTCAGCGCAAAAAGGGCGGGGTGAAATTTTTCAGAAATTCTTGCTAGATTTAGCCATTTATCCACCTTTTTACGCGATTCAATGGCCACAAGTATCTCGATGGAACAATTCAGGAAGCGTTTTGAAGTGCTTCCTGGACAGCAATCCCAAGGCAATGGATACTTTTCACAAGTATTCACTGGCATTGACAAATTCACCAAGGCTGAGGTCTCGATGAAGTTTGTGCAAAACATGGGGGATCCGAGACTTCGTCCCACGGGCTGGCTTCTGCGGAGGATTGAGAAAATTTCCCACCCCAATTTACTGCGTTTTCATGAGCACCTCATCGTGGAGCCTGATATAGCCCCAAATGGGGAAAAAGGTTTTGAACTATTTATTTCGGAGAATAATATCGGCCTAGACCTAGCGGCAGCTCAACTAAAAGGGATGCGTGCAGGTGATGTCGTAACTGTGTTGTCTGGCATCATCAATGCCTTGGATGCCTTACATGGACGCAGAATCGGTCATGGGAACCTCAAACCGAGCAATGTTCTTATCCAGAATCTAGGCCATTTACACGCACGGCTGACCGACTATGGGTTGGTCGAGCAACAAAAATATCGCGAAGCCATTTTGAGCTACCCCCATGGAGCTATCGCCTACCTCGCGCCAGAGCAATTGCTGGGAAACTCGGTGGGTCGCAATGTCGATTTTTGGGCATTGGGAATGATCGCCTATGAGCTGTTCCGCAACAAATACACTTTTGGAGATAAAATCGTGACGAATTCGGAATTTGCGGCCCGCATCAAGTCCGCCGATTTACCGAAAGACATCAATCAGATTCCTGCACCCTACAACAATCTTGTCAAGGCTTGCTTGGTCAGAGACCCTGCATTACGCCCAAGAAAAGTTGCAACACTGCGCAAAATTCTCGCTGGCAAAATTACTTGGGAAAATGGCCGAGAGATACCTGTTCAAAGTCCTGTTCCGCAAGACATCTATTGCTACAACTGCGGCACCGCCAATCCGCCCAAAGAAATTACATGCTGCAATTGTGGAAAGGCATTGACGGGGCCATCATTCCTCAAAAATTATCGTGGCAACAATGCGTGGGCAGTCTGGACGATCATTTTCTTCGTATTTACAATGCTGCCCATCTCTTTTTTCTATTATGGTCTCTACAAGACTGCCAATGAGGCTACTGGTGAGATCGATATCATCAAACGAAGCCAGCAAGCGATTGAATTCTACAATGACTACATCAAGCAGCCAAACCAATCTGGCAGCGGGGAAGAAGCAGAACAACGAAAACAAATCGCCGCCATTGTGGGCATCGGCATTGGAATATACTACCTCGTTTTTGGATCACTTTGGTTTTTGTTCCAGATGCTCTGGACGTGGCGAGCGAGCAACAACCTAGATCGCCTTGGGAGTCATGGGCGTCGATATCATCCTGCACTCATTCTATTATCCGGAGTCGTGATTTTGCTTGGTGTTGGTGGAGTGACAGTATTTCCCTTCCTAGCGATCATTGCAATCCCTGTTTCGGCAGCGATTCCTCTTTTGATCTTGCAAGAAATATGGCGGGGCAGCAATCCCACTTTTCTGGTGCAAGGAACGACGTGGAAAACTGGGAAGGGTTCTACCCTGATTACCTCATGGTGGCTTCTGAGCATGCTTTTTCCAATTTTAGTGCTCATGCCGCTGATTCCTACAACCCTTGACTTCGCGATCCAAATCGAATGGTTCTATCTCACAATCGCCATCCTCCTTGCCTATTGTATCATGTACATCGTGGTCCTGCTACGCGTCAACTATCGCCAAGCGACCAAGTACATTGGCTGGGCAAGCCAAGGCGGCATCGTGCGTCGCAAGCCATAGCAAAAACGTCATTCACCGACCTCAAAACCCAGGCTCAAAGGTCACTACATACCCGTCTTTGGTGCCAGCAGCATTGCGCTGGTAGTAGCTCACTTTGAGCGTGTTTTCCTGGAGGCGCAAGATCGTCCAGTCATTGTTGTAGCTGCCCGAGGGCGCGAGGGAATCTGTTGCGTTGATGCTGAGGATCGACTGGTCGGCGGCAAATATCCATGTGCCATTGTAGGTAAAGTCGCGGGTGTAATCTGTGAAGACCATTTGGCAGCCACCATCCTTCAAAAATGTGATTTCCCTGAAGCTATCGATGGCCGTGCCTGGAATCCCATTTTTGACGACTTCGCTGGGGATCCACCGATTGCTCACCCGTGCCGTCTTGGAAGCCAATGATAACAAGGGGCCTTCATCATACTTGCAGCCAGCAAATCCCATCACCAGCAGCCCCAAAAGTGCAAAAAAATGTTTCGTTTTCATTTCAGGTCATTTCTAAGTGGTTACGCGATCACAACATTCTTATCCGTTCACAAAAGAGAGCGACCCGATTATGAAATCACGGCCGATCCTGAAAACCTATCGCTGCCCCCATCCCCTCCAAGGTGAGTTCAAAGCCTAGCGCATCAGCGTCACCTCACGCACATAATCCTTGTCGCCGATCTGCACATGGTAATAAAACACACCTGCAGGCAAGGCCTCGCCCTCGGCGGTCGTGCCATCCCAGCCCGTGAGTTTGTTTTTGGTGGCAAAGTACTTCACCCCCCAGCGATCAAAGATCTCCAGGAAAAAGGGCTGTGAACCGCTGTAAGGCACCAAAAAGAGGTCGTTGATACCGTCGCCATTGGGGCTGAAGACGTTGGGCATCGACAACTCGGGCGACACCACCGTGTAGGGACCATGGGTGATCTCGCTTTTGCAACCCTCGGCAGTCCATGCGGTGAGCGTCACAAAAAATTGCCCGAGGGCGGTATAGGTGTGGACAGGATTGGTGCCATCTCCCAAGATGCCATCCCCAAAATTCCATCGCAATTGTGCGGCCCCGATCGTCTGGTCATAAAAGCTCACGGCAGTCAATGGAAACGACAAAATGGTAGGGGCATCGGGGTCGCTACTGAAATCTGCGACGATCGTGTCGCGCACATGCACGGTCACGCTCGTGGCGGCATCTGCACAGCCGCCCGTGGTCTCGGTCGTATGCGTGACCACGTAGTCGCCAGGGCGCGCATAGGTGTGCTGCGGATGCGCGCTGTTGCTCACAGGGCTGCCATCGCCAAAGTTCCAGATATGGAAAATGGTCGTGTCGCTCAGGTCGGTGAAACTCATGGGGTGCGGCGGGCAACCCTCGGCTTCTGAATTGGTAAATGCCGCACTGGGGCTCGGGATCACATTGAGCAAAATCGAGACCTCCTCTGTGCAGCCGCCCTCGCTGATGAACGCCGTATAGGTCGTGGTGTCGCTCGGCGCTGCCAGCGGATCAAAACTCGTGGGATCGTTGAGGCCCGTCGCGGGCACCCATAGAATGAGCGCGCCACCTTGGCCCCCGCCGGCATGCAGCCCGACCGAGTCGCCGCCACAGATCGTCGAGGTATCGACGCTTGCGAAGCTGCCCAATCCTGGACTCATGATCACCAAGACTGAGTCATAGGTTTCGCAGGTATTGTAGCGCACGGCCAGGTAATACATCGCAGTTTGGGTGGGCCAGACAGTCGGCTCCGCCAAGGTCGTATCGTTGATATGGATCGCAGGCGTCCAGCTGTAATAGATCTGGCTCACATCGGCGCTGTCGGTCGTGCTGTAATAATAGCCGCCCTGCAAGACCACCGAGTCACCTTCACAGATTTGCTGCACCGGTCCGGCCTCGGCCAGCGGCGTGGGCTTCACCAAGACCAGCACAGAGTCGAGCGGACTCTTGCAGCCCCAGCTAGAGGTCGCCACGAGGTGGTACCAAGTCGAGCTGTCGGGGCTAGCGGATGGATTTTCCAACGTCGGATCATTCATGCCCGTCGTCGGGGCCCACAGATAAGTATAGCTCGCCGAGCTGTCGCCAGCGGCAAATGCATCGAGGTGCGCACTGTCACCAAGACAGATCTCGACGATATTGCCCGGGCTAGGCGTGGGAATTGTATGCACCCAATAGGTCATCGAGTCCCCATAACTCGGGCAGCCATTGCTCCAGACCACCAAGGTATAGATGTGCGTGAAGAGCGGCGTTGCGGTAGGATTGGTGATGGTGCTGTCGTCGAGACCGATGAAAGGCGTCCATTCGTAGTCATAGAGCGGCCCAGCACCGTATCCGAGTCCTTGGATCATATTGGTGTCGCCTAGGCAGGTATGAACGTCGGGACCCGCATCGGCGATCGGGCGCGGCTGCACATGCACGGTCACGGTCGAGAGGGTGTCAAGCGTGGTGGGTGCGCTCGTGCAACCATTGGAGGAAATGCCCACGAGGGTGTAAATCGTCGTGGTATCCGGTCGGGCATGTGGGTTCAGGATCGTACTGTCATTGAGGCCCAGGCCAGGCATCCAGTAAAAGACATAGGGGCCTGGGGCATTGGAAAATGAGCCCTGCAAGATCGCACCCGGCGATGGCGGCTGGCAGATAAACTGGTCGGGCCCTGCGTCGGCGATCGGCACGGGCAAGATCGTCACGAGCGTAGAGTCCAATTCGGCGAGGCAGCCACGGGAGTCGCTCACCTGCAAATAATACATCGTCGTCTGGGATGGATTGGCACGCGGGTCATCGTCAAAGGTCGAGTCCAATCCGCAGAAGGTGAGCATAGAGTCGCAAAACCAAGTATAATAAAATGGCCCCGTGCCGCCAGTGATGGCACCTGCCTGCAACTGAGTGCCCCCCGTGCCCTCACAGAAATTGGCGGGTGGGCCAGCGTCTGCAAAATAGTGGGTGACATAGACATCGACCGAGGCCGTGTCGCGGCAACCATGGATGTCGATCACGATCACGGTATAGGTGGTGTTGGTGCCAGGGCTAGCGAGGGGAGCTGCGATGGTGCTGTCGTCGAGCGTCGCGCCAGGCGACCAGTCATAGGTCACGCCGCCACCTGTGAAGAGCTGGGCCGCATTGCCCGAGCAGATTGTGTCGCTGCCACCTGCAACGACCACGGGATTGGCAAAGACATTGACGATATGCTGCACGGTATCCACGATATTGCAACTGTTGGAGTCCACGATCGTGAGGGTCACGGTATATGTGCCGGGCAGGGTGTAGGTGTGGTTGGCGCTGAAGGTATTGACCAAGGGGCTGCCGTCGCCGAAGTTCCAGGTGAAGGTCACGCCACCCGTGCTGTTATTGGTGAAACTCACAGGAAAGGGCGCGCAAGAGTCAAAGGTCTGCGAGGCAAATGCCGCTTGAATGTCTTGGGGATCAAAGGCAAACTTGAAGACGCCCAAGTTACAATTGCTACTGTTGTTGGTCTGCGAGACAGCGCCTACCGAGGTCGGAAAGTCGTCGTTGCCGCCGCAGCCAGCGCAGACGGCTTGATAGACCCGCAAATCGGGATCAAATCGGCTCGTGCCCCCGTCCACATGTTCGCCCGAGAAGTCGCCCCCATAATAGGTCCCATACTCCAAGCCCAAGGCATCTGGGGTCAAGATGATGATGTAAAAGTCGCTCGAATCTAAGGTGGTCTCGTCAAAGGCGCCTACGGTCACAGGCATGCTCCCGACATCGCCTGGGTTCCCGACAACATTGTTGACATTGCCGCCCCAACCCGACACGTAGAGAAATCCGCAACGATCGACGAGGAATGCCGTGGGAGAAATGTCGGTGAAGGGCTGCCCTGATCCGAATACGGTGGTGTAGGCTGTGCTGGTGAGCGTCGCATCATACTTGCCGATAAATTGGGTCGCACCGGGGTTGTTGTACACGCCGGGGCTCACCGGGAAGTTGCCCAGGGTTTGGCCCACGACATAGACATTTTGCGCGAAGTCCAATTCCAGGAAATAACACTGGTCGTAACCCGTTGTGCCGATGAATGTGCTTGCGGTGATGACGGTTCCTGCCGGATTGAAGCGTGTGATGTACCCGTCGATGGCGCCTCCATACACGGTGGAAATCACGCCCGGGGTGGTCGGGAAGTTGGCGCTCTCGGTACCTCCCGTGACAAAGGCGTTGAACGCTGGATCGACCTTGATCGAGTAGGCAGCATCGTTGGCGTTGCCGCCGAGGTAGGTGCTGTATTGCACCGTGGTGAGGTTGGCGTTGAGCTTGAAGACGCAAGCATCTTGTAAGCCGCCGCCAAAGGCTGGCTGTACACAGCCCGGACTCACGGGGAAGTTGTTGCTCTGGGTGCAACTCGCCACATAAATATTGTTGCTGGCATCGAGCATGACCTCGCCGCGCGAGTCGTCGCCGTAGTTGAAGTACAAGGAATTTTGGGCGAAATTGGTGTTCATATTGAGCCCATCGATCCCCGTGCCACCAAAATAAGTCGAGCCGATGAGGGCCGTACCCGCCGCATTGAGCTTGGTGACGACGATGTCGGTCACACCTCCAAACACTGTCTGCGCCGCGCCGACGGTCGTGGGATAATTGCCGGAGACCGTGCGGCCATACAACACGAGCTCTCCTGCCTCGGTCGTGATGAGGGACTGCGGCTGATCATTGTCTGCACCGCCGATATACGTGCTCCAAATGAGCGCCGTGCCCAAGGGATTCCATTTGGAAACGCCAATGTCAAACCCACTTCCAAAAGGCGATGGCCCTCCGCCCGCAAACACCGTCTGAAACGCCCCCAGCGAGGTCGGATACCCCACCCCAAAAACGATGCCGCCGCCATACAATGCCCCCGAGGTATCGTAGGTCGCGGTGAAACCAAAATTGTCGGCGGTACTGCCCGTAAAACTCCCAAAAACCCACGTCGGGTCGATGATCAAGGCATGGCCAGCATCGTAGCCTGCGGGAAATGCGAAATGGACCACATCGCCCTTGACCACAAAATGCACAGGCACGTCTTGCACCAAGTCGCCGATGCGTTGGTAGGCGTAGGGCCGCAATTCACGAAACTCGCCCAGGGCAGTCGGGAATACCAAGTCACCTTCGGCGGAGACATGGATGCCCTCCAAACCTTCATACCGCATGCGCACCAGGCCAGGATCGGCCCCTGCATCCACGACAAAGTCATATTTCAGCGACTTTTCCTGTCCGTAAAAAATGGCGTCGATCCCAGGGTAGATGTCCTCATACCGCAACTGGCCAAACAAGCCTACATTTCCAGCCCATTTTGAAGGGTCATTGCCAATGAAGTAGTTGTGGTATTCTTCATATTGGTGGTCTGAGGTGATCGTTGGTGCTGGGTTGCCACCCTCAAAATGCAGCCTGAAGGCGTGGTTGTTGATCGTAAGCGGCCGGTGGTCGCGGTCACCCGGTGTATGAAAATAGGTGTCGTGCAGATTGCTCAGGTCCGAGAGCATATAGGTGAGCTGATTCGCCTCAAAATAGACATTCCCGCCGGGAATACCAGCTTTGTACTGGATGAAGGGCGCCCACTGACCCTTGTTCTCCACGAATTTCACGATGGTCGCAGGTGCGGGTGCCTCAGCAGGTTTCACCGAAGTGGCCATAGCTGGGGCAAAACAAAAAACGATACACAAGAGCAGTCCGAAAGGCAGAAAAAAACGGCGCATGTAATACTATTGAGCCTGAAACTATATTTGCAAAGGGTAAAGATCGATTTTCCGCGCAGACTGTGGGATTCTGGTGTGCGAGTGGTCAAAAACGAGGCTTGAATGGTTGCGCCAATATGTGGCCCACGCGCCCCAGCAAGATGCCCAGCCTGTTGGTTGATCCGTTTTTAGCCCTGAGCTTGGGCTTGAAATAATTGGCGGCGGACTCCCCACGACCGTTGGGGAGGCCCCACGAACGGCTCCACCACGACTGCTAGGGCTGCGTCCCGATCATATCGGGGAGGCCCGACGAACGGCCATTGTAGCGGCCATACACCGCAGCACTTGCACCTAGCACAGCATTCCCAAAAACCTGCCTATCTTTACCTCCACAAAATCGCATCCAACCGCATGGAATTTCCCTCGAAGGTGATCGAAGACGGTGTCAATGAGCTCTCACGGCTGCCCGGGATCGGAAAAAAGACGGCCCTCAGACTTGCTTTGCATATCCTCAAAGGCACCGAAGGCGATGCCGAAAGCCTCGGCAAAGCCCTCATTGCCCTGCGCAAAGACATCAAATACTGCCGCAACTGTGGCAACATCAGCGACGACGACGTCTGCAAGATCTGCAGCAGTCACCGCCGCAACCAAGCCATGATCTGCGTCGTCGAGGATTGCAAAGACGTGATCGCCATCGAAAACACGGGCCAATACACGGGCACCTACCATGTCCTGAACGGCATCATCCACCCCATGCAGGGCCTCGGCCCGAGCGACCTCAACATTGAGAACCTGCTCATTCGCTTGCGGGCAGGCGGCTGCACCGAGGTGATCTTCGCCCTGCCGAGCAGCATGGAAGGCGACATGACCAGCTTTTACATCGCCCGCAAAATGGAGGAATTTGGGGTGAAAACCACCAGCATCGCCCGTGGCATCCCCGTCGGCTCAGACCTCGAATTCACCGACGAGATCACCCTCGCGCGCTCGCTCATGAACCGCACATCGCTCACCCAAAGCTCAAGCAACGGCATTTGAAGCGGCTCTCCATCATCATCGTCAATTACAACGTCAAGCATTTCATCGAGCAATGCCTCCTCTCGGTGCGTGCCGCCATCGCGGGCATCGACGCCGAGGTCTATGTCGTCGATAACAACAGCGTCGATGGCAGCCAACAGATGCTGCGAGAAAGATTTCCCGACATCACCCTGATCGAGAGCAAGATCAACCTCGGCTTCTCGGCGGGCAACAACCTCGCCATGCGCATCGCGACCGGCGAGTATGTCTTGCTCCTCAATCCAGACACCGTCGTCGAGGAAAGCACATTCCACAAATGCCTGGAGTTTATGGACGCGCACCCCGACGCGGGCGCGCTCGGCGTCAAGATGATCGACGGCGAGGGCCGCTTCCTCCCCGAGAGCAAGCGCGGACTGCCCACACCTTGGGTCGCCTTTTACAAGATCTTCGGCCTGAGTCGGCTCTTCCCAAAGAGCAAGACCTTTGGGAAATACCATTTGGGTTACCTTGACAAAGAGCAGGACCATGTCGTGGATGTGCTTTCGGGTGCCTACATGTTCATGCGCAAGGCCACGCTCGACAAGATCGGGCTGCTCGACGAGACCTTTTTCATGTATGGCGAAGACATCGACCTGAGTTACCGCGTGACCCTGGGCGGATGGAAAAATTATTATTACGCCGCCACCAAGATCATCCATTACAAGGGTGAGAGCACCAAAAAGGGGAGCCTGAACTATGTAAAAGTGTTTTACAACGCGATGATCATCTTCGCGAACAAACACTTTTCCAAGGGCGGCGCGAGTTTTTATACATTGATCATACGTTTTGCGATTTACCTGCGGGCCATCATGGCCGTCGGGAACCGCATCGCTAAACGGATCGCCTTCCCCGCGCTTGAGGCCATCATGGTCTTCGCAGCCACGATCGGCATCAAGGAATACTGGGAATACATCCACAAGATCCAAAAGGACAAGATGCCCTACCCTGCCACGTTTGACTACCTGGCAGCACCCGCCTATGCGCTGGTCTTCATCACCTTTTTGTGGCTCGCCGGCGGCTACAAGCGTCCCTACCGCGCCAAGCCCATCCAAACCGCCGCCATCACTGGCTTTGTAGCCATCGCGACGATGAGTTTCATCTTCCCGAGCATCAATTTCTCGCGGATGATCGTCGGGCTCACCTCCATCGCCATGGCCGTGATCGCCTTGCTCGACCGCAACATCTTGAACTACGCCCGCACAGGCCATTTTTTCTTTACCGAGCAGAGCAAAAAGCGCGTCGTGATCGTGGGCATCGACAGCGAGACCGCAAGGATCAGCAAGCTCATTCGCAGCGAGCTCGACTATCCCGTCGAGATCGAAGGGACGGTGCGCATCGGCGATCCCGATGGCCATCGCGCCGCGCGCGAAGACAGCCTCGGCACCCTGAGCCAACTCGGGGAGATCGTCACCATCTACAAAGTCGATGAAGTGATCTTCGCCAACAAAGACTTCTCGACCGAGGAAATCCTCGATGCCATGTCGGCCCTGCACCTGCCCGCCTTGCGCTACAAAATCGTGCCCCCCGACGCCGACTATCTGGTCGGCTCCCAAATCATCCACGACAGCCTGCACCTCGAAGGCGGGGTGTACAAGCTCGCCTCCCCCGACCTGCGCTTCAAAAAGCGGGTCTTCGACATCGTGGCAAGTGCGACCTTGTTGCTCTTGTACCCCGTTTCGTTTTTTGTGTACAAGCGCCCCGGGCGGGCTTTGGGGAATCTGTGGAAGGCCCTGACGGGTCGTATGCATTTGGTCGGCTACATCGAGGATTCGCCCAAGGGCTTGCCTGCCTTGAAGCCTGGAGTCTTGAGCATGAACTACCGCACGGCTGAGTCTGAGGAGCATGCAAGAGGGCTGGACCGGCATTATGCACGGGCTTATTCGGTAGAGATGGATTTGGAGGTTGTTTTGCGGGGGGGGCGGGGGATGTGAATCCCGGATCCATTAGAAACTTTTCCACAAAAGCCGGAATAGTTGGTAAATTTACTACCTTTGTGCAAGTATGTTGTCCAAAAATATGAGTGTTCATTCGCTAGCAGTTGCCAAAATTGAACGGAAGGTTGCCCCGCTTGGAGAGCTTTCTGTACACCAGCTTGCGGTACTTGACCATGCATTGAAGTTTTCAAAGGGCGGCATGCCGAATGATAAAAAGGTCTTTCAATTCTTAAAAGAATTGAAAGGACAAGGATTGGATCTGTGTGAAGGGATTGATGAGGGTGAAGGCAAAATGATAACAGAGGCAATTCAACTGCGGCTTTTCGAAATGCAGCATGCACCATTTCAAGGGGTCAAATCTCCAAAATTTACTTTCATCGATCTTTTTGCAGGAATCGGTGGATTTCGGATAGCAATGCAAAATCTCGGAGGCAAATGCATTTTTACAAGCGAGTGGGACAAGGAGGCGCAACGCACCTATCGAGCAAACTTCGGTGATCAGCCATTTGGGGACATCACCAAAGAAGAGACAAAGTCATTTGTTCCTGAAGAATTTGATTTACTATGTGCTGGCTTTCCGTGCCAAGCATTTTCAATTGCAGGACGGCGTGGAGGGTTTGAAGACACTAGAGGAACACTCTTTTTCGATGTCGCGGAAATTATCAAACGACGGAGGCCGAAAGCCATTTTTTTGGAAAATGTAAAGGGGCTAAAGAACCATGAGCGAGGGAGGACACTTGAAACGATTCTCAACGTTCTTCGTGAAGATCTTGGGTATTTTATCCCCGAACCGCAAATAATAAATGCCAAGAACTATGGAGTTCCACAAAACCGCGAAAGAATTTATATTGTAGGTTTTAGGGGAGATTTAGGAATTAATAAATTTGAATATCCTGAACCAACGGGAATCAAGACAACCTTTGCCGACGTCAAGGAATCGAATGTCGTCCCCACAAAATACTACATCTCAACGCAATATTTGCGTACCTTACATAGCCACAAAGCAAGGCATGAAAGCAAGGGCAATGGCTTTGGATTTGAAATTATACCTGACGAAGGTATTGCCAATGCAATTGTTGTCGGAGGAATGGGACGTGAGAGAAATCTCGTAATCGATGATCGAATCATTGATTACACTCCTATGACGAACATCAGAGGCGAAGTTAATCGTGATGGAATTCGGAAAATGACGCCTCGCGAATGGGCTAGGCTGCAGGGGTTTCCAGACGAATTCTTAATTCCTGTTTCGGATGCCTCGGCATATAAGCAATTTGGCAACTCCGTAGCGGTTCCTGCGATTCAGGCTACTGGAAAGGCTATTTTAGAAAGCTTGAAACTGTATCATGATAACAGGAAATAAGGGAGAATGGAGCGAGCCTTACGTTCTGCTCAAGTTAGTTGGTGAACAGGAAATCACGCTAGGCGACGTTGATGGCAGTGGCAATGGCAGAATTGCCTACTCGATTCTTAAGTTGCTAAGACATATGGCTGGAAGGGAGATTGAATTCTCTTTTCTTGCTGATTTAGTCAAGGTAAAAGCTGGTGATTTGGAGAAGGTGGTTGCGAGAAAAATTTTTGTAGAAAAATCTAGGGTTTGCTTTGAAGAAATTACTAATTCGATCGAAGGGGATGGTGCCTTTTCTATTCCAATAATTGAAGAGTTTCTGAAGGAAATTTTCATATCAGAACTAAAGGCGAAAAGCAATCTAAAAAATGACATTTCGCTCCAAGTTGTAGATTTGAATACACATACCCAGCCAACCCTTGGCTTTAGCATCAAATCTAGATTAGGAAGCCCTGCGACACTCATAAATGCTAGCCGCGTAACGAATTTTACCTTCAACGTGTTGGGATTGAATGCAACTGAAGCAATCATTGATGAAATAGATGGAATCCGAAATTTCTCAAAGAAGCTAAAATCAATTTCTGACAGGGGGGGCAGCCTTGTCTTTAATTCTGTTGATAACAAGATATTTAGGTCGAACTTGCAATTGATCGATTCTCATTTTGAAAAAATCATTGCCCATTTACTTGTCGGATATTATCAAGGACAGGGTGCTGAATCAAGTTATATCAGCAATCTGGTTCAAAAGATGAAAGAGGAAAACCCCTTGGGGTATGATCTTGAAGTAAACGATATGATTTATGAGCTGAAGGTAAAGCAATTCTTGGCGGAGTATGCATTGGGAATGAGGGCAGGTGAAGTTTGGCAAAGGAATTATCAAGCAAGTGGTGGTTATCTCGTTGTCATGGAAAACGGTGAAATCGTTTGTTATCACTTTTATTTTGCCAAGAAGTTTGAAGATTATTTATTCCACAACACTAGGCTGGAAACAGGATCGTCGAGTCGGAATGGCTTTGGATCATTGTATATAGAGGATAGTTGCTTGAGGATAAAGCTAAACCTGCAGGTTCGATTTATTGATTGAATTGATCACTCATGATAGCATCAAATTCAATGCTACGATCGATTTAGTTACAACACAACATTTCCGAGGCCGACTACTTCGCGCACCACAATCCCATGTATGTCGAGGGCGAGCAAGCGCTCGCGCCCTACGTCACGGAGGTCGAAGGTTTTGATGAATCGAGCTACCGCATCGTCCTGATCAACAACAGCAATTCCAGCCAAGAGGACGGCACGCTCGGCCTGCTCCACAAGGCGATGATGGTGACGCCCGACCCGCAGGCGTCCCGCATCGTGAACTCGATGATGCTGGCTTGTGCGGAGCCTGGGGAGCTGGAATTGGTTTCGGAGGCGCAGGTTGCGGCATTTTTGAGCGCGACCTAAGCCTCCACCCTGCAAAGCCCTTCTTCTGCTGGTTGCCGCGCCAGCACAGTTCTGGAGACCGTAGCTCCCAAAAGCGCAAAAAAATCCACCCACAGCAACCAAACATATAGACAAATCTGCGTAAGCTTGCAATTGTCGCATGAAACAGAACGCGTATGAATGGTATCCTCAAGACAGATGTTGAAGCGGGGGGTTATGGCGAGAAATGGAAAAACGAGAGCGGTTCGGGCAGTGAGTCGTTCACAGCAAACGACGTGATCGAAGCTTACGAGTCGGGAACCAAGGATGGCGAAAAACGCCTGCTCGAACGCATCACATCCTTGATCCACAAAAAAACCGTTCTGGCAATGGAGATTTGCGAGCAAATCTGGCTTTATCTGGAAGAGCATGGATTTGAACCGATTTCACTTCACTTGAAGCGCAATGATATTGCGGCTTACTCGGCGCTTTGTGTGGTGCGCGAGGAGAAATATTTGTCTGAGGAATTTGGAGAGGTTTATGAATTCGTATTTTCCCTCGTGGACAAAGTGAATACCAATGAATACCATCTGGGTATCCACTTTTTGCCCTTTTCGGAGTCCTACAACAAAGAAATGGTGCTTGCAGATGGATTTGTTTATTCCTACAATGCTGCCTGAGTAAATGAGTGCCTATTCGTTTCAGGACCATGCCAACCACAATCGGGAGGTTTGTCTATTGCTGAACAGGGAGAAGAAATTCGATTGGGTGGTGACTGCTGCTTTCTATTCCTGTATCCATCGGCTATACGGTGCGCTTTTCCCATTGACATCCATCATCGGAGGAAAAGTAGTGATTTTCCCGTGATTTGCTGACTATGTGAAGCATTTCAAAGACAACAGCAACATGGGGAAGCATGAAATGCTGGGCCGGGCAGTCATCGATGCGGGGATTTCACCCAAGGCGCGCACCGCCTATGAATCATTGAAGGACGTTTCCTTCACCGCAAGTTACAGGGACTATCGCATCCCAGAGAAACTTGCATTGCATGCGATTTCCAAACTGGATATAGTGGATCACGAATGCGCAATGATCCTTGCGAAACGGTCAGCGGCTACCTCTGGGAGGTAGGCGATTGAAAAAGCAAATCTCCAAACCCATTTGAAGCTCACGCCACCCCCCATTTCAAGCTCAAATTTTCCCGAAAAAGAGCTTCAATCGTTATCTTTGTGAGCTCCAAATTGCAAAACACGGTGGATCCCAAGGAACAGGAAATCATTGAATTCCTTAAACTACCAGTGGCTCAGCACATCCAACCAGCAAGCAAGCCCCCAAAACTCCACCGCGATACTACTGCTGCACAGTCCCAATCGTTCCAAGGCTATGAACCCACGTCGGTCAAGACCCGCTTGTGGACTTGCTACATTTGTATCGGTGACAGGAGGATTCATACATCCAATCTTGTGATTCATAGCCTGTTCGTTGTGGCTGGATATCCTCAACTTGGGGCAGCCATCGATCGTAGTCGATACCTGAGCCGACGTTTTGAGGACGCATGAAATTGCCAGCGGGTTTTTAGTACATTCACAACCGCGATGAAATACCAGCTCCCCTTCAAAACCCGCTTCCTCCTGCGCATGATGACCCTGGTGCGCGATCAGCATGAGGGCTTGCCTACCGCGAAGCATTTGCGGCAGGCACGCCAGACTTTGCCAGCCTTTTTGATGCCGCGCTTGTTTTTTGGTCGGCTACCCAAGGGGCTGCACATCGAGGATCGAAAGATCAGGGTGCGTGATACGGAAATCACCGTGCGCGTTTATCGTCCCCAAAATGCCGCCAAGCTGCCCCTGATCCTGAACTTCCACGGCGGCGGCTGGGCGGTCGGCAATCTGCAAGGCAATGACTATTACTGTGGCGTCATGGCCGACCGCGTCGGGGCCGTGGTGGTTTCAGTCGATTACCGCCTGGCACCAGAGCATAAATTTCCTACGGGTCTCAATGATTGCTATGACGCCCTCGTGTGGGCGACGCAACACGCAGCCGAGCTAGGCGCAGATGCCTCACGCGTGTGCGTGACGGGCGATGGCGCAGGCGGCAACCTGTCTGCTGCGGTGAGCATCAAAAGCCGAGACCTGGGCGGCCCCAAGATCAAGTTGCAGGCATTGATCTATCCTGCGACCGATGCACGCTTGCAATATGCGAGCTTGGAAACACATGCTCATGCGCCCATTCTCACCAAAAACGACATTCTGAACTTTTTGGCGATGTACATGGCACGGGAGGAAGATCGCCTAGACCCACTCCTCTCGCCGATCATGGCAGCGAGCCTCGCTGGACTCCCGCAAGCGATCGTCGTCACCGCTGGTTATGACCCGCTCTGCGACGACGGGCAGCAGTATGCAGCCCGCCTGCAAGCGGAGGGCACGCCGACCGAGCTGCTGCATTACCCCGAAGACATCCATGGCTTTTTTACGCTGCCCAATCACTCTCTCAGTGGGAAAATGGCCATTGAGGAGGTTGCCAAGCGCATCAAGGCTGCGTTGTGAGCGGCCTTGTTCTTGATTTTTCCCGTAGCGCCTTGAGGGAATGCGGCGGTAAAATGGCCTATTAGACTGCAATCGCTCGTCGGCATCTGTTTTGCGCCACGCCATTTACCCTCTTGGAAGCCTTTCGCTCTGTTTTCGAATCTGAAATTTTCGCTTGCCTGCGCGACTTGGCTTGCGACATGCACCTATCTTTTCTTGCCCGATGTCGGCACGATTTTTAGCCAGCCCTTCCAGACGGTGCTCGATCATTCCCACACGTTCCTAGAACCAGCGCATCACGATATTCAAGAGCTTGGTTTTGATTTTGGAATAGGGCGCAAAGGCCAGCAGGGTCGAGGGCAGCAATGTGTTTTGCCGCATGACGGGTTTTTCGTTGGTGAAGGAGAGGAAGCCGGCGTGGCCGTGGGCCTTGCCGATGCCGCTGTAGTTCACCCCGCCAAATGGCATCTCGGTGTGGCCGAAGGCGACGGTCGTTTCGTTGATCATCATGCAGCCTGAGCTCGTGCTGTTTTGTACACGGGCGATGTTTTTGTTGCTGCGGCTGAAGATGTAGAGCCCCAGCGGCTTCTCGACTTTGCGAATGATCGCCAACGCCTCGTCCAAATCCTTGATCTTCATGATCGGCATGATGGGGCCAAACAATTCCTGCTCCAAAATGGGATTGCCGAGCTGCACGTCGGTGAGGAATGTGGGATCCAAATACCGCTTGGCGGTATCGCCCTTGCCGCCGATCAGGATCTTGGCGCCGCTGGCCA
>JANORP010000049.1:0-9865 GCA_031415375.1 Bacteroidota bacterium | reverse complement strand
AATTTCATGAGCTCAAAGTAGGTAGCTGTGCTAAGGTATTTTGCAATATCGGTGGCGGTGAGATTTTCTTTTGCGATTTCTTTTTCGAAAGATATCGCATCGGTCCTCCAAATCTTCGCTTCCTTATCTGGAAAGGCTCCCAATTTTCGCGTAATGGAATTGATGCGGATGTAGGCTACATTTTGAAAGGCCACTGGACGCCCTTTGGCCGCAGGAATCTGATAGAGGGAGATATGGCGATGTGCGTCAACGTCAAATTCAAAGACCTGGAAGTCAATCTTCGGATCCAGCATGTTCGCTAGCCAATGCTCAAGATTTTCATTTCCTTTTTTATGGGATTTTGCACGAAAGGTGGTCCCTTTAATTTCATGGGTTTCGTCTTCGACACCAAATACGAGGTAACCGTATGATTGATTCCGAAGGCAGGCTCCATTCGCAAGGGCTGAAATTCGTTCTCCGATTTCTTCTGGAGAATGAAAATTCAGTTTGAATTCCAGCCACTCTGATTCATGGGGCTGGGCGACCAAACGACCAAGCATATCGATGAAATGAGAATCGTTCATAGGATTGATTTGTCCCAAATATATCAAATAACCATCAAATAAAAATGCATTGAAAATCAATGTGTTAAGATTTTTTAGGCCCGTTTTATCAAATAACCATCAAATAAGAACAGGACTTTTAGGTCACTTCCTCGTCCTCGAGCTTCAATCTCAATACCAGCACTTGGCATACTCACTTTCCCATCTTTTCCTCCTATCGAAGCAGCTTTAGGGGGCCGGTCGCTCGGTTCCGATTCCCTATTCGTCCATCGTTTCAAGGCGCTTGCCATTCAGAGACGAACACGCCTGAGTTTGGGCCAAACCTGCTCGTTGCGCGGCGACTTTGGATGAATCTGTAAAAATATTTACGATTTGCTGCAACCTTTTCTGCGGTCGTAACATCTAAGGTTCATGATTACGGAATCAATGAAAGCCCCAGAAGAAAAAGTATTGCCCAGTTTGATCCTGCTCCCGATCATTGCGGCCATAGCAGGCGCGGGTGTTGTAGGGCTGCTGGTATTGTTGGGTGCATAGGTAGCCAGCCTTTATTGCCCAGCGATGAAAGCTTCAGCGCGTGACTCGCTCCAATAGATGCCTTTGCGACTCAGGGTCATGAAACCTACATGCCCCCCCATTTCAGGCACTTCCAAAAACAACAGGTCAGATCGCCCTGCTTCCTCAAACGGAAAACAGGCTGGTGGCAAAAAGGGATCATTCATAGCGTTGATGATCAAGGTGGGGATGGCGATTTGCGGAAGCAATGGCTTGGACGAGATCGCTTTGTAGAAGGCAGCAGCGTTTTCAAAATTGAACCAGGGTGCGTTGAAGGCTTCGTCAAAATCGATCAGATTTTGGATGTGTTCCCAAGCGCTCAGATCATAGGTCCCTGGATTGCGCTTTTCTTTGAGCAGCATTTTTCTGCGGTACTTCATCAAAAAAGCACGCCCATAGATCGCTTGATTGCCTTCGCTCAGGTGCTTGGCACTCGCGGCAAGGTCAGTCGGCACAGAAAACACGACTGCCTTCTTGACTTGTGGCTGCATCCGATCTCCCATTTCGCCCAGATAGCGCAGAGTCATTGCACCCCCAAGGCTGAATCCGATCAGATAGATGTCTTCGTATCCTTTGGAAATCGCCTCATCGATGACCAATTGTAGATCGCCCGTCTGCCCCGGCTGGTAAAAGGGAATCGTCCAGTTGAGCTCTCCACTGCAACACCTGAAATTCCAAGCAAGGGCGTCATAGCCGCACTTGTTGAAATGCTTGACCATCCCCATGATGTAGGGCGCTTGTGAACTGCTCTCCAAACCATGCGACAACAAGACAAGGCGCTTTCCTCCCACCATCGACCAATCCAGGTCAAGAAAATCCCCGTCGGTAGTAAAAATGCGTTGGCGCTGGTAATTCACACCAAACGTGAAACGCAACAAATTGGGAATGATGGTACCAACATGCCGATTGGCAAACAGGTAAGTGGGGTCATATCCAGTATCGTCAATGATGGGCATAGGTGAATCAACAATTGGTAGCTCCAAATATGTGAAAATTTGACTGGAAGCACAAGTCGTAGCCGCTTTGGCAGGTACTGTAACACGACAAAAGGGAGTATTGTGTGTCCCAGAGGACATTTGGACCAGTGGAGGCAGGCTAGCTGTAGTTCAATTTGGGCGATTGCGATGCGGGCACTGTGCATAAGACAGCTCAATTGATCGACAAAGCCTTACCTTTGCTCCCAATGCGCTGTCTGTCACGTCTGAGCGGGGTTTTGCTGCTGCTCCTATCTGCTTTGCCCCTCGGGGCACAAACTTTGCGTGTACACATCGCACCTGCCGAGAAATTAGAAAATTTCACCTACCAAGCACTAGGCGACGAGGTCGTGGTGATGACGGCCGATTCATTTCCCCGCAAAATCACGACGCTCCATACCTTGGAAAAGATCGAAGTGAGTGTGGGCGAAAAAGGCATCTTGCTGGAGCAAGGAACCAAACGACTGGGCCCATTTGAATCAATTCTACTCTGGTGCAACGACGAGAAACCACGTTTCAAACTCTATTTTGACCATGCAGCCATGGCTTTTCGCACCTATCCTGACCACCTGCGCATCGAGACGGGGCCACGCTATCTGGAATTGGTGAATGAAGTCTTTGTCGATACCTATATCAAGGGTGTGATTCACGCCGAGGCCGGGCACCACAAGTCGCTCGATTTTTTCAAGGTGCAGGCGCTGAGCGCGCGCACATACGCGTTGCGCAACCTTGGGCGTCACGCCGACCACGGATATGACCTCTGCGACAATACGCATTGCCAAGCCTACAAAGGTGAGTATCAAAACAATCCGCTCATCGAACAAGCGGTCAAGGAAACGCAAGGCGAGGTGATCGTGTTTGAAAAAAACCAACTGATCGAGGCGGTATTCTCTGCCAATTGCGGGGGATTCACCGCCAATAGCGAAGACGTCTGGGTCGCCAATGTGAACTACCTGCGCGCCATCCCCGATTACAATTTTTGTGAGGGATTTGACAACCACGTTTGGCACGTGACGATCCCCAAAATGGATTTTTTGTCAAAACTAGGCCGCTACCTCAATGTGGAGGCATCGAGTTTTGAGATCATCCCTGACATCAGTGGCCGGGTAAAGCGGGTCTATGTGAATGGCGACAGCAAACTCACCGTCGCGGGCGAAGAGATGCGAAGGCTCTTCAAGCTTAAGAGCTCAAAATTTCATGTCTATGATTCGCACAGCTTGCTTTTCATAGAGGGCAGCGGCTTTGGACACGGTGTCGGCATGTGCCAAGACGGGGCCTATTACCTGAGCGAAACAGGGATGGACTATGTGCGCATACTCAAGCATTACTACCAAGGCATCAACATCATGGATGTGGATAGCGTGGATGGCGTGTGGTAATTGAGCGGGCTGTGATTCGGCTGTTTGATGGCTATGCATTGAATTTTGTTTCCACTGCGATTTATGGATCCTATTCAAGCTCCAGTCGATGCAATTGCTGCTTCGTAACCAACTGATCCTGAAGAGAAAACAATTGCCTAGCGTGTCCACGCAAGACATCGCTAGGCGCTGAAGTAAGCGATGATTTCTTTGCAGATATAGGCCGGATCGATCTTTTCGATAGGGTGAGGCGTGTGTGGTAGCACGATGAGCTGCCCTTGCTGGAGCTGGCGATAGGCCGCGATGGTCTCTTCTAGGGTCACCATCGTGTCGCGATCGCCGATTCCCATGCGCACGGGAGCGGTGACGGCGGCGATATCGTCGTGCGTCAATGCGGGTTCATTCCCAAGCTGCAACATCATCGCGGCTGTGAGGGCAAGATGTTGCTGCCAATCGTTGCCATGATGGCGAGCTTGTAGCATCTGGGCAAACTTGGGCACCTTTTCCAAGATCGTCGCTACGTCGAGCATCTTCGCCTCGTGCACAGCACCCTGCGGATGCCAATCGAGCTTGGTGGCCCATGTAAAAATGCTGCCCACGAGGTCTGGCCGGCGGCGCGCCAAGTAGAGGGCGACATAACCGCCCATGGAATACCCAAAGACATGCAGGGACTGCAAGCCCCGAGCCTCGATATAATTTTCCAAGTTCTCAGCGAAGTGGGCGATGGCAAAGGGACGGCCTGCAAAGGGCTGCGTACCGTGACCTTCAAAATCTAGGGTATGCAGCTGGAAATGGCCTTGCAACAAGGGCAACCATGGCCCAAACTGTGATTGCGCACCTAGCGCACCGTGCAAGAGTAGGAGATGTGGCTTATCCATGCCGCGCGTTGATGAGGTTCAAGGCTGTATCACGATCACCGTCCAATGCTAGGATCAATTCATCCAAAGACCCAAATTTCATGTCTGCGCGTATCCATTCCAAGAAATCGACCTGCACTTGCGCACCATAGATGTCGCCTTCGAAATCGAAGATGTGCACCTCAATGCCCAAGGGGAAGCCCTCGCCAACAGTGGGTTTCTTGCCAACGTTGAGCATGCCATAGTGCGCGACGCCCGCGAGTGTCACCCGTGCCAAATACACGCCTTGGGCAGGGATGAGCTTGTGCGGATCCGATGGGCGAATGTTAGCCGTGGGGTAGCCGAGCTGCCGACCAAGCTGCTCGCCCTGAATCACAGTCCCTTGTAGGCCATAGTCATAGCCGAGGAAGCGGCTAGCTGTGCCTAGGTCGCCTGTCTCGAGCGCCTGCCTGATTTTGGTGCTGCTCACACTCGCATTGTCGATTTGCTCAGCGGGGATCTCTTCTACTTCAAAGCCATAATGTGTCGCCCCTGCCTGTAGTTCCTTGAGGCCACCTTTGCGGTCCTTGCCGAAATGGTGGTCGTAACCGATCACAATGCGCTTGATTCCGACAGTCTCGATCAGTACTTGCGAGATAAACTGCTGGGAGGTGTACTCGGCAAATTCGCGGGTAAAGGGAATGAGCAGCAGCTTATCGATGCCCAAGGCATCGAGTGCAGCAATCTTCTCGTCGATCGACTGCAAAAGCCGCAGGGAGTGATCGTCGGGAAACAAGACGAGGCGTGGATGCGGATGGAAGGAGATGACGACACTCTCCCCCTCTATCGCGCGAGCAGCGTCGATGAGCCTGCCCAAGATTTTTTGGTGACCATGGTGTACCCCGTCAAAGGTGCCAATCGTGGCGACGGCATGGTGCCCCTGCACATAGTCTTGAAGACCTTGAAAGACTCTCATCGCTACAAATCTAGTCGGATTTGGGCATTTTGTGAAACAAGTGGGCTAGAAGTCAATCCCTGATTCCAGTTTTGATGCAATGCTGATGCGCGCATCAGATCAAGGCCCGATCCTTGTGCATTCACGCGTCGCGTGTTGCTAGGAGCATTTGAGCGAAAGCCTCTGGCGTAACTGCCTCTGCCACATCATATTGGCCGATGCGGGTGCGGCGCAAGTCGGTGAGGTAACCGCCCACGCCGAGGGCTTGCCCGAGGTCATGGACAAGGGTGCGGATGTAGGTGCCTTTGCTGCACCGAATGTGCGCGCTGGCACGCAATGGGGTCTCCCCTACTTGCGGATGAAAGTCGAGCAGCGTGTAGTCATACACGGTGATGGTGCGTGGCTTGATCTCAACAGTCTTGCCAGCGCGGGCAGATTCATAGGCGCGCTTGCCATCGACTTTGACGGCTGAGAATTGCGGTGGCAACTGACTGATCTCGCCGACAAAGGGCAAAATTGCAGCCTCGACCATCTCTCGGGTGATATGGCTGGCGTCGATGATGTTTTCTGCAGGAAACTCTGCATCGTAGGATGGCGTGGTCGCACCGAGCCTGAATTCGACCCAATACTCCTTTTCTTGCGCCTGTATGCTGTCGATCGTTTTGGTCATCTTGCCGCTGCACAAGATGAGCAAACCAGTCGCCAAGGGATCCAAAGTGCCTGCATGCCCGACCTTTTTGGTCTTGATGAGGTACCTGATCTTCTTCACGACATCAAATGAGGTCCACCCTTTGGGCTTATCAATCAAGATGACCTCGCCTGCTACAAAATCCATAGGAGGTAGTAGTTGTGGTTGGTGGGGAGCAATCAAAGGGTAAGCGAAGGTATGCAGTTTGCAGCTGCAACCTGTTCACGATGTACCAACCCTTGCTGGAAACTCAGGCTTGTGTAGCTTTTTCGAAGCTGGCGTTGGCAGCGCTCGTGGTGGGCTTGCGCACACCGGCAATGATGCCCCAGGCAACGACAAAGTGACCGATAATGATGAGCGGAGGGGACACATAAAGGGACAAGGAAAATTCCTTGGCATCGATGAAACTCTCGGTGCTCATGAGGATATAGCCCATGGCAATGAGGAAGATGCCTCCCAGAATGATGAAAATATTTAAGTTTTTAAGTGGAATCTGCATCGCACGCGTTATTTTACATCAGCTGATCGAGGTTCTTGTTTAAGAAGCGACTTACCGCCCAAGTGCTACTCAACCAGCCCAAAAACGTCCCAAAGATAAGAATTCCTCCCGACAAAAACAGGAATTCTGGGCGGGTAAGCATGCTTGTAACACTAAATCCCTCCATTTCGATGCCTCCTACCCCGAAATTAATGAAATTTAAGGAAAGGATGAGGCCGATCAAGAGCGCATTGGCGAGCAAGGCTCCAAAAAAACCCTGCAACATCCCTAGGCGCACAAATGGCCAACGGATAAAGCCCGATGTCGCGCCGATGAGTTGCATCGTTCTGATGACCAGTCGTTTGCCGAAAATTGCAAGCCTGATCGTGCTGTTCACAATGAAGAAGGCGATCAAGGTGACCAATGCCCCGATGATGAGGCCGATTTTGATAAAGCCATAGGTATTGGTACGCAGCTGCTCGATGTCACTCATGGGGTAAGCGACGTCTTGGACTTGCAAGATCGTCTGGTCCTCGATGATCTGGTGGATCTTGGCGACGCTGTCGGTCTGGATATATTGGTACTTGAGCTTGAAATTATAGCTCGCGGGCAATGGGTTGATCCCATCCATGATTTCCATGAATTCGGCACCATTTTCAGCTTCCCAGATCTTGCCTGCCTCATCTTTGGAGACATAATGGACTGCTTTCACAAACGGCTGCGCTTTGAGAAAAGCGCCAAAAGCGGTTTGTTTCTCCTGCGCTACGTGGTCGGGCATGGTGACCATCACCTCAAAATTTTCCTGCGAATATTCGAATAAAATATGGCTGTAGATCGCGCCTGCCGCAACGAGATTGAGAAAAAACAGCACGAGCGCGATTGTCACAAGCGAGCTCAAAAAGGTACTGCGGGTGCGGGATTGGAGAAAATTATTGGTACGTGCCATTCAAATCAGACAATGGGTAAAAGCGCTACGCGACCGACATTGGCTGCGCATCTGCCCAAACGGCAAAGGTAATGCTGGGCAAGCAGGGATAATGCACATGCCCGTGGCATCAGTCGTATATTCTGAACAGTACCGGCAACATCATCTGTTGGCGCACAGGCTTGCCATTTTGGACGGCAGGTGCAAATTTCATTCCCTTGATGAGGCGCTCGGCCTCTTGCTTCGTGCCGCCACCGAGGTCTTTCAATGCTCTCACATCGGCAGTGGTGCTGTCTGCGAGCACATAAAAGCTCACCATGACATCGCCTACAATGCGTTTTTCCTTGGCTTCTGCGGGATATTGCATCCGCGCAGCGAGGTCCTTGTACAGCTTGGTATTGCCGCCGGGATACTCGGCCTCCTTGGTCATCTGTACCTCATAGTTGCGGCCAGTGCCGTCTTGGATCTGCGTCTGTGCGGTGGCAGAGAGGCTGGCGATCAGGGTCAGGGCGACTAGGAGGAGGTATATCTTTTTCACGGTGCTGAATTTGAGCTGAATTTACAGAATTTACAGCATCACACTTTGTGTTGAATGCTGGTGGGCGATTTGTGTTGGATTTTGGACCTGGGTTTGTGCTGTTTTTCTTTGGGCAGGGTTTGGATTCAATGCTGGATTGCAGGCACTTGGATCGTGGTGTTGTGTGGGTTTCATGGTTATTTCAGGCAAGGATTTTTGGTCATTTTGCCCATGTACTTGGGGGCCTCTTTGGCCTCCTTGATCGGCTTGGTAGATTCCAGGTCGAGGGTCTTTTTGAGGTAGGTGTAGGATTCACAAAGCTTGTTGAGCTTGAAGTATGTGATGCCGACCATCTCATGGGCGAGCACGTGCTTGGGCGACCACTTGATGGCGTTGAGGAAGTCGGGGATGGATTTTTCCAGCATCTCCTGCTCAAAATAGCAGCGTCCACGTGTAAAATAGGCCGCTGTATAGGCCTCAAAAGTGCCGTCCTCCATCTTGATCGCCTGGTCAAACTTGGCGATGGCCTCTGGATACATCTTGCGAGCGTAGAAATATTCGCCGAGGCTCACGTGCGACATTACGATCTCTGGCTCGACCTCGACGGCCTTGGTGAGGTCGTCGTAGGCTTTGTCGTATTCCTTAAGTTCTAGATAGCCATATCCACGGTTGTTGTAGAGCAAGCCGACTTCGGGATTGTTGGCGATGCCACGGGAATAGGCGTCGATGGCTCGCATGGGCTGCATGAGGTTGTCATAGCAATAGCCGAGATTCACCCAGCCAAATTTCAGGTCGGGCTTGAGGGCAAATGTCTTCTCGTATGCTTGCGCACCTTCGCTCCAGTTTTTTTGGAAGGTTTGCAATTCGCCGATGTCTTGCCAGGCGCGGTACTCTGTCGGGATGATCGTGGTGGCATGCTTGTAGTCACCAAGCGCATGCTGATAATCTTTGAGGGCATTGTAGGCGTCGCCGCGCGCCATGTAGATCTCGTAGATATCTCTGCGGTGCGTGTTCATGTATTCGCGGTCGTCGCGCATGAGGGACTCATAAAGTTTCATGCCCCGGGTATGGTACTCGATGGCAGTGAGGTAATCCTCGTTGCGAAAAAACAGGTTCCCGATGTTGGAGAGGGAAAGTGGATCGTTGGGTTTGTAGTTGATCTTGGTTTTGATGAGATCGACACCCTCTTGATTTTTGCCCATCTTGATGAGCGTATAGGCTTTGCGTTCCAGCAAGAATTCATTCTTAGGATCCATGGTCAGTGCCATGTCGCAGTCCTCGATCACCTTGGGGTAGTCTTTGATGAGGCCATAGGCAAAGCTGCGGTTGCTGTAGCCGAGTGATTCCTTGGGCCGCAAGGCGATGTATTTGGAAAATGAGACAATTGCATCTTCATTTCTCTCCAACATGACTTGGCACCAACCCTTGGCATTCCAACCTTCGCTGTTGTCGTCGCGGCCCTCGACGGCCTTTTGGGCATATTCTAGGCCGAGTTCATACTTTTCCAAGCGGTAATTGACCCAAGCGAGTCCGCTGTTAAGGAAACTCGCGTCGAGGGTACCCTTTGCAGTGAGGCCCGCCTGCCAATCCCGTCCTGCCTTTTCGAATTTACCCAGGGTATAGTAGGCCCATCCGCGTTGGAAATAAACCCAATTGTCTTTGCGCTCCTCTTCAAGCGCCTTGGTGTAGTATTCTACCTTGCGGTTGTTGTCATCTGCCTCTCTGGCCTTGTCATACCAAGTGACCTGAGCCATTGCCGGCCTCGCCCACAACAGCAACGTGAATAAAATGAGCGATGCCCCTCGTTGATAAAAGTGATTCTGCATACACAGGTTGAACGCGTTTTACGTAAAATTAACGATTCGCTTTCACAGGCCAAAACACTTATCGTGAGCGGTCTGTGGGTAAGCGCAAGCAAAATTCCCCTTAGCAATGTGCCTCGGCCAAGCAAATCGGCCTTGCACAGTGTCCATTGTACGGTTTTGGAGCGCTGAATGTTTTGTTGGGCAGATGTGGACAAACGGGGGGGGTAAGTTCAGG
>JANORP010000048.1:0-9661 GCA_031415375.1 Bacteroidota bacterium | reverse complement strand
CACATTTTCAGAATACTCCCTTGCAACAACTTGCAACACCGTGCAACAACTTGCAACTGCCCCCTTCAGATTCAGCAATGAAATTTGCTTAGATCATTCAGAATACGTAGCCGAGACGTCGGTCACGACCTGGATGCAAGTTCTTTCCGCATGCGAACTAGGCGCTTGCGTGTAGGTGTCCCTTCGGAGGTAGTACATCAGGGTTTGCGATGACTCATTTCCATCGCGATTGACCACTTCATAATTCTAAATATTATGTCGAATTCATCTTGCCGCAATGCGGCCTGGAAAATCTTTGTGATTTCATTGCTCATGTTATTGTTTGCACTTATGGCTTGGTTGCCTTGTGAGGCCGAGACAATAGACGGACAAAAGGCAAAACGAGATTCTTGCTCGATCTCTAAACATGTTGAGCGTGCTGTTGTGAATTGCCAGTACAGTTGGAAATTCATCCCTTATCCAGAGTGGGTGGCTGATCATGGCAGCTGCGCTCCAGAAGTTCTGCTGAACGAGGGTGCCCCAAGCAGTCTTGAGTTTGATTGTTCGTTGGGTTACAACGAGGCTGTGGGTGAGTTGCACATTTATTGTGATGAGTTCTTGACCGCAATATATAGCATCGTGATCAGAGATGGTCTCGTGACAACTGTATTGCTTGAAGACTTCTGATTTGGATTCTAGATGGGTAGGCCACTTCCTCTCATGGGGTTGTGGCCTACCCTATTTGATCTCATTTGCCTGGTCCGTTACCCATCCCGCTGCAAAAAATGGTCGCTTTTCTGATGCCAATTGCCTAAGGAGGGATGCTCGGAGTTTCTTTGATTTGGCTCCTTTGCTTCTATCCATCTTGCAAAGTAAAGTTATGTATGAACTGAAGATTTTGAATGAGGTTGCCTTGGCTGCATCAAGAGACTTCCATTCATCGAGCTTTGATAAGAGCGTTGAGGCGAAATACTGTGACTGTGGGTAGTCGCCGCAAAGGTACTTCGTTCGCGACAGTTGTGCAAGAATCTCTGCCTCCAAAGGAGGCCACCGTGGCCTCGGCGGAGAGTTGTAAGCGTTGAAGAAATGCGCATCGGCTTCTTCGAATTTTGCAGCCCGCAGCATTTGATAACCATTACAAAAGTGCTTCACGCACAGTCCAACATCTCCCTGAATCCGTGCTCCCCAATCATCTATGAGCCATTTGATCTTTTCCAATCGCTCTGCATGTAAGAATGCCTTAAATGCATTGATATAGTCTCGTCCATCGATCTTTCCATGCCTTACCAAAATCTTCTTGTTGATTCCGATCATATACAATTCAGCCAACTCCGCAGTAAAATCTCGTGCCTTTTGATTACACCTTCGAGTGCAATAATTGAGCAAATGCTTAAAAGCATCCGATAATTCTTCAGACCCGATTTTTTCAATCGTCCCTGACAACTCAATCAACAATGCCTTTGCCATCTGGAACTCTTGATCAGGATGTGAATCTATTTCGGTCGTGATTTTGTATAGCAGCGCGTACATCTCTATCAAAGGCCTGACGGAATCTGGCAGGCCATTCTTCAGATCTATGCATTCTTTCAATCCTTTGATTTGAATTGAGGTTCCGTACTCCAAGTCATAACTTGCGGCGTGACAAGCGAGGGACAATTTCTTGAAGATAAAGATACTATCCAGATCGTCGAGTTGCCGCAGAATGATCTGATTCGTAGCCAGAACCTTATCTTGAAATGGGCTTTCGACAGTGTGCTCCAACATGGCCAGCCTTGTTGCCCGCTTGGGAAACCATGTAATCGGCCCGTCGTCAACTCCTTTGATTATTCGCTTCGCAACTTGAACATAATCACTTTCCCAGCCTCTATCTGAAAGTGATACGGCAAGGCAGAATTCCTGAAAATGAGGCAGATTTTGGAACTTTTTGAAGGCGAGGTATTTTTCAACATATTTTAACAATTTGCTTGTTCTAGTTCTTAAATAGTTTTGCACTGTGGACGGATCCTTCTCAGGATACAATTGGATCGATAACTGTTTCTCATCCCACTCCATATTCGTATTCATTAGGTGTACACAGGCTTGATAATACTGAAGTACAATGGGTGGGTTTCCGAGGAATCCGCACTGCAAGACCCTACCCAATTCAGCGAGCTCCTCAGTCGTCAAGTGCTCCAAGACAGTCCTTATTTTCATACGCATTTCGAAAAAATTAAATTGTAGGGCTAGATAAATAGGGCATTATTATAATCAATCGTAGGTCTTGCGGCGATTCTATGTGGTATCACCCAATTTGGTTTGACTCTTGGGAATTGAGCCTCGGTTACAGGCGGTAGATGATCGATGGGTTTATTCTTATGGATTCCTGTGCAAAAATTGCTACCTTTTCGCCAAAGGCTTCGCGGGCGCGGGCAAACAAGAGGATCGGCCTTAGCAGCATCACAATGGATCGGCAAGTTTGATCGGCGACCGAATTTCCTCTCAGAAACGGTCATTATGACATGGCCATACAGCGTCCCGGTCTTGCAAAGGAATCCCGGTAATACGCTCTCGAATTCTTCCTTGCCATCGTAAGGGGTGAAATGAAATACTTGGCCCAATTTATCGTCTGGAGTGTAGCAAACGACGTATTTCACAAATCTGGCTAGTCTTTTGCCAGCCTTATCCATCCGAGCCTCCATTGCAAACAAGAATGGCTCTGCGCACAATAGCTTTCCGAGTATATCTTTTTCTGCCAACATAAAACTCCCTCATCTTGAAAACCAAAAATAAGCCAAGCCAAAGGTTTTCGCAAGATTCCACTACCATCATCCTTGTGGGATGATACGTAAAACTTGGTCTACTTATGGATGCCTACGTATCTTTGCCAAAGTGGCAAGGCAACATGCCTTAATCCTATTCAAAGACACAAATGCATATCGTATGAAATACTCACCACTGTCACAAGAGGAACTGGCAAAGATCAAATGGGTCGGTTTGCCCGACATCAACCTCGCAGAGTTTGAGGCAAGGCAAAGGGAACGTGTCAGGGAATTGGAGGTGCTGTTAGACAAAGAGCGCAAGGAGCTAGAACGAATCATCTTGGCACGCTCGGACAATCCAATGGAGCACATGCGGCTCCACGGCTCCTTGGAAGCTCCTCCCTACTTTTCCAACACAACGACCTGGAAGGACAAGATCATTGCCGTTTTACGGGAAACCAAGCGGCCCATGCTTGCAAGGGATATCGCCCCGGTGATACTTCTTTGGGAGCCGATCTACAACGGCTACGACGTTCCGAAGCTCGTGTCTGTGAATCTCACCGATCTCGTCCGGCACGGTGCAGTCATCAGAACGAAACGCAAGGGCCAATCAGGTTCCTTGTATTCGCTGCCCGATGAGGTGTGAGGGCTTGGAAAGTCCTACCTCTACCTTACTTTTGCAATGATGGGCGTAAGCAAAGGACTGATTTCCTTCCGTCCCGATTTGCGGTTCCTCGAATTTCTATCCACTCCTTAGAGCAGTAGGCAAAGGAAAGCAAATGCTGTAGCAGCAGTCATTGCCTATCGGAATGTAGGAATTATTGGACACGACGTACTGCTTTTGCTACGGTTTGCAGGGAAGACGGAAAAACCCACCTTGGCTAGAAATTGGAAAGAGTGATTTTTTATGCCGCCCCCAAAATGCCTCTACTGGGAAAATTTGGCCGTTTTTCAGCATTCCACCGACTCCAGCGGGGTCGCACCGAATCTTGCTTTACAACTGACAATTGGTACAGGGGCTTTGAAACTGAAACCCTAGCGTGGTCTCGTCGATCAGGGGCTATCGGGATGAGCACTCAGTGGCAGACTTTGACCCAAGCATGCACACTGATCTGGCCTTCCTCGACGATGCGCGGCCTGCCGACTTCAGTACTTTGTGTCCACCGCAGGTCGTGCCGCATAGGATGCAATGCCTGCAAAAAATGCTGCTGCATGCATTTGGAGCAAGTCTTCCTTTGCATCCAAATCGTCACCGTCTTGGAGGTATTCCGTCCATCGCGCATCCAAAATCCGTTGGATAAATCTCAGCTCATCGTAGTCTGAGTGAAACACATCGTAGAGCTTGGCGGATTTGTCATAGTGCAATAGCATGGTGGGAAATTGCATACGCATGCTTCCATAGCCCCCAAGCGGCATCGCATCGATTTTTGCATTGTGTTGCTCGATCTGATCGCCTGTGAGGCTCTCTTTGGTGATCGCAGCTGCGATGCGTTCACTCAAGACAAATTGCTCCAAATATGTGCGTTTCAGTTTTGAAGGAAACATGTCGCGTTGCGCCTGTGCCGGATCAGTGGATGCGGTTCCCTTGGTGTATTTCTTCAAGGGATTTATTTTCATCACCTCATCCACAATCTTGGATTCCGTGGCCCTCGTTTTGACCTCGTCGGTAATTGCCGCAGTCACACGGTCGAGTGCTGTCTTAGAAGGGCTGGCATTGCCTTTGACGCGGTTGAATGCGTGCGTGGTCTCATGCCCGATGATCTCTATCCAATCTCCGATCTCCTGCTCGCCCTGCGTAGATGGCTGCTGGATATTGATCATATCCCACCCCAAAGGGTTTTCCAAAGCGCTAGCAGTCGAGAAGCTACTCCCTGCATTGTCATGCATGAACCAAAAGAGTCGCCTGCCAGGAAATGGGCCTTTGGTAAAGACGCCATCTTTGGTAGGATCCCAAGCAAACGCCCAATTGTTGGGAACGGCTTTGTTGTGGTACCCGATATAATGCCTGTCCAAGGCACGCACCATGTTCATAAAGGTGGAACTCTGCGCCAAACGCGTAAATACCTGTGCAGGGATAGCAATGATTTGCGAGAATTCATGTAGCTCCATGCCAAAATCACCGCCCGAGAGATTGGCCCTACGCACGACGCCCGCATCGCCAGCCCCCTGCTGCACAGTATGCGTGAGCTCATGGGCCAAGAGGTGCCTGCCGCTTTGTGATTGCGGCTGGTATTGACCGTGGTTGAAATAGATGTCATTGCCGACGGTAAATGCTTTGGCACTCAGCGATTGGCTCAGGTGGGCGGCTTCTTTTCCAGTGTGTATTTTCACGCTGGAAAAGTCGCGCCCGAAGCTGGTTTCCATGTCGCCGCGTGTCGCCTGATCGAGGCCCTGACCGCTGCCACGGCTGGCTGCGATGCCCGCATTTACGCCGTTGCTCACGGTGGCAGTCCCGCCCTGCGCCTTGCGCTGGATGTGCGGGAATACGTGCTCGGGCTTGCGCAGCACTTTCTCTTCTTCGCAGCTTGCGCATTTGCGCTGGATTTCAGGAGCGATCGATTTCCCATTCACATCTTTGTGAACATGTTGCTTGGGGCTGCTCATCACGCGGTCGGCCACGGCGTCCGCCTCGCGCTCATAGGGATCGTCCACCGCACCGACCGTGAGCTTGGTTTGCAAGATGCCCGAGGAGGTGAGGAGCGAGGTCGCGGGATGTACACCCGACAGCGGCCGCGCATGCTCGGCATCCCGACCGTTGCCAAGCGTAGGCTTACGATGTAGTGTCTGCGGCGCAGCGCCCAGGATTTGGGCTCCCGAGACAGCCGTGGTATGATTTGGGGTCGTGTACATAGACATTCAGATAGTTGCATCAATACTCGCTTCAAAATCTCATCCTCAAAAGCCCCGTCGGAGCAACGGTCGCAGATCGGCGTGAGTGGTAGGATATGGGCGGCTGCGGTGTGCTGAATATGCATGCGTATGCATCGGTAGGTTTGGGCGATCCCCCGCCGGGCGTCTTGCGACTTGCGGGGTCGCTCCCTTGCGGGGCATCGTGCCGTCTCGCCCATCGTGCCGATCCCCGAGACCGCACCTGGGCCTGCATCGGCCCTGCCCTCCAGGCAGCTATCGCGACAGGGCAGGTTCCAAATCCCTACCGCATCACCACAATCTTCCCTGTAAAAGAGCTCGGGCAGTCCCCCTCCACAGACACCACATACACATACATCCCATTCGCCAATTCAGCAGCATTCCGGTCATTCAGGTAATTCTGTGAATTCTGATAAACCAGCCGCCCCCCATGATCCCCAGATCCAGCACCTTCGCAATCCCATCGGCCAGTGACGGCGATAAGCTCCGAGGGTAGCAAGTGTCGGCAACAGCATTCACTGCAAACCATCGCTTCCCACAATTGGCGCTCTGTATGGCAGGGTTGGTGATGCCCAGCGCACACTTGGGTGTACAGGCACCTACCCCTATGGGTATGTGCGCGAAGGGCAGTATTTCTTCAACAGCCAACGACGGTCATAATCAGGTATCGTCGCCGCAGCAACAGCGTTTCCGAATGCAACGCTTTCTTCAAACTTCTTGGGGCCGTGCGATAACCAATGATAGAGATCGATCTTCTGTTGAATAATAGAGCTGTTCTGAACGGAAAGTCCGACCCGCGTTGCGCGGGGGCGGAGCGATCGGTTCCTTTGCGAAGGGCATCCATTTTCAGTTTCCATCATCGATCGGGCGTAGCAACGACCTCGTGACCACGTCGAAACCTATCATGCGACCAAGTATTGCATTTGCGGCCTACGCACGCTCGGCTTTCACAAAAGTGGCAAAAAAAAGTTCTGCCCCCAGACCCAACAAGTCCACAAGGCAGAACAGATACCACTACACCAAAAAATCAAAGAACGGAATGCCAAAAAGACTCTAAGCGACGGCTCAACGGCCAGCAGCGTTGTCCTCTTGGTCACCATTGTAGCCGCCGATCGCGCCGCCAATGGCGCCACCGATAGCAGCCCCGATGCCAGGCAACAGGAACGCGCCTATCACAGCACCAATCCCTGCCCCCGTAGCAGCACGAGCGAAAGTCGAGGATTCACGGTTGCGCATCGGCTTCCCTGAATCATTGCGTTGTAGTTGTGACATACAAGCCTCCATTTCAAAATTGTAAAACCATCCCTGCTTCACCGTGCAGGCCCACGGATCCGACGAGCCCGCGGCGTCCCGCCGCAGGGCTATCGAACATGCGGCCTCTGGCCGCAGAAAACCATGAAAAGTCTATGGCTATTTGAAAGGAATGCCGCACCCCCTCAAGAATACCGACGCCGCTCATCCGAGTCCCCGCCGCCAAAGATCGCCGCTAGCAAAAGCAAGCCCAGCCCAATGCCCAGACCAGCCCCCACGTTCCGCACCTGTTGGCTCACCTCAACGCCATCTTGAACATAAGAAGCAAAATGTTCGCAGTTAAAGCGCACCAGATCATAAGTCTCCCCATGGCGGCTCTCGGCCCGCTGTAAAGCAGCCTGCCGCTCATCCTCAGATCCCTGAAAACGATTTACCCGCTTGAAGTAATACGCATGCGCACGCCGTCAGCTCCAAACTCAAACCTCCTCGACCAAAAAATCCCCAACGTTGCGGGTAACCACATCAAACCCGATCCCCAACAAGACGATCTTTTTCCTAGTCCCAAGATACTTTACATGATACCTGCGGTCCTTGATCTGCGCCATCGCTGAGGCGGCATCTCCCAGCTTGAATTCCACGACATAAACATACCTTTCTGTGGTGATCACCGCGTCGATACGGCCCTTGCTTGTAAACACTTCGGCTTGGATATTATAGCCCAAGAGCCGTAGCGCCAGATAAAACAGGCTGTGGTAATACTTTTCCATATTGCCAATGCTCGACCCTTTGGAGGGGTGGATGGGGTAGGCGATGTCTTCAAAAAGGGCGCTCACACTCTCCATGAATCCATCAACCTCACCGTTTTGAAGGCGTTCATTCATCTGCAAAAGCAAACTGCCGATTGCCCCTTGACGCTTTTCGGCAAATTCTGCAAGCAAGTGAAAGGAAAAGGCATTGGAGACCTCCTTGTTGGGGAAGTCGAGGGTTAACGTTTGCTTTTGATCATCGATCTTTTTGATCGTGAGATAACCCGTCTGAAAGAGGAGCGAATGAATATCTATATTGGGGATGTCAAACGTATTGAACGATTGCGACAGAACCTCCTTGTTTTCAAAATCGAATGCGCTGTACTCCGCTTGTTTGATCAATTTCATCAGAAAGGTAGGCGTCCCCGTCGCAAACCAATAGTCTTGGAAGCTTTGCTTTCGCAACAAATTGAGGATGGAAAAGGGATTATAGACAAAGGTCACACCGTCCCAAGAATAGCCATTGTACGACTCCTTGATCCTAGCCATGAGATCCAGATGGCTCGTCTGCGTCTCCGCCGCAAGTGCAGCAAGCCGCCCCGCAAAACTAGTGTTCAACTCTTGTTGCGTGTAGCCCAACATCCCTGCAAACTCCTTGTCCACCGTGATGTCATAGAGGTTGTTCAGATCTGAGAAAATAGAAACCTGGCTGAATTTGGAAACGCCCGTGAGCATGAAAAAGGCGATGTGTTCGTCATTTCCTTTGATCACGGAGTACATGTCCTTCAGTGTTTGGCGATTCTTATTGACCATGGACAGATCGTCGATGTTGTCGATCATGGGCTTGTCGTATTCATCGACCAAAATTGCAACCTGCTTTTCCTTGCTCAGCAACTTGATCAGTTGCACCAACCTGCCTGCGTTGGTACCCTCCGTGAGTTCCACACCGTAAGTTTGCGCATTTCTGACCAATTCGAGCCGAATGCCCTCCTCCAAATCAATGGCCCTTTTTGAGATCTGCGTAAAGTCCAGCAAGATCACAGGCCGAGGCTCCCAAGCAATCTTGTCCTGGATCCACAGACCCTCAAAGAGGTCGCGCTTGCCCTCAAAGATCGCCTTGAGTGTGCTGATGAGCAGTGACTTGCCAAACCGCCTAGGCCGCGACAAAAAATAATACTTCCCCTTGGTGATCAAGCGGTGGTAATATTCAGTCTTATCGACATACAGGTAGTTTTCCGCGATCAAACTCGGGAAATCCTGGATACCGATCGGGAGTTCTTTTTCTGCCATAAGAGACAAAGTTAGCGGTTTTCACCCTAGCTTGCACCACCCGAAACGCAAAAAGTCGGCCCGCGTTGATAGGGGGCGGAGCAATCGGTCCCTTTGCGAAGGGCATCCATTTTCAGTTTCCATCATCGATCAGTAGCGACGGCGAAACATGCGTTGCGTCCAAGCATTGCAGGTGCGACCTACGCACGCTCGGCTTTCACAAAAGTGGCAAAAAAAAGTTCTGCCCCCAGACCCAACAAGTCCACAAGGCAGAACAGATACCAAAACCGAAAAAATCAAAGAACGCTTAAAAGCGGCTTACCGGCCAGCCTTACGATCTGACTTGTCGCCAGAGTAGCCACCGATCGCAGCACCGATAGCGCCGCCGATGGCAGCACCTAGACCCGGAATCGGGATCACGAACGATCCTAGGTTCGCGCCTAATCCCCCACCCGCCGCAGCCCGAACGTAAGTGTCCGAATTGCGACCCCGGATAGGCCGTTGCGAATTGTTTTTATTCAACTGTGACATATTGCCTCGTTTGAAAATTGTAAAAGCATCCCTGCTTCACCGTGCAGGACTACGTGTCTGTAGAGCCCGCGGCGTCCCGCCGCAGGGCTATCGAACATGCGGCCTCTGGCCGCAGAAAACCATGAAAAGTCTATGGCTATTTGAAAGGAATGCCGCACCCCCTCAGGAATACCGACGCCGCTCATCCGAGTCCCCGCCGCCAAAGATCGCCGCTAGCAAAAGCAAGCCCAGCCCAATGCCCAGACCAGCCCCCACGTTCCGCACCTGTTGGCTCACCTC
>JANORP010000047.1:0-12780 GCA_031415375.1 Bacteroidota bacterium | reverse complement strand
ACTCGGCTACAAAGGGCTACTCTCTTTCTACCGACGTTGAATTGCCTGATGAACCGCCGTGTACGGAACCGTACGCACGGTGGTGTGAGAGGACGAAAATAGAAGCAGCGTAATAACTGCTTCTATTTTCTCCTACTCGATGTGGTGCATCGTGTTGGCTTGGGATGCCTTGCGATGCCTATGGTCGGGACGGCCGCGCAGGCATGGCTTCGGGCCGCTCGACCGATTGCTGATCTCGATTGCAACCCGAGATATGCCTAGCGCCAGATGCGCCTCTGTGCACGTCGCCCTCGGCCAAAGGCTACTTAGAGGATTGTGGGTCAGGAATGTGGGGCAACCTGTCTTGGTTGTGGTTTCCCCTTCTGCGATTTCCGCGCAGCGGGCTTCGGTGAGGCCCCCAAATTTGTAGGTTAGGCAACGACGACTTCAGTGAAAGTTATAAAAGAGATCTATATTGTAACAAAACCATACATCGTAAACGCTCGTTCATCATCAGTAAAATTGTGTATTGGGAGCGTTGAATTAAGAAAAGTCAGGGCGTAAATGTTTGTTTTTGGATCGATTTGTTGAATTTTGTTCTGCTGAGAACTGGTTTGGTTACGCAACAATTTTGTTTTCTAGAAGGAGCAAGGGCAGCAAGAAACGACGGAGTGCAAAGGTAAAGGAGGAAGAGGGGGGTAGGTTTGGCACTTTGGGGAAGCGATTGGGCATGACGGCCGACGATGATTTTTTTGCGGAAAAGCGCTCTTGTGGGCTAAATGTGAGCTGTAAGGGGCTTAAATGTCGCCCGTTTAGGGGCGCTGGCCTGCGAAGGAATGCTGGTGCAGTTCCACGAGGATTCGGCACTACAAGTGAAGTGGCCGATCGGTCGATGGGGGAGGCGGCCCTTGGCGAAAGCGCTTGTTGGCGCAGGTGTGGGTTTTGGCGACGCCATTTAGCGTAGAAATAAAAATATTACAAAACACACAAAAATCTTGCATGTTAAATTTCCGCTTTTTATCTTTGGTACATGATCGGATGTATTTAGCGCCGAGCATGGTTTTTCAGTCAACAAAAATTAAGATTCGAGAGCATGAAAATTTTTAAGAGATCGATGTTAGCAGTACTGGCCTTGGGCTTGGTGCTTTTCGGTTGTCAGCCTGACAATGTGGATCCGGCTGGTGCCAAAGGCGGCAAAAGCGTCGCTGGTGCATTTGATGCAACACACACAGCACTGGATTCAATTTGCCTATCTACATCACCTGTCTATTTTAGAAACGGCGCAGGTAGCTTCGACGTGGACAAGTGCATTGGTGCAGGTGGCGTTTTGGTGACTTGCAACGGGCCACAAATGAAGTGGGGTAGCTTGACCATGTACAGCGGCTACACTGGTTTGAATTTGCCAGTTCCTGCTCCAGAGCACTGGGTGGATGTGGACTTCAGCCTGAGCACTGGCTGGATGTGCGATTTCACCAACTGGGCATTTGTTGTAACGAACGGTATCACCATCGATCCAAACACTGGCCTTCCAGTCATGACTGGTCAAGATTGGAAATCACAAGCTGTCAACCCAGCGCGTAACCAATGGAAAATTGCAATTCCAGTCGATAGCCTCCCAACCGGCTCTTTTGACATGGCTTGCCGCATGACGGTATTGCGCTTGAAACTCAATGGCAGCCCCAACGAGCCTACCCGCACGACCCTCTGGATGGTCAATGAAAATTATGCCAACACTGGCAGCCCATTTGCATCCAACAACGAATATTCACTTCACTACACACCAGTAGGCTGCATCGCGCCACCGCCCCCAGCATGCCCTACTACTGTGACCAATGCTGTCTGCGAAGCAGTGTACAAAGGCATCACTTGCACTGGCAACACGATGAATACCACCACGCTTACGGCTGACTCTGCTGGCGCTGGTGCAACTGCAACTTACCTTTGGAGCAATGGCGCTACCACCCGCAGCATCACTGTGACCCCTGCTGCTACCACAGCATACACTGTAACCGTGAAAAAAGGCAATTGCGACATCCGCGTCAGCACCTTCAATGTCAACGTGATCGATGCCTCTTGCGTGATTGGCGGCGGCAGCAACGGTGGCGGCAACACTGGTGGCGGCAACACTGGTGGCGGCGCTCCTAACTGTGGTAACAACCACCACAACAATAACCACTCAGGTTGCAGCCACAACAGCAGCAACCCAGCCAACTGTGGCACCAACCACCGCTATGGCAATCACAGCACTTGCTCACACACTGGAAATACGCCAAACTGTGGCACCAACCACCGCTACGGCAATCACAGCGGTTGCAGCCACAACAGCAGCAACCCAGCCAACTGTGGTAACAATCACCACAACAACAACCACTCAGGTTGTACCCACACCCCAAGCAACAACAACAACGGCTCTGGCTCTGGCAGCGGCAACAACAATGGTGGTGGCTGCGGTGGCAACGGCGGTGGCAACAACGGCGGTGGCAACGGCACCCCAGGCGTGAAAGTATGCCACGTTCCCCCAGGCAACCCTAGCGGTGCAACGACCGTCTGTGTGAGTGTAAACCAACTCAGCCAGCACGTAACTGGTGTCTGCGGCGCCAGCAACGGTGGCGGCGGCAACGGTGGCGGCGGCAACGGTGGCAACTGCGGTGGAAACGGCGGCTCAGGCAGCGGCTCAGGCAGCGGCTCAGGCAACAACAGCCACGCACCAAACTGTGGCAACAACCATCACCAAGGCAACCACAGCGGCTGCACCCACAACAGCAGCAACCCTGCAAACTGTGGCAACAACCACCGCTATGGCAACCACAGCGGTTGCACACACAGCAATGGAAACGGCAACGGCAACGGTGGCTCTGGCTCTGGCTCTGGTCAAGGCGGTCACTGCTCACACAGCGGTGGCAACAGCGGCTGTGGCAATGGCAACCCTAGCGGTGGCCACTCAGGTGACAAAATCGGTGCTTGCAACAGCAACCCTTGCCAATAATATTGATTGAGAACTGAAGTTTAGTAATGTAGGGCTGCACAACGTGCAGCCCTACTTCGTTTTAGTAGAAGCTGGTCGCTCAGGAACCTAATTGAAAAAATATTCCTAAAGTTCCTGAAGGGAAAAGTTGGCGCAGATGGCTATGCTTTCATTGGAATAGGTAATTTTAGGGTAATGAGAAACTTGTTGAGATTCTGGCGGTCTGCCTCCCTCTGGATGGCAACCATGATAGCTGGCCTAGGAATGGTCCAAGCGCAAAAATTTGCAGGGACAGGTGGCGTGATCCCAGAGGATGGGAAACCCGCGATTTTTAGCATCAAGACGATTGGTCTTCCGGCCATCATTGACCAGACATTCGGCTTGGAAAAGGTCTGCGTGAGCCTCCTACATACTTGGGACAACGATGTGAGCATCTACCTCGTCGCTCCAGATGGGGCTGTAGCCGATCTGGCCCGCCGCAATGGCGATGGCGAAGACAACTATACCAATTGTTGTTTCTCCAACGACGGAGAGATGAGCATCAATGATGGTGCTGCACCTTTCACGGGCCTCTATCGGCCCGAGGTCTCCCTAGGAGGCATCAACAATGGCCAGAATCCCAACGGCACCTGGAAACTCGTCGTCGTGGATACCTATCCACATGAAGAAAATGGCCGACTCATCAGCTGGAATCTCACATTCAGCAAAAAACCTGCCCAGCCCTATCCCTATACGACATCACAGCTGCCAATCATCGTGATCAAGAGCCAAGGCAGCCCTATCCTCGATGAGCCCAAGACCAAGGTCTCCTTGCGCATCATCGACAATGGGGCAGGAGCCACGCAGTTGATCACCGACCCTGCCAAAGGCTATGAAGGCTTTGCCGCCATGGAAATTAGGGGCCGCAGCTCACAGCGGCACTCCAAGCTCTCCTATGGATTGGAGTTGCTGGACTCTGCCGGCCAAAAACCCAAGGAAGCCAAATTGCTTGGCCTGCCCAAGGAAAAAGACTTTGTCCTCACCGCAAACCATTCCGACAAATCTCTCCTGCGCAACTACATGGCCTATTCGCTGTACAGTGAAATGGGCCACTATGCTCCTAGGACACGTTTTGTCGATGTGGTCATTGATGGAGAATACAGAGGCGTCTATCTCTTGTCAGAAAAAATCAAACGCGGCAAAGACCGGGTCGATATCGCCCGCCTTGACAAAGACGACAATGCTGGTGACAGCCTCACGGGCGGTTATATCATCAAGACCGACTGGAACCAAGGAGCGAACAACGGCGGTTGGAGTTCCAAATACTATCCCATAAGAGGAGAGGAACTGCAGGAATTCAAGTTTCATTACCCCGAGGCAGATGACATCACCCCCCCACAAAAACAATACATTCAACTCTACGTCGATAGTTTTGAAGTCGCGATCGACTCTGGTTGGACCGATACCCTCACAGGGTATGCACATTACATAGATGTCGCGAGCTTTGTCGATGTGATGCTCATGGTCGAGCTGGGCAAGAATGTAGATGGGTATTGGCTGAGTTCATATTATACCAAAGACAAGAAAGGCAAGTTGATGGCTGGCCCCATTTGGGATTATGACCTTGCTTTTGGCAACTTTGAGCACTATCAAGGATTCTCACCAGCCGGGTGGCACTGGGAAACTTATGGAAAGACCTCCACCCACATTCCCCGATTTTGGCATTACCTGGCACAAGAGCCATCCTTTCAAAAACAGATGGCATGCAGGTGGGTCGAGTTGCGCAAGACCGTTTTGACTTTGCCACACATCTATGCCCTCATCGACGGCGCCGTTGCACAGATCGACGATGCACAGCAGGAAAACTTTGGCTTGTGGCATATTTTGGGCGACTACATCTGGCCCAATGCAAAGCCTTATGAGGAGAATTATGTAGGTGAAGTGGTGCGTCTCAAAGACTGGTTTCTTTTGCGCATCACTTGGATGGATGCACATCTGCCAGTGAACTGTCGGTAGCCGAGGGTCTTTTTGTAAGCATTTTGGTGCTGCGCGTGGCGTTTTGTCATACGCATCGCGGTGCATCACAATGGAATTTTTGTAATATCGCATCGCAGATACCCTTGCGATGCAAATGCGTACCCCACCTTATTGGTTCATTTTCGTCACCCTCCTCTTCGCTTGGGGTTGTGGCACAGGTGTCGTGGCCGACGACAACGGAAGTGTGAGTGATTCGGTGGCGTTTCCATTGCCTCCCAAAACCTGTGGCATGTCTGAGCTTGTCGATGTGCGCAGCGGGATGGACGCATCGATGGGTGTCTTTGAGACGTCCAACGATTCCAATCACCTCTACCTCACCTTTGCACCCGCCCAGGGCCTCGACCTCCAGTCGATCTCGGTCTATTGTGGCGAGCTGGAGCAACTGCCGCGCAGCCTCGATGGCAAAAGCGACCCCACACAATTTACGCTCAAGTATGAAGGGCTCAGCGGCAACGCACGCTGGAGTACCAAAGTGCCAAGCGCGGGACTGCCCAAATGCCTATTTGTCTCCGCATGGATCACGCTCGCTAGCCCAAACGCGATCCTCGAGGGATGGGCTGGCAAGAGCAAAGACACATTGGCCACTCCCGGACTCACTTATTGCAGGCAAAAATGTGAGCTGCGTCATCTCAACTGCTCACTCGAAGAGGAGTCGCAAACCCCGATTACCTATTTGCAACAACAATGGGCCACAGCCGATGCCGCAACACTGCTGCGCAACGATTTTGGCAAGCTTTTCCCAGATGGAATTGCATTGGGCTGCAATGTGCAATGCAAATTCGCATCTGCCGAGCAAGCGCTGAACGCTTTGCCGATGGATGGTCCAGCCATCGCATTGGCGGCAGGCACCTCGTCAGGCTCAAAAGTCAACAATCGGCTGGTCGGGGAGCTGCTGTCCTTGTCAATGGTCATTCGCATCGATGAAACCCTGCCGACATTCTCCCAAGGTAGCCCGCAACTTAGTGAGCTACAGGTGGCTATAGGTGCTTTTGAAGGCTGGAACGTGCGAGAGGTCGTGAATGAAGCCAACAGTGTGTTGGGTGGCTGCACAAGCAATTATACGCCAGCCCAAATCTATGAAGTGGTCTTGCGCATCAACAAGAGTTTTGCAAAAGCCGATGGGCAACCAGGTTTCCTGCGCTGCCCCATAAATTGACGATGATGAAAACCTATGACACCCTAGATGCTTTTTTGCAGAGCAAAAAAATCGATGCTAGTGCATTTCAGGCAAGCAGACCCTCCCAATATGCGCGCTTCCTGCATGTGTTCTTACAAGCCGGCCCTACAACGATGGATTACGCTCAAAAATTCCAATGGAACGATTTGCGACTCGATTTTCCGCACCAAGTATCTACATTGGAGAAAGATTGATATATTTATACAACTTAATATCACCCATGTACCATGCAGATGACTTGCATCATAGTAGATGATGACCCGCTCTCGGTGAAAATGCTGGAAGGCTTGATCGCTCAAACAGATTTTCTGAGGGTAGAAAGGTCATTTCAAAACCCTGTCGAGGCAATGCAATACATGCGCGACCATCATGCAGATATCTTATTTCTAGACGTGGAAATGCCGGGCATGACAGGGCTAGAGTTGCTATCAGCCATCGAGGATAGCCCAGCGGTCATTTTGGTCTCTGGCAAGGCTGAGTATGCCTTGGAGGCATTTCACTTCGATGTCGAAGACTATCTCCTCAAGCCGCCCACTTATGCTAGGTTTCTCAAGGCGGCCAAAAAAGTATATGACAAAATCTGCAACGAGCAGGCGATCCAATTCAAAGGGGATTATGTGTTTGTGAAATCCGATACTGCCTTGGTCAAGGTCGATATCAGACAAGTGCAGTGGATTGAGGCGTTAGCAGATTATGTGGCCATCGTGACCAAAGAAAAAAAATATGTCTGCCACTCCACCATGAAGGCGATCGAGGCCAAGCTCCCGGTCGATCAGTTTGTGAGGGTGCATCGCAGTTATATCGTGCGCATCGACCAGATCGACGCCATCGAAGACAAAACCGTATCGGTTGGAAAAAAAATCATCCCAGTCGGCGGTACCTACCGCGATGGCCTGATGGGGAGCCTGAACCTGATCTGAGATGGAGGAGCCGTCCTATTCGGCGCGACCCAGCGGTCACTCACCAATCCTTGCAGCAGCCCTTGTCTGATGGCGGGATGGCGATGGCTCATCCACCCAAGGCTCTCACCTAGGCGAGGAAATCTTGGCTCAGCTTGTGCTTGGGGTCGATCGCCAAGGCCTTTTCAAATTGTAGGGCTGCACGCTTGGCATCTTTCATATTGAGGTAGCATTCCCCGATGGAAAACTCGGCCAGCAAGCTCACAGGCTCCACGGTGAGCGACAGCTCAAAATCGGCAATGGCTTCCTGCCATCGTCCCATGTCCATTTTGCAAAAAGCGCGGTTGTCGATAGCTTCAAAAAATGTCGGGATCAGTTCGATCGCGAGGGAATATTTTGCAATGGCTTGCCTATGTCGTTTGAGGGAGGAGAGGTCAAAGGCCTCTTTGTAATATTGTTTGCCGAGCCGCACGATTTCCGCGACGTTGTCGGTTTGTCGGATGTATTCGTGGTAGCCCAGTATGTCATCGTCGGTGACCTTGGAGTTGGCGAGCAATTGAGGGTTACTGAAGCCGTCCTGCGCGATGGGCGCGTGATAGACCATGACTTGCAATCTGTCGAGCTGAACTGCCACAGGCAGTTGAGCAATGGGTTGATAGATCAATACGTGGCAAGTCTTCTGAGCAATATCATGCCGCAACAACTTGAAGATGTGGTATTGCCCATCAAAATGCGTGTAAAAAACATCGCCTTCCTGAAAATTAGGCGGCGGCGGTGGGGTTTTGGAGAAGAAGTTGTTGAAAATACCCATGGGAAAAAAGTGGAATGAGACCCAATGTAGCAACATTCGGCGGCGGCGCCAAATGCTAATCCATCCCCAAGTCGTTCGCAAAACTCGCCTGCGGCTCGAGTTCATACACATCCACGCCCAGCACATCCACCGTGACCGCAGCAATCCCCACATAAATTTCAAACTTGTCGGCAAAGACAGACGGATGCAGAAGTGTCTTGCAATTGGCGATGCAGAGCCAGGTCGCCCATTGATCCAGGCTCAGATGGGGATTCGATCGCCCCTGCCGCCAGACATGTCGATCCAGCCATTTGCCGAATGCGCCGCCTTCCTCGGCTTTGCGAAGCGGTCGTGGCAACTGCAACTGCAGCCGATCTTGAAGATCTTGCCGCGCTGCGGCATCCAACACCGTCCCGAGGTCAAGGCTAAAATCCTTTCCCAGCTCCTCCCGCTGCACGATGCCCATCTCCACCAAAGCATCTTCCAAGCGGCTACGCACCCTTTCCCGGAGCGCCGCCTCCTCCCCGTTCACGTTCAGCATCCGCGCGAGGAGATCTACCAAGTCCTGGATTGTCACGACCTTCTCCGCATCGAGGTCATCGATGTGGATGCCGAAGTAGTCTTCAAATGCCATCAGGAGATGTACGGTGTCGAGGCCCATGGGGAAATTGGTTGGTGGTGTAATAGAATATCGGTTGTGCAGATTGACTACAATTGATCCCAAAACTCAATCTCGCGGATCGGTTCTTGCAGCCTCACAAAATTATATGGCAATGGAATCTCGAATTCCTTGGCGAAATAGTCCGCCAAATCGTATCCGTAGTAGATCACATCTGTCTGGTGAACTGAAAACACTGGATTGCCTGCCAATGACGGACGACTGGGCAAAAACCGATGGCTGTAGATCGGTATCAGCGTCGGATAACCTGCAATATAGGCACGCGCAACCTCAATTTGTGATGGCAAATCGTCCGGTTTTGTCCCCCATTCATTTCTCCAGAATCGATTGTGTTGGATGTCGAAAATGATGCCCTCCAATGGCCCGCGCATTCGAAGAAGGATCTCCTTTTCAGCCTTGTCAGAGCGAATACCATAACGCCAATCGACAAAGCCTCGGTCAATCGGAAGCATCGACTGCAAAAAGGCCCTCAAATCCGGCGGAAATACAAACCCAAATTTGGCTTCTACTTCCTGTAGCTCTTCGTCGCTGAGGCCATCCACAAACAGAATGCCTTTGCTGCGAAGGTGCAGGATGAGATGGTTGATCAATGCCCGATCCATCGTTGTATCATTGGACTTCCAAAAGCCTGCTTGCTCAAACTCCAAGCCTACACCCTCAGGTCGGATGCCTGTGGAAATTTAAGCTGCAGGACTCAGTGATTATTCTCCATCAAATAATCCAGCACCTTCCGCATCAGGTGCGCCCGGTCTTTGCCACGCACATTGTGCGCGGCGTTGGGATAGACGAAATAGTCCATCTGCACGCCGTTGCTGATGGATTTCTCGACAAAGTCGAGGCTGTGCTGCCACACAACCACGTCGTCGTTGGTGCCATGGATGAGCAGGAGCTTGCCCTTGAGATTTTTGATGTATTTGGTGACGAGGGAATTTTCGTAGCCCGCCTTGTTGGTTTCGGGCGTGTCCATGTAGCGCTCGGTGTACATGATCTCGTAAAGGCTCCAATCGATGACCGGGCCGCCTGCGACGCCTGCATTGAACGTGCCGGGCGCGCGCAACATCATGTTGCAGGTCATGAAGCCGCCATAGCTCCATCCATGCACGACCATGCGCCTGGGATCCACACTAGGCAGCCCCTTGAGATAGTCCACGCCCTTGAGTTGGTCGGCGATCTCGGTGGTGCCCAGGTCCCTGAAGATGGCCTGTTCAAATGCTTTGCCCCTGTTGGAGGAGCCGCGGCCATCGACCGTGAACACGTAGTAGCCTTTTTGTGCGGCATACTGCATCCACATCGAGCCGCCAGCATTCCAGGTATTGGTGATGAGCTGCACGCCGGGGCCGTTATAGACATAGACGAGCACGGGATAGGCTTGACCGTCTTTGAGATCGACAGGTGCATACATGCGGCAGCTCAGATCTGTGCTGCCATCGGCAGCTTTGATCGTGAAGAGCTTGGGTTTTGCGACCGCGTAGTCTTTGAGTGGATTGGGCGCATTGAGCAGTTCTTGCACGACGCTGCCTTTTTTGGTATCACGGATCGAGGTGCGATTGGGCACATCCACGCTGCTGAACACGTCGATGACGTGCGCACCCGTGGGGCTGAGGGTACAGGTGTGCACACCCGACTCGGTTGCGAGTGCCACGCCCGTCATTTTTTTGAGGTCATAAGCCATCGGGATGCGGTCCATGCCATAGTTGCCAGTCACCATCACGTAGAGCATGGTGGCCTTGGCATCAAATCCCAAGACGTCGGTGACCAAAAACTGATCGCTCTTGGTCACTTGGCCTACGAGGCTGCCGTCGGTCTTGTAGAGGTAGATGTGGTTGTAGCCGCTCCGTTGGCTTTGCCAGAGGAATTCATCGGGGCGGCCGGGGATGAATTGTGGGCCGTGCTTGGGTTCCACATATTTCTCATCCGATTCCTCAAACAAGGTCTTTTCAAATGCACCCGTCACGGCATTGTAGCGGTTGAGGGCCATTTGGTTTTGATCGCGGTTGAGTTCGGCGACGTAGATCGCCTTTTGGTCGGGACTCCAGGTAACGTTGGTGAGGTAGTGCTCTGGGTCGCCCGTGGTTTGAAGATAGATGGTCGTGCCAGTATTGGCATTGAACACACCGACCGTGGCATGATGGCTCTTGGCACCTGCCGCAGGGTATTTGATGACCTCGGGCGTCGCGGGATGCATGTGCAGATTGAAGAGTGGGTAGTTGAAGACCATCGACTCATCGATGCGGTAAAAAGCAATCTGGTCGCCCTTGGGACTCCAAAATGTGCCCTTGGTGATGCCAAATTCAAAGCGGTGGGCCGCCTCACCATGCCTTATGTCTTGGTTCTTTTCATTGGTCACAGCCATGTCGGGCTTGCCAGGGAGGGAAATGTACAGGTTTTGAGCGATGGTGTAGGCGATGCCATGTTGCTCATTGATGTCAAGATTCTCGCCAGCCGCATCATAACTTGTGAGCTGCGCTACTTTTTTTGCGGCCCAGTCATAGCTGCAAAAGGTATTGTCTTGCAGGAAACGGAACTTGGTGGGACCGATGAAGCGCAATGCGGGAAAGGAAGTGCGCTCAGCATAGCCGACCGCTTTCATCGCAGCGTTGAAATCGGGCAGGTTGCCGAGCACCTCACGCTTGCTGCTCGCCGCCTCGCCTGCCATCAATTGCCATTCCTCATCCACCTGCTTCACGTAGGCAAATTTTTCAGTTCCCGGTATCCAATCCAGTTGCGCGACCCGCTCAGGGAGGAGGCTGCGTTCGAGCAAGACCGATTCCTCGGCTGTGAAGTTTTTGAGTTGGGCAAAGGAAAGGCTGCCGATCAAAACGATGGCTACCAACAACATGTATCTTTTCATTTCCAGTAGGAATTCAATCTGAGTTCAAAGTAAAGCAATCCTAAACAAAATTGCCCTCACGAGGAGGGCAATTGTTGCTAATATGTTGTGCAGGCTTATTCAGCACCGTCTTCCTTGGTCGGGACTTCGTCCTCGGCCTTGGCGGCACCTTTTTTCAGCTTGCCCTTCTTGATCTTGATTTTGATCTCGCTGGCTTTCTCGTCAAAGTCGGCGACGATCGCATCCCCTTCAGACAAGCCTTTGAGGATCTCGTCAGCAATCGGGTCTTCCAAGTACTTTTGGATCGCCCGGTTCAATGGACGCGCGCCAAACTGTTGGTCAAAACCCTTGTCGGCGATGAATTCCTTGGCCTTGTCGGTGAGTTTCACCTCAAAGCCCATGGTGTTGATGCGCTTGAAGACTTTGGCGAGCTGCAAGTCGATGATTTTGAAGATGTGCTCTTTTTCCAAGGTCTTGAAAAACACGACATCATCGACCCTGTTCAAGAACTCAGGACGGAAGACGCGCTTGAGCGCACCTTCGATCAGGTTGTTGCTTTTCTCAGTGGTACTCGTCGAGTTGCTCTTGAAGCCCACGCCTTGGCCGAAGTCTTTGACTTCGCGGGCGCCGACGTTGGAGGTCATGATGATGATGGTGTTTTTGAAATCGACACGGCGGCCGAGGCCGTCGGTGAGGATGCCATCATCGAGCACTTGCAACAAGATGTTGAAGACATCGGGGTGGGCTTTCTCGATCTCGTCGAGCAAGATCACGCAGTAAGGCTTGCGGCGCACCTTTTCGGTGAGCTGACCGCCCTCTTCGTAACCCACGTAGCCGGGAGGCGCTCCCACGAGGCGGGAGACCGTAAATTTCTCCATGTATTCGCTCATGTCGATGCGGATGAGCGCCTCGTCACGGTCGAAGAGGTAGCGTGCGAGCACCTTGGCCATTTCCGTCTTGCCGACACCCGTAGGGCCGAGGAAGAGGAAGGAGCCGATCGGCTTGTTGGGATCCTTGAGGCCGAGGCGTGAACGCTTGATGGCCTTCACCAGCTTCTCGACAGCGTCGTCTTGGCCGATGATCACCTTCTTCAGTTCATCTTCCATCGAGACCAACTTGTCGGCTTCGCCAGCTGCCACCTTGGTCACGGGAATACCCGTCATCATGGCGACCACGTCGGCGACGTCGTCTTCGCTCACGGTATAGCGAGTCGTCTTGCTTTCCTCTTCCCAGAGCAGCTTGGCTTTCTCGAGATCCTCGATGAGCTTCTTCTCCTGATCGCGGAGGCGGGCTGCCTCCTCATATTTCTGGCTCTTGACGACTTTGTTCTTGAGCTCGCGCACTTCCTTGATTTTCTCTTCCAGTTCCAAAATGGTCTTGGGGACCTGGATATTGTTGATGTGCACGCGTGCACCAGCCTCGTCGAGCACGTCGATGGCCTTGTC
>JANORP010000046.1:0-35530 GCA_031415375.1 Bacteroidota bacterium | reverse complement strand
TCCAACATTATGCTAGTCTTTTTGACCTCTGGCCGCGTTGCAGAATTGGCCCGTAGCGCTGCTACGAACCAATTCTGCGCCTTGCCAGAAGCCAAAAATCCTGCGCATAATCATGGATGTTAATAAAAACATATTCCTAAGGGGCCTGAGGAATTGAACTTCTACCACTTATTCCCGATAAGCATATTGCTGAATCTACAGGTGTTACTAGCGGTGTTACATGGTAAGCTAGTTGTCTCGGCTGCGTCCTCTGCGGCGCTGCGCGCCTTGAGGACTTCGCTCGACATGACACCATCTGTGGCTACTGGTCAACTTCCCGATAAGCATGTAGCGGCGTAAACGCCCGCCCGCCATTACCCATTCCAAATCACCCTCACGCGCGGCAATTTGTCTTCGATCAGCAGTTGGATATTGCGCACGATTTTGCGGCCACGCAGATAGACGTAGCGTAGTCTCGGCATGCTGGCGAGGATGGGCAACACCTGCTCCCAATCCATGGATTCGTCGCGGATGAGATAGATGCGCTCGACACGGGCATGCCCGTGTAGGCTTGTGGGCAGCATGCGCGCAGGCAGCAGGCTCAGGTCCAAAAACCGTAAGGCTGGCATCTCCCCGATCCATTCCGGCAAATGCCCCAATGGATTGTCGCGCATTGCCAAACTCTCCAAGTGTGGGAAACCTCCAATTGTATCGGGTAATTCCCGCAAGTTGCATTCCCCGACATCCAAAGAACGCAATCCCCGCAAGCGCCAGACTACCGCTGGAAAATGTGCAAACTTGCAGCCATACAAGCCCAGCATTTCCAGTTGCGGCAAGTCTGCGAGCGCATCGGGCAGCCCGACGAGCGGATTGCGGTCTAGCCGCAGCGCCTCCAAGGAGGTCATCTCCGCGATGCTGTCGGGCAGATTGCGCAGCCGATTTTGCGACACATCCAGCCCCGTCAAGCGTCGCAATATCCCGACACTTTCTGGCACTTGTATCAATTGATTTTCGGCAAGGTCCAGCATTTCCAGCGCTGCAAAGGGTGCCAAATCACTGGGCAATTCGGTGAGTTGATTGCGGGAAAGCATGAGGTAACGCAAGTCCCGCACCTGTGCCAGTGCCTCGGGCAATGTTGCGAGGTGCAGGTTGCTGAGATTGAGCTGCCCCTCTTTGAGGAATTTCTGGAAATGTGGCAGCCGATCCTTTTCTGGCAACAGCAAGACCAAGCCCAGGCTCCCCTGCGCCAAGTCGATGGCGGCATCTACCAGCGTCGGTGCATCTAGGGCCTTGTTGCGTAGCAGCGCCTCGACGAGGGCGGGCACCTTTTCCAGCAATTCTGCCTTGAAATATTGCGCGATCTGCCGCTCCACAAATGCGCGCACCTGCTTGTCGGCCAGTTGCGCAAACGCTGCTGCGGCCTTTGCCTTGATTTCGGGGTCGCTGTGAAAGAGCTGTATGGCGAGCAACTCGGTGAGCAAGGCGGGCGGAATGCCGGCTTTGGACATCATCACGAGTGCAATTTCGATGTTTTCTTTGCGGTAGGAGCGAATGAGGCGCCGCAAGCTTTCGGTCATCGGATTCACTTGTGCACCGCTGCTCAGGAATTCGCCCTGTGCAGCTTTGAGCCAGCCCACGAGATGGCCCTCATAAGCAATGGGATTTCCCTGTGCAAATGCCTGCTGCGCCATGGCCCCCGGACGGTCGCCGAGCACCAAGATGGCATTGGCTGTGGGGCGGTTCAAGACTTGGAAACCAGCGGCTTGCAATGATTTTTGGTACTTGGATTTGCCCGTAATATTTCCTGCAAAGACGATCTCTGCCGGGCCTGCGGTAGGCAAAGGTGATGGAAACCAAATTGGCAACAATTCTTTTGCAGCGGCCCGCACCTGTGGGAGCACGCTGTCAAGCATCGCCGCCAATTGATGCGGCGCCGCATCGGCGAGCAGGGTCGCATCGCCCTGCACGAGTCTGAACCAGCGTTGCCGCTCATTGGCGCTGCCCTTGCCCCGCTTCAATTCCTGAAAAAGCCGCTCCAGGTCATGCTCAGGATCGGTCGAAGGCAATGCGAGGCGCAAGGGGTTGCCCTCCAACATGAGGTGTTCCAGAGATTCGATCAAGATGAGCCCACTGGGCAATGTGTGCAGCGCATTGAAACTCACATCGAGGTAGCTCAAATGGTGGAGGTGCCGCAGGCTATCGGGCAATGCATGCAGTTGGTTGCGGCTGATGGTGAGGCTATTCAACTGGGTCGTGAGTGCCTCAGTTGGCCAAGTTTCAAAGCTATTGTAGCTGAGGCGCAATTCGCGTAGCCCCTCACAATACCGCAATTCCGCTGGCAATGCATTGAGCTGATTTTTCTCGACATCCAGCCTTTGCAGGCGCTGCAATTGCCCAATTTCAGGCGGGATTTGGCGGATGGCATTGGCCCGCAGGATCAAGACTTCGAGCTGTGTCAATAAACCAAGCTCGGCGGGCAAGGTCGCAATCTGGTTTTGGCTCAGGTCGAGCAAGCGCAATTGCGGCATCTGCAGCACTTCCATCGGGAATGCGCCATAGCCCTGCCCCACCAAGTACAGCTCGGCGGTCTCCTCAGGAGCCGCCATGGCATCTTCCAAATTGCGCGCGCAATACATGTTGCAAGATAGCTGATATGCCGTCACGATAAATATTCGCGGTGGCCATCCGTTCGGCGGCTGGTTAATTCCGTTCGTTGGGCCTCCCCACAACTTCTGGGAAGGCCCGACGAACGGCGACAGCGATTTGCAACTGTGGAGGGCAGTGAAAAATTGGAACGCCCAAGCACCAAAAGGCAAGCATTCCCGAAGCCTGAATGACATTGTCAATCGGGCAAGTCCGTTTTTGTTGGGCCGCTGCTTACATCCGTTTTCGTCGGGCCGCTGCTTACATCCGTTCGTCGGGCCTTCCCGCGACTTCTGGGGAGGCCCAACGAACGGCGCGACTTCTGGGAGGCCCAGCGAACGGCGACAGCGATCTAGGGTGGTTCTCTACCAATTATTCCCTATTTTTGCCGTTTCTATGGATACGCAACCATCGCCGGAAAACGATTTTTTTCCATCCACCTTGGAGCATAGACCGCTGCACGATCCTGAAAAGGTCGCGCTCATGAATTATTTTGCGGCCTCGGGGGCGGATGAACACGAGGGTTTTGTGCCTTCTGTCTATGCCACCTGCACGGAACTCGCCGATCTAGAGGCATGGGTTTGGGGCCTGCGGATGTGGGGCCGCGAATGTATCGTGCGTGCCACTGATGCTGCGGCGCAAATGCTCGCGGAGGCTTGGGAAGCGGCCCTGATCCTCGGCGAAGGGGATGATGTCTCGGAGGCAACGGCCTACAGCCGCATGCTCTCACCCGCCGAGGCGATTTCGGCGACCCATTACTGGGTCAACATCCCAAGCGAAGAGAAGGCATTTCGCATCATGAAATTGGAGAAACCGCTGCCCGAAAACTGGTTTGAGGAGCCCAAGCATACGCGGTTGCAGGCCAAACCCTTTTTCTGGGGTGCCTTGGCAGGCTGGCATTTGATGTTGGGCATCTTGATCAAGCGTGACCCTGCTGCTGTATTGCTCGCGCAAGCCTGCTGCGGTGCTGCCCGCGCCCGCATGCTAGCGGGTCGCAGCCCCGCCGAGGCGGTCGCCGAGGTGCGCGCCCGCATGATCCTCGCCCTGCGCACTTGGATGGGGTATAAATGGATGAAGTAGGTAGCAGTTAGTAGGTAGCAGTTAGCAGTTGGAACTATGCAACTGCTAACTGCTACCTGCTAATTGCTAATTTCTCCCTTATCTTTGATCAAACGCTACCTTGATGCCTGTCACAATCAACCCATATATGACCCTCCAAAAGGCCCGCCACAATGGCCATAAAGTCATGCTCATCGGGGCGGCCGTCCAAATGGCCATCTATTTGTTCGTTGGAATTTCGGTCTTTGTGCTTCACTATTGGCAATCGAGGGGCCTTGTTGGCTTGGTGCAATATGCGACCTCAGGGACCAATTTTGTCCTGATTCGGGCACTTTTGCTTGGCTTTTTATGCTTTATAGGCTTGTCTTGGCTGCTGGGACGCTGGGCGGGTCAAGCGATCTGCCATGCCCAAAAGGGATATGCCTGGGTCGGCCCCCTCACCTACTTGCTGCCCTCGATCGCCTCGGCAGTGACCATCGTGCTCTTCGGCCATTTTTTAGCTCACCGTCCAAACAACGGTTTGGAGATCAGTAACACGCCACCTATTTACATCCTACCCATTGTCGCGTTTTCCCTTGCCTTTTATGTGCCTGCGATCTTGAACGGCATTTTGTCTGGCTTGGTGCTGCGGCAAATGGCAAACAAAGCGGCAGATAAACAGTTCGAAGAGGCAACAATATGAACATTTTCATTGAGCTTAGGGTGCTCATAACCTGCATTTTACACACCTCTCCGCCGGAGGCAAATGGTCGATAGCCCTGCGGCAGGATGCTGCGGGCTCGCCTGGCTCTCCTAGATTGTTACACATTGGTTTGATTGAGGTAGCAGGTCGCGGTTGTAACCATGCAACTGCTAACTACTCACTGCTAACTGCTAACTGCTAATTGCAAATTTCTCCCTTATCTTTGATCAAGCACCTGCGCCATGCAAAATACAGTACCACACAGCCATACGCCCAATACCGTCGTGAGAACGGCTGCTTCCAAGGGCTTGCGAATCTTTGGCGCGGTCGCGATCATGCAAATGCTGGTGTATGGGATCACTTGTTTTGGGTTACTGGCCTTTGATTGGCTACGCATGAACAGGCTTTATCATCTTGAGCGGAGCTATTTGGACCAAGTTGCTGCCCGGCAAATCGATCTCGATATCATAGCCTGTGCATTGTTGGGAGCGCTTGGCTTCTGCATTGTCCTGTCATCGGTCGGCTGGTGGATTGGGAAAAAGATTGGAACAACACACAAGTTTGCAATTGGCTGGGGCAGTCTAGCTACATTGCCGGCCTCGATGGTTGGTGTTGTGGCGACGATACAGGTCTTCCGACTGTTTGAGGCGGAGCCTGCCCGCATCTACTTTTGGGAATATGTCGGGTTTTTGGGACTGTTGTCATTCCTCTTCTATTTGCCGACGATTCCCGCAGGGCTCTTTGCGACGTGGCTCACAAGGTGGTGGATACTTCGCTCGGCGGAGCCTAAAGATTCTCAATCCGTCATCTTGCAACGATGACAGCGCTACCCCACATGGGTGCCTCGCTCAGCGCCACCCAGCTTGCCCGCATGGGTGCATGGACCTTTGGCGGCGTGTCGCTTGTGATGGTCGTGCAATTTTGGGTGCTCAATGCCTCCTATTCCTACTATCGCTATCTCGACATGGAGCGGCATCCTTGGGAATATGAATTTTGGGAGCGCGGATGGTTGCAAGGCTTCATGGTGTTCCAGCTGGGTTGGGTGGGCTTGAGCGCGCTTGTCTTTCCGGTCGCTGCATGGTTCATGGGGCGCCTTGCCACCCGCTGGATCGTGGTGAAAAAACGGCATTTTGCATGGGGCGGGCCACTGGCAATGGTTGTGCCCATGGTGGTCTCGGCAACTTTTTCATTGCCCATCGCGCAATGGCTCTCAAATGGTGAATTCTTGGGCGATAGCGCTCATTTCTGGCAAGAAATTCCGCTGGCCATGGCCTTGGTAGCGCTTTGGTTTCTCCTGCCAGCCATGGCTGCTGGACTCCTCGGCGGCTTCATCGTGCACCACTGGGGTCGAAATCAAGCACAGAAAACCGATTTACCTGAAATCGAAGCATGCCCGTGACCGAAGCGAATGGAGGTGCGCCTGACAATGACGCCATCGCCCGCCGCGTGGGAGGGCAGGTATTCTTGATGATGGCCTTCGCCCTTGTTCTACTACTACTGGTCACTTTTTTCTTGATCACGCATGACTATTACATATCTACGATACGAAATGAAAACTTGCATAGGCAAGTCTTCTCGGGGGATGACCCATCGCTTTTGGAGTATTTTGTACAACGGGAAGGCTTGGTATATCGCTTGCAAGTTATGCTGGCAGGAGGAGCAGTCTTTTGCGTGCTTGCTTGCTGGATTGGCCAGAGGGCAGGGCTGGCGATTTGTGAAAGTGGACGCAAATCTATATTGGCAGGTGCCATGTTGATGATCCTGCCTGCGATAGGTGCATCCGTGATCACTTATGTAATTGCTAAATTACTAGCAGGGGAACTCAACACTGCGTTATTGATCGAGCCGAAAGACGAGATTATTTACCCTATCCTCACGATTCTCACCGGACTTTTGACAATGGCGATGCCTATGGGTATGCTCGCGGGCTATCTCACGCGGGTCTTGGGCTTGCGCAAAATCGCCAAACAACTTGAAACCAAGGAGATTCTTGATCGTGTACACTGATATGGAAACAACGACACCTCTAGCGATCGCTGAGCGCATGGCGATCGACAACGGCAATCGCAAGCAGACTGCAGGCCGACTCGGCGCTGCCTTGATCATGGTACCATTGGTCTTGGCCTTGCTGATCTTTTGGGTCGTGCTAGCGGGTATGTATATCGAGACAGTCGCTTGGTACGATGAGCCAGACTGGTCCCGAATACAATCGGATGCCCGCAATTTTATCCATGGCCTCATCTATGCGTTCTTGCTAGTACATCTTGCGCTGATACTTACCGCTTGGTATGCTGGCCGGCAGGCGGGCATACATGTCTTGCACCATGGTCGCAGGGCATTTCCCATCGGCATCACGGTCCTTTTCCTCGCAACCTTGCCAGCACTCCTCCTTTTCTTTCCCCTCGGGTTTGGCTTTAGCAGGGGCTTTGACGAAATGATCGAGATGATTGCTTGGAATCATGGTCAACACGTGCTGGTCGTGTTTGACATCGCCCTTGTCAATGGCGCCCTTGCGCTGTTGCTGGGCAGTTTCTATGGATGGCTTCTGTGGCGCGCCAAGCAACGGCAGGGGAAAGTGCTGCGCAAAGAAGAGGTCTCAAGGGCTGTGATCGCTGAGACGCCTATGGCCTCCCCGCGCATGGCACAAGGCCGTTGAGCCAGCAACTGATCAGTAGCATAGGTGACTTTTATGGAATTTCTCTTGTTTGACCATCCCAATTACTGACGTAAATTCAGCGACTCAAAGACAATTGCAATGCAACATCAATTTCCTTCCAGCCTACGGGCACTCTGTCTGTCTCTTGTATTGATCCTTTGCGGCCTCACGCTATCCGCTCAAAAGAAGAAGCCTGCCGCCGACACGATGCAGGCCCTCGCCCAGCAGATCGAGGCGAGCTTCAATGTCTTCAAACCCACGGGCTTGAGCATTGCCATTGTGAAAGATGGCCAAGTCGTGTTCGCAAATGCCTACGGTCTCGCCAATGCAGAGACCAAGGAACCTGCGCAGACGAGCTCACTGTACAACATCGCCTCTTGCAGCAAGGCTTTCACAGCAGCTGCCATCGGCTTGCTGGTCGAGGAGGGCAAATTGCGCTGGGAAGACAAAGTCATCGATTACCTGCCCGGCTTTCAGCTCAGCGACCCTTGGGTCACGAGTCAGTTTACGATCAAGGAATTGCTTTGCCACCGCAGCGGCCTGGGCACATTTGACGGCGACTTGCTGTGGTATGCCAGCGACTATACCGACGAGCAGATCATGGCCCACATGCGGCATCTGCCGTTGCGCCAAGAGTACCGCACAGAGTTTGGTTACCAAAACAATCTCTATACGGTCGCTGGCTTGGTGATCAAAAAGGTGACTGGCAAGACCTGGTCACAGTTCATCTCCGAGCGTTTTTTCCAACCCTTGGAGATGGGTAGCGCTTGCCCGAGCAACGATGAGTTGTCGAGCAGTTCCAAGGTGGCGCGTGGGCACATCGACGGCAAGATGATCCCGATCTATGACTACGTGGGCGGCAAACCAGCGGCCTCCATCTATGCGAGCGTCGATGACCTCACGCATTGGATCAAGATGTGGCTCGATGGCGGGAAATGGAACGGCAAGCAAATCCTGGATCCCAAAACGATACGCGCCGCCCAGACGGCACAGACGATGATCGGCGTAAGTCCTCTCGGCGAGAGCTGGGGCATGCACTTCAGGTGCTATGGCCTCGGTTGGAGCCTCTTTGACTACGGTGGCCACAAGATTGTCGAGCACAACGGGGGCATGCCGGGCTATATCTCCAAGGTCGCCTTGGTGCCTGAGGCCAATCTTGGCTTCGCGATCCTCAACAATGGCAACGATGGCACTGTGAACGATGCCATTCGCTTCAAATTGCTCGATTATTTCCTGAGCCACAAAGGCCAAGATTGGGACAAGCTTTTCAAAAGCTTTGCCGATGGCGGGACTGCGGGCCAACTTGCAGAGACACAAGCACGCGAGGCGGCACGTGTCCCCAATACACAGCCCGCGCTCGCGGCATCGGCTTATGTAGGCACCTATTTTGACAAAACGTACGGGGAAGTCAAGGTAAGCACGCAGGATGGCGGATTGTTTTTTTCGATGGAGCCTAGCAAGTCGCTGTTTACAGGAAAAATGGAGCATTTCCATTACGATACCTGGAAGGTACAATTCCAGGATCCCTACCTGCCATTTGCCTTGGTAAGCTTTCAAGTCGGCCCCAAAGCAGATGTGCAGGGCTTCAAAATCGACCTCCCAAATGGTGATTTCCACTTCTGGCAACTGGATTTCAAGCGGAAATCCTAGGCGTTAAGGTCTGCGTGCTCGCAATTTGTACAGCTTGCACGATTGCTGGATAAACTGTGGCGGCGCCTCTGAAAATGATTTGATGCTAGTACACCTGCAAGTCCAAAGGAATTTGTGCTGATTCAGCCGTAGGCTTCGCCTTCGGCTTGAGCAGCACAAATCACCAACCAATAAACACCTGACTATCAATACCATACATTCAACCCCTTTGAGGTTATCGCATGTTGCCGCTTATAGCCCCTGAGCTTCGCTCGGGGCTATTCACATTGAAGCCCTTCGGGCTTCCTTGGTCTCAAGGGCAACTCTAAAAACCCATGATGCTGCGTGGCTCAGTTTTTTTTAATCGGCTCATTTGAAGCAGCAAACATCGGCTCAAAAAAAACGAAGCGCATTGATTTCCCCCCAAAAATAGGGATCATCAAACTGGAATTTCTCCCTGTAATTGTTCAGAAAAAACTCGGTGCAGCAGCCGATGTTTGTATTGTCCTCCAACGATAGGCTGAGACGTTGAAAGGTGTGACTCACAGGATTTACAGCAATGTATGCTGGAAGATCCATGAAACACCGTCTCGGGAGCCATCACCAAGGGTGACTACGGTGTCGTCGCGCAGACGCCGCTTAAATTATTTGCAGTAAGGATTTGAATTTCCAATGTTCTTTTTTTCCAATACCCTTTTCCAACACCCGCTGACAAAACATGCTGTGATCGAAAGTGAGTCTTCTCCGGACTCACTTTCTTTTTGGATGCAAGGCGATGAGCACATGGCCTGCCCCAAAAAAGGAACAGCCTCGGAGAGACTGACTCCCTGAGGCTGTTGCATTGTAGGCAGATGCGCACTAGCGCCCTGCGACGGTGCGGGTCTTTTTGGCATTCGTAGCTTGCAAAGCTGCTGGTACCGTGATCGGCAGGTCTTGGATCACGTTTCGCACAGCTTCGTTTTCTTGCATGGGTTGCAAGACGATCTTCTCTTGCGGCCCGGGCGCAGCCGGGAAGCGCTCTGCGGAGTAGTGCGCGACGGTGCCATCGGGGTTTACTTCATCGGCGCGGTTGGCGACGATGGTGTAGCTAAAGGGGACATTGGAGTTGCCGCCATTGAGCTCAGAGACGTCAAAACTCGAGCCTGTTTTGTTTTCGACATAGACACCTTGACAGTTGCCTTCGAGCTGCACAAAGACACGCAAGGGATGGGCGTCACTCACGACGATGTTGCGTGCAAAGATGGGGTCGATCTCGATGTGGGCGCGGCCATTGATGAGCTGGCCCTGGCCATAGTCTTGGAAGAGGTTTTCAGGAGCCTCTGGGCAGCTAAGCGCCACGAGGTTGCCTTGGAGGTCATTCACGACCGTATTCACAGTGCCAGGGCCGATGATCTTGCGGTTGACGGCACCGTTGTCGCGCACGCCGACATAGGCCCAGGTCTGCGCGACAGCGGCCGTCTGCACTTCAAAATAGCCGCCTGCCGAGGCCGCAGCACCAGAAGCGGCTGCATTGGTGGTAGCGGTCGTATTCACGGTGGTGGTGGCGAAACCTACAACGCCATACTGGGTACCCGTGGCAGCCAAACCGCTGCCACCTGCCACGGTGAGGATCGAGGCCGTGAGGTTGTTGCCCACGGCGATCAGGCCAGTGCCGCTCGCCGCTGTCTTGGCGATGGAAAGGGCACCTACGCCTGCCCCATTGAAGGCAGCGCCAGAGCCAGTTCCCAAAAATGTGCCGGCTGCATTGTTGCCGATGGCAAATAGACCGGTACCATTCGCATTTGTATTGACGCCATCTGCGCCAAAGCCCGTTGCGGAGGCAACTTGGCCATAGACACCAAAGGTTGAACCTGTGGCTCCGTTGCAATCGCCACGCACACCCATCACGAAACCAGTCCCCGTGGGCACCACGTTGACGCTCCCACGCACACCAAATCCGTTTTGGCCCGCAGCGATGGCAGCAGCAGTATTAAAACCACGCACACCAGCTGCAGAACCGATTGCTCCCGTCTGCCCTTGGATACCGTGGGCAGGAGCTGCAGTGACGTCGAGATTGACGCCAAAGACACCCATGGATGCTGGTGAGGATGTCTGCCCATAAAGGCCAAAGGCGCTGCCTGCAACGGCGGTATTCACCCCCAACACGCCCATCGTGAAGGCTGTGCCAGCAGCGCCAGTGGCTTCGCCGCGCACACCTGTAGCGACAGCGGCGGTCACACCCGTGCCCAAGGGAGCTGTGCCATTGGTGCCCCAGACGGCCTCACTTGTGGCCGAGGCGGTCGTGTTGGTGCCATACATATTGCCCCAGACAGCAGTGCCCGCGGTGGATGCGCCGCCATTGACTTCACCATAAACACCTGTGCCGTTGCCCGCAGAGTAGCCATTGACTGCAAAGGTGCCCAGCGTATTGTTGATGGACGCAGTGGTTCCATTGGTGGTGTTATTTGCATAAACAGAAAAGGCGTCACCTGCGAAAATGCCTGTATTGTTTACAACGACTTGACCAGGTGTCCCACCAGCACCGATCACGCGCATTCGCTCATTGGCGGCAGCGCTGCCAGCTGTCTTGGTGACAAAATCTTGCGCATCGGTCGTGCCGATGAAATTGGTGGCAGGAACCGTTCCTGCATTGCCGAGGGTGTACCATGCATCCACGCTGCCTGCACCAGTAGTGGCGCCTCTGTACATGACGCCGTTGGCATCGACGATCACGACGGCCATGGGACCTGTGCCAGCAGCCAGTGTGGTCGTGGTCGCGAGGCCGCTTACACGCACGGTTGCGGCATTGGGCAGGGTGGCATCAGAGACATGGAGTTTTTGCACGGGAGTTACAATGCCTATTCCGACATTCTGGGCATCTAGCATAGGTATGGCAGACGTAGCAAGCAGTAACGCGAGTAGTGTTTTTTTCATATCGAGTAGAGTACTATTAACCGAAATCCAATGTAACAATTTCGCAACACAAAACCATAGAATAGACTACTCGTCATTCAACAAACACGTCCCGCTGTCGGGTGCAGGACATGACGCCTAACTCAAGCGGTATTCCGACAGGAATGAAATTTCAATCCCGATCCCGATTTAGAATCGGAAGGATATGTTTTTTGGGGCCCTAGCAAGGTGTATATAAAGTTGGAGCCTATTGAAAAAATTATTCCAAAGTAGGCTTTGGGGCGATCGAATAATTGGGTGGTGCAGCCTCGCTACCGGTCGATTTCAGGAACGCATGAGCATCCAAGCAAAGCGCCCGATGAGCGCGAGCGTGGGCAGCAAAATCGTGACGATGGAAAACCAGCGACCGGCTCCCGACTTGCCGTGCAGGAATTCTTCCCAAAAAAAAGGCATTTCCAGGAAAAATAGAACAGCAAAGAATGCCCCTGCCGTAAATCCCCAATTGATCGGGGAGATGAGGACATACATCATATGTTGATTCTCGAGGAGATAAACCTTCCAAATGGCGACATAGGCCACTGCGATAAAGATGAAGAGCAATACGTCGCCGATCCAAAGACGCACACCGCCAGGTCGTGGGAGCTTTTCACGCACGGTGTCGAGCAACATGGCTCGCACCCCAAATTCTTTGATCGTTGCGTATAAAATGATCGGTATCAGAAAAAAATCGGTGATCGTGAGTGCACCCATGATGTCGAGGGCCAGCGTAGCGAAGGCACCACTGATCAAGATGCGTGGTACAAAAGTCCACCCGATATACCAAGGCACATCGCGGTGCAAAGCGCTTTCAAACGAAAAGAGCATCCGCGACTTGAACCATATCCCTGAAAATTCAAAAAATAGCGCGATCACGATCCCGCAACCGATGTAGTAGTTGAATTGATCGGTGTCGGGCAGCATTTCCAGCCACTGTGGATCCAGCCCGCCGACAATCCCCGCCAACAGCAGGTTGAAGACGAGGATGCGGTATCGATATGAAAATGTGCCAATGGTACTCATGGAGACAGGTCATGGGATGCCTTGAGGGCATCCACGCCGAAAATTAACAAAAAAGAACTTGGGGAATGCGTTGGGCAGGGGATTTTGTTGGAAATGGGCAAGAAGGCTGAAAACTATTGTTGGATTTACAAGAACATTGCCAGCGAGCACAATCAAGGTCAATACCGAGAGAAGTGCAGAAACTTGCCAAAGGTGAACCAAGGCCTCCTTTTTCATCCGCCTCAGGATTGGACAGCTCGGCATGCTTGATGTCAAATTCTTCTCGGCAGATTTCAGCACGGCACAAGGCGCTGGGCAGCTTATGGCCTTCCAATATCTTCTGCCAAAATTCTACTTTAGACGATTCTGGAGCGATGATTTCCTGAGCCAAAGGACAACGAAATTTTGGATCGAAATTTTGCCAAAAGCACGCATTTTCAGGAAGAAATGTCACCAAACCCGCCCCCAATTAACACAAGAGCCGCCCCCAAAGGAGCGGCTCTCGCAATTTTACGGATAGCGCAGCATCAATAGCAATAGCCATTGGCAGCAATGAGGCTCGCGGCGATCTGCCGACGGGTCTCTTTGCTGTTGAGGGGCTGCACTTTGGTGTAGCGCTTGAGGCCCATGAGCAACATGCGCTGCATGTCCCCTTCGGCAAATGCGTTGATGGCGTCTTTGCCAGCCTTGTTGATGCTGTCGGCTGCGTCATAGACATAAGTCTTGACCATGGCGATCTGATCGGCGCAGGCGGCCTCACCACGAATGGCGATGAGCTTTTGTGCACGGAGCAGAGCCGATTCGGCGGCGTAGATGTAGATGCCCATGTCGGCAAGGCTCATGATGAGTTCTTGCTCCTTTTCGAGCTTGGCCATGAGTGTCTGCACGGCAGCGCCAGCAACCATCAGGATCGATTTTTTGAAGTTGGCAACGGCTTTGGCTTCTGCGGCCAAGGGGCTGTTGTCTTCGTCGCTGCTGAATTCGGGGATGCTCGTGAGCTCGCCCATGATCTTTTGGATCGGCCCCATGAGGTCGAGCTTGCCTTTGAGGGCACGCTTGAGGATCACGTCGATGCCCAAGAGACGATTGATCTCATTGGTGCCTTCAAAGATGCGGTTGATGCGGGCGTCGCGGTAGGCGCGGTCCATCGGGTAATCGGCAGAGTAGCCGTTGCCGCCAAAGACCTGCACGCCCTCATCGACGATGTAATCGACGACTTCTGAGCCGAGGACCTTCAAGAGGGCACACTCGATCGCATATTCCTCAGCAGCACCCAAGAGCGCGTCTGCATGCGATGCACCAGCAGCCTGAAGTTGATGCTCCATGTTCTGGATGTCATTCGCGGAGCGGTAAACAGCCGACTCCATGACCCAGAGGCGGATGGCCTGCTCTGCGATCTTGTGCTGGATTGCACCGAAGGTGGAGATCGAGACACCAAATTGCTGACGCTCATTGGCATACTTGACGGTGATATCGACAGCTTTTTTGGAGCCGCCGATCGCGGCAGCAGCCAGCTTGATGCGACCGATGTTCAGAATGTTGAAGGCGATCTTGTGGCCTTTGCCGATCTCGCCGAGGAGGTTCTCGACAGGAATCTTCACGTCTTGGAAGAAAATCTCGCGGGTAGAGCTACCCTTGATACCCATCTTGTGAGCTTCACTGCTGCGGCTGATGCCCGGGGTGTCCCCAGGAATCAGGAAACCAGTGAATTTGCCGTCGATCTTGGCAAAAACGGTGAACAGATTGGCAAAGCCACCATTGGTGATCCAGATCTTCTGGCCATTGATGATGTAATGCTTGCCATCCTCGGTCAGCACTGCGGTCGTCTTGGCGCCGAGGGCGTCAGAGCCGGAACCTGGCTCGGTGAGGCAATAGGAAGCCAACCATTCACCCGAACCCAACTTGGGCAGGTATTCATTTTTCTGGGCTTCTGTGCCATAATAGAGTGTCGGCAAGGTGCCAATGCCTGTGTGGGCGCTGAAGCCGACGGCAAAGGAATGGCCTGCACCAAAACGCTCAGTGAGGAGCATTTGCGAAAGGAAATCGAGGCCCATGCCGCCATATTCCTCTGGCAAGCCAGCACCCAAGAGACCGAGTTCGGCAGCCTTGCGTATGATCGATGGCATCAAAGCCTCATTGGTCATTGCGTCGAGCTCAGTCAAATGAGGATAGACTTCCTGCTCCAGGAAATCATCACACATTTTGGAGATCATCTGTTGTTCCTCATTCCATTCTTCAGGAATAAAGACATTCATTGGGTTCGTGCCCTTGATCAGGAACTCGCCACCCTTGAGTTGCGCTGCTGCTGCGATTGTTGGAGTTTCCATTGAAATTGAAATTGAAAATTGAGTATTGAAAAAGTTAGCAGTTAGTAGTTAGCAGTTAGCAATTGCAGGTTTTCAACTGCCAACTGCTACTTGCTAACTGCTAACTAATCTAGCTGCTTCGCATTAGTTTAAAAGCTCATAAATGCCCGCCACACCTTGGCCACCGCCTACGCAAGCGCTCACGATGCCATATTTTTTGCCACGACGGCGCAATTCGTTGAGGATTTGCACGGTGAGCTTGGTGCCCGTGCAAGCCAGTGGGTGGCCCAGCGCGATCGCGCCGCCATTCACGTTGGTGATCTCGGGGTCGATGCTGAGCTCGCGCATGCAAGCCAGCGACTGCACGGCAAAGGCTTCGTTGAGTTCGATCAGGTCGATCTGGCCCAGGGTCATGCCTGCTTTCTTGAGGGCGGCAGGGATGGCAGCGACAGGACCGATGCCCATGATGCGGGGATCGACACCGTTTGCGCTGTAGCTCACGAGGCGAGCGATCGGCTGGAGACCCAGCTCGACGACCATGCGCTCGCTCATCACCATCACGAAGGCTGCACCGTCGGATGTCTGGGAGGAATTGCCGGCAGTGACCGAGCCATTCGCAGCGAAGACAGGCTTCAACTTGGCCAATCCTTCGATGGTTGTGTCGCGGCGCACGCCTTCATCCACCTTGACGGTGAATTTCTTTTCCTTGACCTTGCCGCCTTCAAACAGCTTCTCGATCACTTCGACAGGCACGATCTCGTTTTCCAATTTGCCCGAGTCGATGGCTGCACCAGCACGCTGGTGGCTGCGCACGGCAAATGCGTCTTGGTCGTCGCGGCTGATCTTGTAATCTTTGGCGATTTCCTCGGCCGTCTGCCCCATCCCAAAATACCATTCTGGGTGGCTGATGGCGACGTCGTAGCTGAGTGCGGTTTTGTAACCGACGGTCGGCACGAGCGACATGCTCTCGGTGCCACCGGCGATGATGCAGTCGGCCATGCCGGCCTTGATCTTGGCGCTGGCGAGCACGATGGCTTCGAGGCCAGAACCACAGTAGCGGTTGATGGTCATGCCAGGCACATTGACTGGCAAAGACAGGAGGGAAATGATGCGGCCGATCTGCAAGCCTTGCTCGGCTTCAGGCACGGCGCACCCTACGATCAGGTCCTCGACACGGCTCGGGTCCAATGCGGGCACTGCTGCGACAAGGTGTTTGATGACTGCCGCCGCGAGATTGTCGGGACGAACATATCGGAACCCGCCACGTGTGGCTTTGCCCACTGCGGTACGGTATCCAGCTACGATGTATGCTTCCATTTGAGTTGAATAATTGAAAGTTGAGAATTGTGAAAAGAGGTAGCAGTTAGCAAGTAGCAGTTAGCAGTTGTGCAGCTTGAAAACTGCTACCTGCTCACTGCTCACTCAATTGCGCAATGGCTTACCGGTTTTCAGGGTGTGCTGCATGCGCTCTAGGGTTTTCCTTTCGCCGAGGAGGCTCAGGAAGGCTTCTCTTTCGAGGTCGAGGAGGTATTTCTCGGTGACGAGTTGTGTGCCGGTGAGATCGCCGCCGCACATGACGTAGGCGACTTTTTTGGCGACTTTCATGTCGTGCTCGCTCACGTAGCCTGCGGCATACATGGCATAGACGCCGCTGTAGGCGAGGCCCAAGCCTGTGCGACCGAGGACTTTGATGTCTTCGCGCATGAGCGGTTGGGTATAGCCTTCATCGGAAATGCGGATCACCTCTGTCTTGGCGTCTTTGAGGCGACGGTCGAGGTTCACGCTGATGAGGTTGCTGGGGCGCAGGATGCCGAGTTCCTTGGCTTCCTGACCACTCGTGGCGACTTTGGCTTGCGCAATGGTGAGCAAGCGGCTTTGCAAAGCGTTCAATTCCACATCACCAGACTCCAAGGCATCGCTGAAGCGCACCGTGAATTCCTTGGTGCCGCCGCCGCCTGGGATGAGGCCCACGCCGACTTCGACCAGACCAATATAGGTTTCTGCCGCCGCGACCACTTGGTCGGCATGCATGGCGAGTTCGCAACCACCGCCGAGACAGAGGCTGTGTGGGGCCATGACCGTGGGGATGCTGGAGAAACGCAGACGCGAAACGGTCTTTTGGAACATGCGGATCGCAAAGTCCAATTCGTCCCACTCCTCCTCGATCGCGAGCATGAGCATCATCGCAATGTTGGCTCCAGCGCTGAAGTGCTGCCCATTGTTGCCGATGACGAGGCCCTTCCAGCCTTCGTTTTCTGCAACGTCGATGGCTTTGTTGATGCCTTCGAGGACTTCGCCACCGATGCTGTTCATCTTGGTGTGAAATTCCAGATTCAAGACACCGTCGCCGATGTCAAACAAGGTTGTTCCGCTGTTTTTCCAGACGACACTGTTGTCGCGGAAGTTGTCGAGGATGATGAGGCTTTCGGTGCCGGGGATGACTTTGTAGGACTTGGAGACCAAATCATAATAAAGACGCTTGCCATTGGCTGTCTTGTAGAATGTCTTGTTGCCAGCATCGAGCATTTCCTTGACCCAAGGAGCCACGACCAAACCTGCAGCTACAGCGTCATTGTACAACTTCTCGACGCCGAGCACATCACTTTGCTCAAAGGGGCCTTGCTCCCAAGCGAAACCGGCCCTGAGTGCGTCGTCGATCTTGTAGAGGTCGTCGGCAATCTCTGGAATGCGGTTTACAGCGTAGGAAAAGAGGCTCTGTGCGGATTTGCGCACGAGTTCGCCGCCTTTGTCTTGGAAGTCATAGAGCATCTTCACACGTGTATTCAGGTCATCGACCTGCTTCACGGCTTCGAGGCTTGCGAGCTTGACGCGGGCGGCATCACGGTACTCCATGGTATCGAGATCGAGGGAGAGAATGATCGGGCGGCCGGTATCGTCTCTCTTGTCGGTCTTTTTGTAGAAGCCTTGGTTGGTTTTGTCGCCATACCAGCCTTTTTCACAGATGGCTTCCAAGATGCCTGCGGATGCAAACATGCTGTGCAGCTCATCGTCGGGCACGTTGGCGGCCATGCCCTGCTTCACCTTTAATGTAGTGTCGCTGCCGATGAGGTCGGCGAGGCGGAAGGTGCCTGTATTGGGCTTGCCTGTAACCGGGCCTGTGAGTTTGTCGCATTCCTCAATCGTGAGGCCGAGCTCCTTGACGAGTTCGAGCACGCGGAGAAGGGCAGCGACGCCGACGCGGTTGGCGATGAAGGCGGGCGTGTCTTTGCAGAGCACGGTGCGCTTGCCGAGGTAGAGGTCGCCGTAGTGCATCATGAAATCTGTGATTTCAGGATCGGTATGCGGCGTGGGGATCACCTCCAAGAGGCGCAGATAGCGCGGCGGATTGAAGAAGTGCAAGCCGACAAAGTGCTTGTTGAAGTCGTCTGAGCGGCCTTCGGTCATCATGTGAATGGGGATGCCCGAGGTATTGGAGGCCACTATGCTGCCCGATTTGCGGTGCTGCTCGACCTTGGCGAAGACCTGATGCTTGATGTCCAAGCGCTCGATTACAGCCTCTAGGATGAGGTCGCAATCCTTGATCTTGTCCATGTCATCGTCAAAATTGCCGGTGGAAATGCGCGCGGCAAAGCTCTTGCTGTACAGCGGATTGAGCTTTCCCTTGATGCAATTCTGGAGGGATTCGTTCACGATGCGGTTGCGCATCGCGGGGACTTTCTTTTCCTCATCGGTGAGGTTAAAAGGCACAATGTCGAGCAGCAGCACCTGCACGCCAATGTTGGCGAAGTGGCAGGCGATGCCCGACCCCATGATGCCCGAGCCCAAGATGGCTACTTTCTTAATCGTTCTTGTTTTCATGACATTCTTTAAAAGCGTCTTTTATTTTTCTTCCCATTGGCGGCATGCCTTTGGCCCAGCAGGCCACGGCACAAAGCCCTCAGGTCGATTTTATCGTATTATCCTTGATGACATTGTGGATCTTCTCGAGCGTGTCAAAGAAGTTTTTGAGGTCCTTTTCCTTCACGTTGGCTTTGATAGCCTCGTTGAATTTGATGACCTGCAGCTGTGCGATGGCCCGTTTCTCAGCACCAAGGGCCGTGAGGAAGATGCGCACCGAGCGCTTGTCCTCAGGGTCTGGCATGCGTGAGATGAGGCCGTCCTCTTCCAATTTTTTGAGGAGGCGGGTGAGGCTGCGCGGCTCCATGCCTAGGAGCGGCGCGATCTTGGTGGCGGGAGTTCCCTTTTCCCGGCTGATGTTGAGCAGGGCAAAACCCATTGTGACAGTCACCCCCTGCTCATTGGCGGCCGAGCTAAACATGCGCGCGATTGCCAACCAAGTCACCTTGACATCAAAGCCGATGTCAATCTTGGTGAGGATGGTGTCTTGCTGATCTGCGACCAGCGTTGTATCAAAGTCCATATTCCAAATTTTGCAGAGCAAATATAGTATGCATGCAGCACAAATATAGTATGCATGGCGACATATTTTTTGTATGCATGCATACAAATTTTGGGAGGGTTTTTGTAAAGTGCAAGGGGGGGGTGGGAAATCAGAGATAAGAGATTTTGGCGGTGGGGCTTGGGCTTGTTTTTTTGAGCTTGGGGGCGGTTTTAGGATGTGGCGGATTGATTTGGGTGAGGAAAGTCATGGACGGTGGCTTTTGAGAAATGGGGAGAGTGGGCTTTTTGTAGCGGCTGAGTAGGGTTTGCGTGGCTTCTGGATGCGAGGTGGATGAGACGACGCTGGTTCGCATCTGGGTTTTTGGGCTGGGCTGGGCTTGGGGCATGGGTATTTCAGGACGATACCACCTACAGATGACGAAAATCGACGCGTCGATCGCGCTGCACGAAAAGCAGATCGGGAAACTGAAGGAATACAAGGCGGTGTTGATTGATGGGGCGGTTACTGGGAAGATAAAGATAGTTTAGTACTTTTGAGTAAAATAGCTGAATATGACAGTTGAGGTAATGGTACAAGGAGGCGGCATGGAGTCACTCGATGCCTTCCTAAAGGATAGCCAAGATGGCGACAATACTGTATATGAACTAGTAGATGCGAAACACCATCCATGGATGGAAATCAAAAGGACTGGCAATTCCTTTCAAATCGTATCCAAAAATCCGCACGTCACCGAGTCCAAGGAATCTCTTGGTATCAAGCTGGACAATCTTCTGGTTTCGATCATCAAGGCAGAGCAGTCAGGAACGGACCTGACAGAGGCAGGCTCAACTGAGGGTGATAACCCGTTCAATCCAGAAGACATCAGGGTCCACGCCAAGCAATTTAGCCTGAGGCTCATCGCTGATATGATCAAGGACGAAGACATTATCTTAAGACCTGATTTCCAGAGAAATTTGGTTTGGACCAATCTTCAAAAGTCTCGGTTAATCGAATCCATCTTGCTTCGAATTCCATTGCCGATGTTTTACTTTTCGGAAGACGAGGAAGGTAAGATTACAATTGTGGATGGGTTGCAACGACTTTCTACGATTAAGGATTTCATGGACAACAAGTTTCCTCTCAAGGATCTAGAATATCTCAACGCGAGTTGTGGAGGTAAGTATTACAAATCTGAAGAGGGAAAGGAAGCGATCGACGGCAAGTATTTGAGATGGTTCAACCAAACACAATTCTCCGTGAACGTGATTGACCCCTCCTCGCCCGCCAAAGTCAAATTTGATATCTTTAGACGTATCAACACGGGTGGAATGCCACTCAACAATCAGGAGATTCGGAATAGTCTTGCTGGTGATGGCTTACGAGAAACGTTGAATACCATGACCAACCTTCAAGAATTCAAATCTGCCACTGATAACAGTATTCGCACAAGTCGGATGGATGACCATGAATTGGGCCTGAGATTCATCTTGTTCTACAGGTTTATGGAAGCGAAGGGGACCATCGAAGATTACAGCGGCTATATGGACGTATCTTTGGATGATCTTACGGACAATTTGAAAAAGGAGTCATTGAGTGACTTAAGGACATACGTTACCAGCTTTTCAAACGCGATGCGAAATTGTGAATACTTGTTTGGAAGTAGATTTGCATTTCGAAAGGTGAGGCCAAGTGACCTGGTGGCTGGGGCACGAAGGCAATTGATTAACAAGGCTCTTTTTGTGAGTTGCTCGGTATTGTTAGGTGGTTACGATCATGCAAAGCTCAAATCAAAGAATGTTGAAGGGGCACTAACAGCCGTTCTTGCAAACAGGATTGATGATGACAGGAAATTGCTAGACTATTTGTCGTATAGCACCAATAGCCGCAACAACCTCCTATATGTTTTTGACAAAGTGCAAGAAATTATCAAGGCCACCCTCATACTTTCATAATGGAAAATTTAAACATTGAAAACTTCAAATGCTTTCATAAAGTACAAATTCCCCTCAATGGGCTGACCGTATTTGCTGGGGCTAATGGCAATGGCAAGAGTACTGCAATTCAAGCACTCCTGTATTTGCGAAGAACCGTGGAGCATTGTGCCACTTGGGAGAAGAATCGATATTCCCTATCAAAACCAAACGGTCTAAATGTAGAATTGAATGGGTCGTACTGCTTGGCCTTAGGAAACAGTGCGTATGTGCTTCCTCGAAACTTCCAAAAGAACACCACCACACTGGGCTTGAAAGTCAGTGTAGGTATGGACTTTGCTGTGGAGTATGAAGTTCCAGAACAACAGCTTTGGCTTAAGCCAATTAACGTGATCAATGAGGGAAATCAAGAGAGTGCTCTCTTTTTTCAGGAATTTTATTATCTAAATGCTGAAAGGATCGGCCCTAGAGTTAGCCAAGGAGTACAGTTTTATGATTTTCCGAGCGCTGGCTTCCAAGGTGAATTCGTGGCACAGTTAATTGCGGATACGGAGTCGAATTATGCGTCGAAGATCGAAGAAAAAAGGAAGCACAATGGCACTAAAAGTCCGAGACTTGAACAGCAAGTGAATGCGTGGATGGATGAAATCATGCCAGGGGTAAAGATTGCAGCCACCTATGACAAGGGAACGCAATTAGCCCAAATCCGAGTTGAAAATTACTTTACAAAAGGTGACCCCACCATCGCCACCAACATTGGCTTTGGCATCAGCTACGTGCTGCCAATTATTGTGACGGGACTCATCGCGAAACAAGGCAGCTTCATGATCGTAGAAAACCCAGAGGCCCATTTACATCCCTCAGCCCAGTCAAAAATCGGTCGGTTCCTGGCGATGGTTGCCAATGCAGGCGTCAAGGTAATTGTGGAAACGCATAGCGACCACGTGATCAATGGCATTCAGCTATCGGCGGCATTGAAGGAAATTCCTGCAGATCAGATCAGCATCAATTTCTTTAGTCAAGGAGAGGCAGATGCCATTCAGCCAAAAATCGAAACTCTTTCAATGAATGGGCTAGGTGAGCTTTCAGGTTGGCCAAATGGTTTTTTTGACCAAAGCCAGCGTGATTACGTCGAACTCTTTAATCTAAGACGGGGATGAATCGACTTTTTTTATTGTACCAAGCAGTGGAACCCACTAATCCTGACGAATTCAAATCAGGGATGGATAAGTTGGTCGCGATTCAGCAGAGGAAAGATCGCGATACTTTTTTTCGACACCATTCGATGTACTACCATCCCCAGTATTTGAGAATATGTTCCTCATTTGGTCCAGCAGAGCAAGTCATTTTGAGATTTTTATTGGACATGCAGAATTGTACGGATCAGATCGAGAACGAGGAGGAAGCCGAATTGGTTTGCGGCAACAATCCTTTCGCGTTTTTAGGAACCAATTTTGGCCCTACTTCGATTTCCGAACCAAGGCAAGTAACCGACAATGCTTCCCATCAAAAATGGACATTTGAGAATTTTTCCAACTTCGAAAAGCTAAGGGCTGTTCTGGAAAGTCCAAAGTGCTTGCCAAGATTTGAAAAAGAGTTTGTCAACCTGCGACCTGAAAGCCAGACTGCAATTTTGGAAGATTTTCAGTACGCCAAAAGTCGCGGCTTACGGACCCCTTATTATCCTGATACGAATCTTGTGAAGGATGTTTCACCTTCTGGTAGTGCCTGCAAGGTTTACGAATTGAGAGTATCCCGGCCAGTCGAACTCAGAGTCTATTTCAACGAACACAACGGAGTCGTCCATCTCGCTTCAATCGACCTGAAATCCAATGCGGATCAGTCGGCAGACATCAAAGCTGCCTATGCGGTTCTTAAATCATTAACTGGAATCAAATAGATGCCCTCCCCAGCAAATGAACAGCCGAAGGAAAAGCCCCACCCCACTCCCTAGGGTGTACGACAAATTCTGCACCTGTTCGTCGGCCCACCCCACAACAACGCTGTGGGCCTACGAACGCGCATTTTGATCATAGATTCGGCGTCGCCGAATCATTGCTTGGCGGCCAATATCGTTCGTCGGCCCTCAAACTTGGCTTTTTTGGGGGGCCAACGAACAACGTAATTCCTGCGCCTACTCCCGCTCTTTGAGCAGGATCGTACACCCCACTCCCTACAACTGTTTGTCAAATTGAGAATATGCCCTATCTTTACTTCGACAGTGAATATTTGCAACAATTAAGACTACGAGATCATGCATAGCCATACACACGACCTTGCGCAACGCAAGGTGACTGAGAAGGAAAGCGGTCCACATGCTGGAACCGGAAAATCGATGCCACCGCCTGCATTTCAACTGCAAAGCAATCCTGCCACGGCGCCTGTGCAACAGAAGTCGTCGGGGTCTGGTACAGCCATGCCCTCCATCGTCCTGAAGCGCAAGCACATCCACCTCGGGCAGGAAGACAAGTATGGGCACTGGTGGGTGGAGCTGAACAAGAAGCAGAGCTATGGCTGGTGGCCCAAGCATGGGGTTGGCTTGAAAGATACCTTGCTAGGTACGGAGGGTGAATTGAACGGGCAAACGAGCTTTGGCGGCTCGGCGACCAAGGATCCGCACCATAGCGACCCGGCAGATGAAGTCTTGGGGGTGGAATGCACCGACCCGACAAAAACGGAGGCCGATGTGACGCGCGACATCATCTCCTTTGCCAAAGGGTACAGCGGTGAATGGCGCTGGACATTCGGCTTTGGTCAAAATTGCCATACCTTCCAAAAATCGATGCTCGCCGCTACGAGCCTCAAGGCAGTATGAGGGCTATCGCGGGCTTGTTGATGCTATTTACTGGTTTGAACGTTGCAAGAGGTTGCATGAAAGATAAAGAAGCTACTGCCATCCACTATTTCTCGACGTTTTCAGGTTACGCGATCCCTTTCCAGCCCGCCGACGAAATTGCTGCGGCCTCGCTGGGCGATTGGGAGACCTACTACGTGGGCCACTTTGTGGGCCACCGATTGGTCGCCTTCGAAAAGTTCTCTTCAGGCGCCCGGCTTTGGCTGGACGAATACCAATACTGGCCCGACAGCAAGCATCTGCAACACCGTAAAATGACCAAGGAGGATGGCAGTGTCACAGAGCAAGACTTTGACCGCAAGGGAAAAGTGGTAAAGGATTGAAACTTTGCAAAAAGACACCTATCCCTCTTCGAACTAAAGTCCGCTGACTATGCCCTCCCAAACCAACGAAAAGACCTTGGAAATGGCCATCGAAAAAGCCCTCACAGGCACCTGCCAGGAGGAACTCGCGGCTGCTACGGCCGCAGGCCATGCTGCGGAGGAGCCGCGCGCCATCTATGGCGAGGGTGGCAGCTACAGCATCGACGATGCCTCGCACTACAATGCAAGGTATGCGATCGATGAGCGCCGCTTTTGGGAATTTCTGGAGGCGACACAAGCCGAGGAGCTCGACAAGCTCAGGCGCTCGCCCGACTGGAAATTGAAGATCTTGGAGCGCTATGACCGCATCGCCAAGAAGTATGGCTTGCTGCGCATCTTGCGCAAGGGCTTGGAGGTGGACGATGCGCATTTGACCCAGTTTTACCAGTGGCCGATGGCAAGCAGCAGTGCGGCAGTGAAGGAAAATTTTGAAAAAATGATTTCAGTGTCTCGCGGCAGGTGCGCTACAACCTGGACAACCAACGGGAAACGATCGATTTGGTCGTGTTTGTGAATGGCTTGCCAATCGCGACACTGGAACTCAAAAACGCTTGGACGGGACAGTCCGCCAAGGTGCATGGCATTCGGCAATATATGCACGACCGCGACACGCGGCAGCCGCTGCTGCAATTTGGGCGTGCTTTGGTACACTTTGCCGTCGATACCGACGAAGTGTACATGTGTACCAAATTGGAGGGTACAAAATCATTTTTCCTGCCCTTCAACAAGGGGCACCACCATGGCAAAGGGAATCCGCCCAACCCTAATGGGCACAAGACCGCCTACCTATGGGAAGATGTCTTTGCGCCCAAGAGCTTGGCGAATATCATTCAACACTTTGTGCGGTTTGATGGCAAGCCCTCAGACCCCCTGAGCAGTCGCAATCTGTATTTCCCACGCTACCATCAGATCGATGTCGTGCGACGCATATTGGCCCATGCCTCAGAAAACGGTGTCGATCAATGCTACTTGATACAGCACTCTGCGGGCTCTGGCAAGTCCAACTCGATCACTTGGGCTGCCTATCAACTGATCGAGGTCTATCCTAAATGGGGGGATATCCCAGGATTCAAAGGCATGCAAACGCCATTGTTTGACTCTGTGATTGTGGTGACTGACCGCAGGCTACTCGACAAGCAACTGCGCGACAATATCAAGGAATTTTCGGAAGTCAAGAACATCGTCGCGCCGGCCATGTCCTCGAAGGACTTGAAGGAAAACCTCGAGCAAGGCTAGAAAATCATCATCACGACGATCCAAAAGTTTCCCTTTATCGTCGATGGCATCGCCGACCTGAGCGACAAGCGTTTTGCGGTGATCATCGATGAGGCACATAGCTCACAGAGCGGAACTGCGGCTGGGAAAATGAATGAAGCCATGGGAATGGCTCAGAGTGAGTTTGAGAGCGAGGAGGAGATGGACGGACAGGACAAGATTTTGAAGGCTTTGCGGGCGCGGAAGATGAAGGGGAATGCCTCCTATTTGGCGTTTACGGCGACGCCGAAGAATGCGACCTTGGAGCGCTTTGGGACCAAGAAGGAAGATGGTACTTTTGAGCCTTTTCACCTGTACTCGATGAAACAGGCCATCGAGGAAGGCTTCATTCTCGATGTATTGGCCAATTACACGACCTACAAGAGCTATTACGAGATCGAGAAATCGATACAAGACAATCCGCTGTTTGACACCAAGAAGGCGCAAAAGAGGCTACGTGCCTACGTGGAGCAAAACAAACAGACGATCGGCACGAAGGCGGAGATCATTTACGAGCATTTCAGCAGCAAGGTCTTCAGCACCAAGAAACTCAAGGGCAAGGCCAAGGCGATGGTTGTGACCCAAAACATCGAGTCGGCAATCCGGTATTACCTCGCCCTGCGCGGCATTTTGAAGGAGAAAGGCGATCCGTTCAAGATTGCGATTGCATTTTCTGGCAAGAAGACCGTCAACGGCATAGAGCATACCGAGGCTAGCCTCAACGGATTTGGGGAAAAGGACACCCGCGACGAATTTGACTCCGATGCCTACCGCATGTTGGTCGTCGCCAACAAGTACCTGACGGGATTTGACCAGCCCAAGCTCAGCGCGATGTATGTCGATAAGAAATTGCAGGGCGTGCTCGCGGTGCAGGCCCTGAGCCGCCTCAACCGCGCCGCTGACAAACTCGGCAAGAAGACCGAGGACTTGTTCATCTTGGACTTCTTCAATGACGTCGCCGAGATCAAGCAGGCTTTTGATCCCTTCTACACGGCCACCTCCCTCAGCGGCGCAACCGATGTGAATGTGCTGCACGAATTGAAAGGCAGCCTCGACGAAGTCGGCGTGTATGAGCAGTCGGAAGTCGATTCCTTCGTGGACAAATACTTCGACAACCTGGACGCCCAATTGCTCAGCCCGATCATCGATGTGGCGGCAGACCGCTTCAACCGTGCATTGGAACTGGAGGATGCGCAAAAAGCGGACTTCAAGATCAAGGCCAAACAATTTGTCAAAATCTACGGGCAAATGGCCTCCATCATGGATTATGAGATGGTCGCTTGGGAGAAATTGTTTTGGTTCTTGAAATTTCTCATTCCGAAATTGCTCCTCAAAGATCCTGAAAAAGACCTGATCGACGCGTTACTGGAATCCGTGGACCTCTCGACTTATGGTTTGGAACGCACACTGCTCAATCATAGCATCGAGCTGGACGATACCCCCACGGAACTGGATCCCCAAAATCCGAATCCGCGCGGCACGCACGGCGATGGCAGCCAATTGGATCCGCTCGATGAGATCATCCGCAGCTTCAATGAACGATGGTTCCAAGGCTGGGACGCGACGCCTGAGGATCAACGCGTGAAGTTTGTGCAAATTACGAAGGGAATGATGGCGCATCCCGACATTCAGACCAAGTACTATGACAATCCCGACACACAAAACAGGAACATTGCTTTGGACAAGATTCTCAAGGAGGTACTGTTGAAGCAGCGCAAGCAAGACTTGGAATTGTACAAGATCACCTCGCAAAGCGAAACTGTATATCGCGCGTTTTTTGATTCGATCAAACGGATTTTGGACAACCCTGGGCTTGCTGGTTGAAGGAATATTGTATAGGTGTGTGCACTCCCCCGATCGCAAGCGGTATCAAGGGAGCATACACCCGTTGTGATTGTTCCGGCCATTCTGCACCGCAAATTCCGGCGTACAGATGACTACTTTTGGAAGTGTTTCAAAGACCCCGAGCAAAGCATCATCAGGCTTTGAAAAAATCCCCAAAAAAAAAACCTTCGACCCAGACCCCGTCACTGGCGTCTGAATCGAAGGTCTTGTCAGAGGCGCAATGCGCCTCCTAAAACAGTGCTGTCAGGCTTACTCCACCCGCAGCATAAACGTTGATTGTGCGGTGCTGGACTGCAAGCGCAACAGGTACACGCCTGCACTCAGGCTGCCGAGTTGCACGTCTGCCTGCACGGGGCCGCTCACGAGGCCGAGGTCATGTGTGTACACGACTTGGCCGGCGAGGTTTTGGACGGTGAGGGTCACCTCCTCTGCGATGCCGAGGTCGAAGCTCACTTGGAACTTGCCATTGCTGGGGTTCGGGAAGACTTTGACGGTGCCATCTGCGAAGGACGCGCCGATACCCACGACGGTGAGCGGCTGCGTGATCGTGTCGCTGCCACAAGCGTTGGTGACGATGAGGGTGGCTGTGAAGCTGCCCGCAGCGTAGGTATGTGTCGGGTTGGCTGCGGTGCTCGTGCCACCGTCGCCAAAGCTCCAAGCGTAGCTGATCGCGCCTGTCGAGGTGTTGGTGAAGGCATAGCTCAAGCCTGCACCACCGACGGTGAAGGTATAGCCTGCAATCGGCGAGAGACCATTGGTGATGAGCACGGTGTCCATGCCTGTACAGCCATTGCTGTCGGTGACGGCGACGGAGTAGGCACCTGCGGCGGCGGCGACAAGCGTCTGGCTAGTGCTATTGGGTGACCATTGGTAGGTCGCACCGGGATTGCCGGCATCCAAGAGCAGGATCGCACCGTTGCAAAGCAATTGGTCGGCACCGAGGCTCACGGTCGGCGTGCTGAAAATCTGGACCTGCACGGTGTCGGTCGCGCTGCAACCTGCGGCGTTGGTGACTTGGACATCGATGGGGCCGCTATTCACGACGAGAATGGTGCTGGAGCCCGGGGTGCCATTCCAGATATAGGTCGCGCCAGGATTGCCAGCGTCGATCAAAACCTGTCCACAAGCCGAGGTATCTGGGCCGAGGTTCACCACCGGACTTGGGGCCACGATGAGCACGATGGTGTCACTCAAGGTACCGCAAGCATTGACGACATCGACGGTATAGGTGGCACCCGCTGTGACAGCGATGCTCGGGGTCGTAGCGCCCGTGCTCCAGAGGAAGGTCGATGCGGGCCAATTGCCGGCATCGAGCAGGTAGCTATTGCATGCGCTGGTGTCTGCTCCAAGATCGACCGTGGAATTGGTGTCCACGACGACGACATAGATGGTGTCCATGGTCGTGCAAGTCGGGCCTACAAGTGCGACGGAGTATGTGCCAGTCGCCGCGACGGTGATGCCACTGTTGGTGGCACCTGTGCTCCAGAGGTAGGTGTCGGCTGAACCGCCGACCGAGGCTTCGAGCGCCACTGTGGCGGGCGAGCAAGCCAATTGGTCGATGCCCAACCAAGCACCATTGGTGATGCGGATGTCGTCAAAGGCCACGCCGTCATCGACGACGGAGCCGTCACTGCCAAAGTTGATGCGCAACTTCACGTTGGAGAGGTTGCCCAAGCCGTTGAGGCGGTGCTTGGCGGTGACCCAGCCGTTGCTGCCATTGGTAGTTGAGGTGCGGCCAGACCAGCCCTCTTGCGAGCCGCCGGGATTGCCCACAACCGTATTGTCGGTGTACCAGTTGAGCGGATCACCAAATGCACCGATGACGGTCCATGTGATGCCACCGTCGGTCGAGGCGGTGACGTTCATGCCATCCCAGGAAAACTCTGCATTCCACCAAACCTTGAGAGAAATGACAGGGTCGCAGATGTTGGTGAAGTCAAAACAAGGGCCTTCGACCCAAGCGTTGTCATTGTCATTGTAGGTTCCCGTGCCGAGGCCACCAGTCACAAAGGAATTCAGGCCAGAGGCAGCTGAGTTGATCGTGGTCTTAGCAGGTGTGCCAAAGGCCCATGTGCCTGCGCTGCCGTTGAAGATGCGCCAGCCGTTTTGCCCTGTTTCGAAGTCTTGGAAATAGGGGTAGGTGGCGATGATCGGGATGCCAATGGTCGTCACAGTCACGGTGTCATTGCCTGAATTGTTGTCTGGCATGAAGTTAGACCACGCATTGATCACCACATTGCTAGGGCCAGACAAGTCTGCATAGCCATTGGAAAAGGTATAGCTCATCGTATCTCCCGGCAGCAGGTTGCTGGTGAGAATCACAGTGTCCATGACGACATTGGCGTTGATTTGAAATGCAACGAACACCGTGTCGCCGACCTCCATCGTGTCGGAGCCGTTGTTGCTGTAGCTGATGATCACCGGTGTGTTCACACTGTTGCCGCAGCCACCGCCAGCATTGACCGAGACCATGTTCACATCAAAGGCCACTGGCTCAAAGACCTCTACGTCATCGATGGCCATGTCTGAGGTGAAACTCGTACCGGTCTGCCCACGGAAGCGCAAGCGGATGCTCGGCCTGCCCGCATAGGCGCTCAGGTCGATGGTCTTCTCTTGCCAGAGGTTCACGTTGGCGGTCCAGGATGGCGCGACATTGAGCACCCAGTTGCCGAGACCAGTGGTATCGACGTCCATGTGCATGGTGCCCATCGTGGCACCCAGCATGTGGTACCAAAACTTGATTTTGGGTGCAGTGAGCGCCGAGAAATCGTAGATCGCGCTCACCAAGTGAGCAGTTGTGTTGTTGCAGCCGGAGGTCTCGACATAGAGGTATTTACCCGTCGCGGTACCCAGGGTGTGGTCAATGTCTGGCCCTGTGGTGGTGCTGGGCGTGGGGCCGTCCTCAGCGAGCCAGTCTGTTCCTGCCTGCGGGAAACCATATTGGTCGGCATTTCGCCATGTGCCTGTCAGGTTGCAAGCGCCTGAGCAACTTGTGCCACAAAGGCCCTCACTTTCAAAGTTGTTGAAGTTTGGATAGATGTTGATCTGAGCGATGCCCAGTTGAGAAAGTAGCAAGACCAAGCAGAAGAAGTAAATTTTTCGCATCATTTTCTTTCAAGAATTGGTTATCAGTTGGAAAATAGAATGTTGCCGAAGCATTTCGCAAAGTTCGACAAAATATCTCAACTTCTGATCCAATCTATTCTAAATCATTGCAATTCAATCTACTATTGCTTGGGGTTGAAATGCTCTGGTCTTCAGTGAAGCTAAATTCACAACCTTTTATTAACCCTCCCCCAAAGACAATTTGGCGCACAAACGGATCAAGGGAATAAATACCCGAATGGAATGCGACGCGCAATGCACCTGAGGCGTTCATCGGCCACAGGTAAAACCTTGCAGAAGGCCGACGAACAACGCAATTCCTGCGCCCGCTCCCGCTCCTTGGGCGGGAGCGAACATTCCTATCCACTGACTATTAGCAATTTGCGAAAAATATGTATCCGCGTAGCCGAAGCAATCGGGATTGGAAGCGATTGAAATTTCATCCCTAAGACAAATTGCCAACTACTCGGGAAGCATTGCCTAACACGTAGGACTGCAACCTAGCGACGTTTGCAGCTCTCTTATCTTCAATTACCGAAAAAGATTATGAAAATGAAAAGCTTGCACTTCGCAGTCGTGTTCATGGCCCTCGCCATGGTGTTTACTTCCTGCAAAAAAGACGAGATCGTCGATCGCACTGTCCCCAACGGTGACTTCACAGTCAGCAAGACGGGCGCTTTTGTCGATCAGAATACCGCTGGCTCTGCAGGCACTGCCGAGCTTGGCAAGGACGAGGATGGCGTCCAATTTGTGAAGTTTGGAACCAATTTCGCCACCAACTTCGCCACAGGCACAGTCGTGGTCTATTTGAGCACGAGCGCAACCTATACCGCTAGCCCAGGCACTGGCAATCCAGACCTGCGCCTCATCGGCAATACCACCAAAGGTGGCCTCCAGTACTTTCGCCTCGACCCCGCTGCCGATGCCAAGTTCACACATGTCATCCTCTATTGTGCATCTGCCGGCGTGCAGTTTGGCAATGCACCTTTGAATTAATTTCTCAGTCAACAATAGCTGTTCTAGGGTCTGGTGGAATCGGCCAAATGCCTTCCATCAGACCATTTTTTTGAATTGCCCCAACGCTTTTCTCATGCGCACTTGGATCCCCTTTTTGCTTCTGCTACTCATGCTGCCCGCAGTCGGTCTAGCCCAAAGCGGCTGGACACGTGCCCGCAAAGGCTTGTTTCTCAAAACTGACATCAGCTTTTTCAGCGCCAAAAACTATTACAATGGCAATGGCAATCTCCTGGTGACCAACCGCTTCAACCAATTCAACCTCAGCTTCTATGGCGAATATGGCTTGCGCGACCGCCTCACGCTCATCGCGCAAGCGCCCCTGCTGCGCCTGAACAAGTATGAGACCACGCGCTCGGTCATCGGGCAGGGCGATTTGCAATTGCACCTCAAATACCGCTTCACCGGCAACAAATTGCCTGTGGCGGTGAGTTTTGGTGCCGACATGCCCACAGGTCGCGCCAATGCATCCGCCGAGGACAAAGCATTGCCAGGCGTCTTCATCAACCTGCCGACAGGCGATGGCGAATTCAATTTTTGGACCACACTCGCAGCCTCCAAGTCATTTGGAAAGTTTTATGCCACCCTCTATGGCTCCTACGACCTGCGCACCACCTATGACGGCAAGCGCTTCAGGGATCTTGTGCAGTTTGGCGGCGAGCTTGGCTACCACCCCGTCCCCAAACTCTGGATCAACGCCAAACTCAGGACACAACTGAGCCTTGGGCAGAGTCAGCATCCCGAGTTGAGCTTTATCAGGGGCGACGCCTCGGAGTTTATGATGATCAGCGCCGAGGCCTTTTACAAGCCCTACAAACATTGGGGCTTCTCAGCCAATGTATTGTCTGCCAACAATTTGCTTGTTCCCTACCGCAATGTCTATGCTGCACCGATGGTTTCGGTCGGCATCGCTTTTGAGAAATAAGGCCACTTTGTCTTGTTAGCGCAAGGTATTTCAGACGAATATTCGGAAAATTGCTGTTTTCGATCTAGGTTGTAGCAGAAGATTTTTCCGGCGATGCATTTTACAGGACTTTCAGGTGAATTCCTTGGCCTCTACGCGGTAGAAGGGCAAGATGCAGCGGCATTGCTGGCAGCAAAGCCCTCCGAATTGCGCATTTATTGGAACCAAGCGACCGATGCCACCTTTGAGGTCGATGGCGTGTTGCTCACCGTGCAACCCAACGAGCTGCTTTTCCTCACAGAATACCACCACCTCTTTCCTCGCTCGCCTGCAAGTGGTCGCCTGTTTCGTTTCAATCGTCCCTTCTATTGCCTCGACAACCACGACCATGAGGTCGGCTGCAAGGGTCTGCTCTTCTTTGGTGCCTCCAACCTCCCCAAGGTAACCCTCTCCGCGCCCGACTTGGAAATCTTTGAACTGCTCTGGCGCGTCTTTGGCATCGAACTCGCCTCATGCGACAACCTGCAGTTGGAGATGCTGCGCATGCTGGTCAAGCGGTGGATCATCTTGTGCATCCGCGTCTTCAAGCGGCAGATGCAGATCCAAGAGCTGGACAACGGCAAGATTCAACTCGTGCGTGAATTCAACTACCTCGTCGAGCAGCACTACCGCAGCCTACACGACGTGCAGAGTTACGCCGCCCTGCTGCACAAGTCCCCCAAGACCCTCGCCAACCTCTTCTCCAAGTTTGACCAGCAAACCCCGCTCCAAGTGATCCAAGCACGGCTGCTACAGGAAGCGCGCCGCCTCCTCATGTACACCGAGAAACCGATCAAAGAAATCGCCTACAGCCTCGGCTTCGAAGACATCCAGGCCTTCAGCCGCTTTTTCAGCAACAAAGCCGGGCAGTCACCGACCGCATTTCGCGAGCGATTGGCCGTAGGGTGATTTTGGAAATGCGCAGCAGGTGGTCGCGCAGAGCAAGCCCAAAGTTTCAGCAAAAACCGTAATTTCGGGCAAAAGGTCAAAGGCCCGCCGTTTTGTTTGCCGATGGCCGAGTGGATGTGTAAAATCTAGGATGCGATGTATATCAGGGAAGTCTGTCTCAAAAGGATAAAGAGGATCAATGAGCTGCAACTCCAATTCGAGGAAGGGCAAGAAGCGGGGTGGCATGTACTATTGGGCGACAATGGAGCGGGTAAAACGTCGGTCATAAGAGCAATTGCCCTTGGTCTCATCGGGCCAAATGATTACAAGGCGCTTCGTTTGAATTTGAGAGAATGGATTTCATCAGGCCAGAATAAATCAGAAATAGGCTTGTGTTTGACACGGGATTACCTCTATGATCAGGCAGTCGGCTCAGGCAAAGGGGCACAAAAAAAACCGTTTTGGGCCATACTAGAAATCATGGCTACTGATGGGGCAGGCACAATTGATCGCGATGGATTCATCTTGAAGCAGCGCAAGGACTCCAATGCAGATGCTTTTGTTTGGGGCGATGCAGGCGGATGGTTTTCCGCAGGGTTCGGCCCCTTCAGGAGGTTTTATGGCGGTGATCCAGAAGTCGTTCGCATCTATCTGTCGGTGCCAAGTGCTGCCGCCCATGTATCCATGTTTGGAGAAAATGTTGCTTTCTTCGAAGCATTGACTTGGCTCAAAGATTTACACAACGCTAAGCAGGACGGGAAGGAACTACAGGGTAAATTACTCGCCTTGTTCATCAAATTTATCAACAATTCCAATCTACTACCTCATGCCACAAGCATCAAGGAAATCAATAACGATGGGGTGTTTTTTGAAGATGGCAATCACGTAGAAGTACATATCAGTAAACTGAGCGACGGGTTCAGATCCATGCTGAGCTTGATGTTTGAACTATTGCGGCAGCTGTTGCGCGTTTACCAAATGGATGCAGTTTTCGTCAATGCTGATCAACCAGTATTCAGCATCGACCTTCCTGGCGTAGTGCTCATCGATGAAGTTGATGCCCACCTGCACCCAACATGGCAAACAAGGATCGGTTCATGGTTCACGACCTATTTCCCAAATATGCAATTCATCGTCACTACACATAGTCCGCTGATATGCAGAGGTGCATCTAAGGGAACCATTTGGAAACTTCCCAATCCTGGCACCGATGATTTCGCGTTTGAAATCAAAGGCACAGAAAAAGACAAGCTCGTTTATGGCACCGTACTCGACGCCTATGAAACGGATGAATTTGGTGCAGGGGTCACGCGTGGTGAAGAAGGCAAGGAATGGAAAAAACGCTTTTATGACCTCGCCATGAAACGCCGTTTCGATGTCCCTATGACAGACCAAGAGCAAAAAGAATTTGTGAGACTACAACAAATCTTCCAAGTCAATGTTGAAGACTGATCACATTACGCTTCCACAAAGGGCTGTAGATCGACTCGCCAATCTCCATTTGCAGGTGGAAAGCTGCGAGGGTTTCCAGGCCCAAGTTGACAAAGCTTACTCGCTTTGGGATCAAAAAAAATCGAGCATGGTCGGGCAAAATGCTTTCAGCAATATCGAGGATTGCCTCCGCTCGATTTCAATCGGGATGGGGATTTGCAACTATTGTGAGCAGAGTGAAGAGGGTGATATCGAGCATATACGCCCCAAGGGATTTTTCCCACTTCATGCTTTCAAATGGGACAACTACATCTACGCATGCAAACAATGCAACACGGGTAGCAAGGGTGCTAAGATGTATATCTTTAACCCACAAGGCAGTGCGACCCCAGAATTGCTGAAATACGGAACCGATAAAAAACCAAATCGTCCTGAAAATCAAGACATCTGCTTCATCGACCCAAGGTCAGAAGATCCCATGGAACTGATGGAATTGAGCTTGAAATACTACGTTTTTTACCCCAAGCATGGCGTGAGAGATGCCAACAGGGCTGCCTCCAAAGTCGAGAAAACCCTTGAAATTCTGCAGCTCAATGACCGAGACACGCTCATTCAGTATTGCAGGATGGTTTATGGTGCATTCAAGCGCTTCTTCAAAGAATATGTCGCTGCGATGG
>JANORP010000045.1:0-21458 GCA_031415375.1 Bacteroidota bacterium | reverse complement strand
GAACAAACTTTTGGATGGTGACGCGATAGCCCCTTTCTTGAAGGAGTTTCGCGAGTGATGCGGAAATGATGCCCTTTCCAAGGCTGGAGGTCACGCCGCCGGTAACAAATATATACTTGGTCATAATGCCCATGAGTTGGGGTTGCCAACGGGCTTCAAAGTTAGGTGACGCCCATGAAAGTGTCGCATAAAATCTGAAAAGATATTCACAACGCCGATTTGCACGGTAGCACTATATTTTGCATCGGGAAACGCATGCAAGGGTATCGCATGATATTGGCCAATCTTTCTTTCCTCCCCGTAAATTTTTTATTGACTGCCTGAATGCATTTAGGATTGGGTTTTGGGGTGTACAATGCTTGCAAAACTTGCAATAACGCTGCTAGCCTAACGCCGACAGGATTTTGGGCGATAATCCCTAGGATGGATATTTCGAGAATCGTAATTTAGTGTTGTACCTAAATCGTTTGTCTATGAAAAAGTTCTTCACCATCCTGGCGGCATTTTTGCCGCTCTGCAATATCATTGCTCAAACGTTTTTGAACCAAGACTTTGGCAGCACAAAAACACAAGTGCAAGAGTTCCTGAAAACCAGGGATTTGGTACACGTTGATGAGCCCGACGAAAATACGTTGGTAGCTGCTACGGAGTCCTATACCGTCTATTACCATTTTGACGATAGCGGATTGTACAAACTTGAGACAGTCTGCGATTTCACTGCCCGCAAAGATGCCAATGATGCACTTGTTGGTTTCAAGGCCCAATTGCAACGTCTTGCAGCACAGGTAATCGAGCTCAATAACGATAAGGAAATCACGCGTTTCGCTGCGCTCTATGAGCGCGAGTTGCACGAGGTGAGTGCTTTCACACTGGCCAAAAATGCCGCTCAAGTGCACATCGTCGCGATCGATCTTGACCGCACACCAGGCATGGCAATGAATGAATTGCGGCAAGACAACGTCTTATTTGCAATGATCCGATAAGTCTCATACAGCTGTTGACGCATCAATATCCATAAATGCAAGAGGGCGAGACCATCATGGTCCCGCCCTCTTGCATTTATGGATACTTGCTTATTCGCCGCCATCGGCATCGTCCTCAGAAGGAACCTCTTCTTCGATGACCTCTTCCAAAAGGCTATCGCCTTCTTCCATGCCTTCAGAACCCATAGCGTCCATCATCATTTTTAGAAGATCGGCCTGCGTAAGCAATTGCAGATCAAACTTGTGGACCGTACCAAATTGGCTGGAGACCGACATGGTTTCAGGGGACTTGTTGTCAAAGTCATACAATTCCTCGATGATATCTGAGGAAAAGCGTGCGACGCCGGGGTTCATCAGCATTTCATAGGCAAGGCTATCAGAATCGGCGTTGAAGCTGCTTCCGGCATACACGACTTCCTCTGCAAGCACGTAGCGATCGTCGCTCAAGCTGCCGATCCAGCTACCGTCGCCCATGGTGGTGTCAAACACCATCGAGTCACCCACATAGCCTTTGATGGCATAGCTGTCTTCTTTGGAACGCACTTCTATTTTTTCCCAAGAGCCGCTTGCGATCTCGTGTGAGACACCATCGACTTCGATCTTGCCGACCTTGTCGGTATAGTTGGCGACATAGATTTCACTACTCTCGGGCTTCATAGAGCCCATCATATAGAGGCCAATGAGGAGCAGTATCACGCCCGGCGCGCCAAACATGATGTTTGCACGGATCTTTTTCTTATCGTAAAAGAGTGCTGTGGTATTTTTAACACTGAGCCACCAGATTACCAGCAAGACGACGCCACCAATGAGTCCAAAAGTGCGCAGGTTGCCGGTCATGTCCAAGGCTACGAGTCCGAGTGTCAACAAAGAATGCATTTGAGAATACGAATTAGGATGGTAATAGAATTTGTAAAAAATGGTTGGCAAGATAGTCAAAAGCTGCGATAATCTAGCATCTATGCTGCATGAAATGAGGTTCTGTTCCCTTTGGTGGGCTGAAATCTTCAATGACAACTGCGGACCGCGCCCTGGGGATGAGGTGACGCGCTTTACTCCTACTCCACATCGCCTCGATGGCGAATTCTACCCCTCAATTGTTCATCGGTCATCGTGCTCACATCCCATATAACCTTACTCGACATGAGAATCACATTGCTACTGGTAAAATAGCGGATCGGCGTAATGGAAATCGATTGGGTCAAGAGGGGTTGCGGGGTTGCCCTCAAAACAAACTCAGTTGACCATCGGTCCTTGGGCGCCTGAAATCGGCGGTATTGAGCGGAGGCAACACGACTGCAGGCATGTACTTATCGCGCGCAATTTGGAACAAGCGCCGAATGGACTCGGCGAGGTTGCCCTCGCCGCGCATGCGGGTACCGAAGCGACTGTCTGACAGGCTGCCACCATGGGCTGCTGCGATCTGGTTGAGGACTTTGTCGGCGCGGTCAGGAAAGGTCTTGCGAATCCAGTCTGTGAAGATGTCACCTATGGTGCCATTGAGACGCACCATGATATAACTGGCCGAGACTGCTCCTGCTTGTGCTGCGGCCTTCATGATCGCGACGACCTCGTCGCTTGTGAGACCCGGCACGATTGGTGCGATGTTCACCGACACTGGCACGCCTGCCTGTGTGAGCCTTGCGACCGCATGCAAGCGCTGCGCAGCTGTGCTCGTGCGTGGTTCCATGGCACGCCTGATCTCCTCGTCGAGCGTAGTGATGCTCATCACCACGCGCACCAAGTTGTGCTTGGCCATTTCTGAAAGGATGTCAATGTCGCGCAAAACAAGACTATTTTTGGTGATGATGCCGACGGGCTGCTTGAATTCCAGCATGACCTGCAGGAGCTTTCGCGTGAGCCCATACTTGCGCTCGGCTGGCTGGTAGCAATCGGTATTGCCGCTGAGCATAATGGGTTTGCAATCCCAGCTTTTCTTGCTGAGCTCTTCGCGTAGCAACTCTGGGGCATTTTCCTTGACAACAATCTTGCGCTCAAAATCTAGTCCAGCGCTCATTCCCCAATATTGATGAGTGGTGCGTGCGTAACAATATGTGCAGCCATGCTCGCAGCCTTGGTAGGCATTGAGCGAGTAGTCCATGGGGATGTCGGGGCTTGGCACCACGTTGATGATCTTGCGGGCATGCTCCACAAGAAACTCGGTGGCACTGTTTTCAAGCATGGGTTCGTCGAGTGCCTCCAAGTGGGTCTGGACGTACTGTGTGGCTGCGTAGGGGTTGTGTGCATTGTACTGCGCGCCCCTACCTTTCATGTAATCGCTGTGCTGCATCCGCAATCGTGCTGAAATGAATGATTGTAAAATTAGCCATTCATGTGCACAAATGCAAATTTATTTTTCAATTTAGCCAATTTTATTATCAATAATTCAGGCAGTACCGCCCACAACACTGCAAATGGGGCACGATGCTACCTGATGCCCACGGGCCTTGCAATACTCCCTGCCAAAGTAGATGATCTGCAAATGGAGTTTTATCCACGTCGATTCCGGGAAAATGGCCTTCAAATCGCGCTCCGTTTGCTCGACCGACTTCCCTGAACTCAATCCCCAGCGCTCAGCCAATCTATGTATATGTGTATCGACCGGGAAAGCAGGTTGTGCAAATGCTTGTATCATCACGACGCTTGCGGTCTTGTGGCCGACGCCAGGTAGCCGCTCCAGCTCTGTGAGACTTGCAGGCACTTCGCCTCCGTATTCGTCCACCAGCATCTCCGAAAGTCGCTTGATGGCTTTGGATTTTGCAGCAGCGAGACCGCAAGGGCGAATGATCGTCTCGATTTCCAAGACATCGAGCAGCCGCATGTCAGCGGGATTGCTTGCCCGCGCAAACAGTGTAGGCGTGACTTGGTTCACGCGCAAATCTGTGCATTGGGCACTCAGCAGCACCGCTACCAATAAAGTATAAGGATTGGTATGGTCCAGCGGAATCGGCGGATCGGGATACAATTGCGCCAACTTGGCGAGGATAAAGGTTGCTTTTTCTGAATTTTCCATAGGAATGAGCTACTGCTGAGGATGTCCAATCGCCAGCAAAATTGGTGAAAGCAAAGCTGATCCGCTAGGAAAGACTTACAGAACCCCCTTTTTCCAAACCGCAATTCGTCAGGAATGCTCCCTCCTCTTCAAAAACCAAAATTTCCATTTTCTATTTCGATTTAGATGCTCTATTATTGCTTCGCGAAAAACGCATGTATTCCAATTTCAAGATATGAAGCTTCACGAACATCAGGCTAAGGAAGTGATCGCCAAGTATGGCGTCCCCATCCAAGTAGGCACAGTTGCATATACGGTCGATGAAGCGGTGCATGCCGCCGAGACACTCTACCCCAATGCTACCGGCAAAGAGTGGTATGTGGTCAAAGCCCAAATCCACGCAGGTGGCCGCGGCAAGGGTGGCGGCGTGAAGCTGGCCAAATCGTTGGCAGAGGTGCGCGAGAAGGCTTCTGCAATCTTGGGCATGACCTTGGTGACACCTCAGACAGGGCCTGAAGGCCGCCTAGTGGGCCGTCTGCTGATTACGCAAGACGTCTTTTATCCAGGTGCGCAAGAGCCCAAGGAGTACTACGTCTCCATGACGCTCGACCGCATCACGGGCCGTCTCACCATCATGGCGTCTGCAGAGGGTGGCATGGACATCGAAGAGGTCGCAGAGACGCACCCTGAGAAAATCTTCAGGGAATCGATCGATCCTGTCGCTGGCTTGCGCGAATTTCAAGCACGCAAGATCGCCTTCAAGCTCGGCTTGGAAGGCACTGCGGTCACAGGTTGCGTCGATCTCCTCATGAAGTGCTACAAGGCCTACATGGAAAGCGATTGCTCGCTGCTGGAGATCAACCCTATGCTGCGCACGAGCGACAACAAGATCATCGCAGTCGATTGCAAGATGGACATCGATGAAAATGCGCTGTTTCGCCAGCCAGAATTGGAGGCGATGCGCGATTTCAATGAGGAAGATCCATTGGAAGTCGAGGCTTCAGGATTTGGCTTGAACTACATCAATCTCACTGGCAATGTGGGCTGTATGGTGAATGGCGCAGGCTTGGCCATGGCTACGATGGACATGATCAAGCTCGCTGGCGGCTTTCCTGCCAACTTCCTGGATGTCGGCGGGAAGGCAAATGCTGAAACAGTTGAGGCTGCATTCAGAATTATTTTGAAAGATCCCGCAGTAAAGGTTATCTTAGTAAACATTTTTGGGGGAATAGTTCGTTGTGATAGGGTAGCCAACGGTGTTGTGGAAGCTTATAAGAAAATTGGAAACATAAGTATTCCAATCATCGTAAGACTTCAAGGCACCAATGCCGTCGAGGCGGCTGCAATTATTGATCAATCAGGGCTGAAGGTGGCCTCTGCGATTACGCTGGCAGAAGCAGCGCAGAAAGTCAAAGAAGCTCTTGGTTCTATAGCTTAAACTTTTCGGTATTAATTTTCGTAAAAGCAGGTTAGTTGGGTTCTAGCCTGCTTTTCTTTTTACCCCTATCGTAGTCGATGAAAACACGTCTTTACGCATTCGCAATCCTGTTTTTCCCATTTCTATTTCCACAACACGCCTCAGCCCAAACCGATAAGTCCCTCCTTTGGGAGATTTCGGGCAATGGCCTAGCACAACCATCCTACTTGTATGGTACGATGCACGTGGGCGACAAGCGCGCTCACAACTTCTCAGACGCGACAATGAATGCCTTCAAGCAAGCCAAAGCTTTTGCTGGCGAGCTCAACATGGAGGAGGTCGATCAGCTGGCAGTGCTCAATTTGATGAAGCTCGACTCCGGTCAGCAATTGCATAGCCTTTTCCAACCCGAGGAATGGCTCAAGGTGGAGGATTACTGCAAAAGTAAGTTGCACGTGAATCCCAATGACTTTGATGCATTCAACATCTTTTTCCTGTATTCCCTCATTGCCCAAAGCCAATTCAAGAACCAAAAGGGTCAGGCGGTCGATCTGTATTTCTTTGGTGAGGCAAAAAAGCAAGGCAAGAAATTGCTCGGCTTGGAGCAAATGGAGGAGCAGATCGCCGCAATTAATAGCATGAGCATGGGCGAGCAAAAGAAGATGCTCCTCGAAGCGGTCGATGGCAAGGGCGACAACGGTGAGAAGGAAATGAAAAAGATGATCAAATATTATAGCAAAGGCGACCTTGACAAACTCGCCGAGCTCAGTGCCGATGCCGAGATGAGCAGTGATTTTGAGACAGCATTCATTACCAGTAGGAACCACAAGATGGCTGAGCGCATGGTGCCTATCATGAGCGCGCAATCAACTTTTGTCGCGGTTGGTGCCTTACACCTGCCTGGCGAAGAGGGGGTGATCAAGCTGTTGCGGGGGATGGGGTATGATGTGAAGGCGAAGTGAAATTCTAGATGAAAAAGCGCGCCTTCAAGCTCCGATTGCGTAAGGAAACATCGCTCAATTGCTCAGGCAAGCTTCTAAACAGTGGGAAAGTAGAGGTGCTGAAGCTTGCTCACTACAATGTGATGGACTACAATCTAGACGGAGATGCGCCCAAGCAGTTCATCAAGGCCTACTTCTATAGCCCCTACAGCAGTGTTCGCAAGGCCAAACCGCAATCTTGGATCTCTTACATCGCGAAATCTGCGGAGAAATGGTATCCTCACGAATCGGTGATTGAATTTATGATCAACCGCATTGGTGAGGTGCTTGGCCTGAATATGAATGGAATAAGGCTGGTAAAGTCAAATGGACAAATCAGGTTTTTGAGCCGCTATTTTTTACGGCCGGGCGAGGCACTCATTCATGGCGCAGAAATCTGTGGGCAATACCTTGACGACATGGATTTTGCAGCCCGCGTGGCCAATGACAAGAAGACCGCAAGGGACTTGTTCACGTTTGAATTCATTGAGCAGGCCATCCAGAGTGTTTTCCCTGCCTCGGCAGAAGCCATCATGTTGGAATTGGTGAAGTTGATCATCTTTGATGCACTGGTGGGCAACAATGATCGACATTTCTACAACTGGGCCGTGATTCGTGCCAAAAACAAATCACTTCAAAGCCCACTTTTGGCCCCGATCTACGACTCCGCACGGGGGCTATTGTGGAATACAAGTGACGAAAAAATCGAAGAGGTGTACCAAAACCAGAAAAATTGCAATAATTTTGTTGTGAAATATGTGAAGAATGCGTATGCTCGTATAAGCATCGAAGGAGGTGCCAATGTCGATCACTTTCAATTGCTTGCTTTTTTGAGATCAGAGCGGCCACAATTTAGAAGTATGATTCAGAGCCTAGCCTCTGAAGAAGCACAAAAGACAGTCTTGAAGCTCATTGAAAAAGAATTTGCGCATTTTTTCATCCCAGAAAGGACACAATTGATCGTTCAAATCTTGGAAGCGCGGTTTACAAAAGTAAGGATGTCATGAATATCATCGAAAAAATCAAGTCACTGCTGAGCAAAGACGACGTACCATCGCCTTCATTGGTGCGTTTGGAGTCCACAGCATCATTTGTTTTGATGGTAGATCGCATCAAAGTAGGGTTTCTGAGCAATCGAGATGGGATGTGGGAGTTTAGCTATACCGATGAATTTCGTGATCGCTCAGAAGAATACCATGCCATCGTCGGGTTTCCCGACCTGAACAAGACCTATCAAAGTGTAACACTTTGGCCTTTTTTCCAGATCCGTATCCCTGGACTCAAGCAGCCCGCAGTGCAAGAAGTCCTGAAAAAAGAATCCATCAACGCCAACAATCAAGTCGATTTGCTCAAGCGCTTTGGCCGAAAATCGATTTCCAATCCTTATGAGTTGGTGTTCTCAGCCTGATTGCACTTTCCCCTTTACATTTTGTTGGTCAAAGAAAGCGATTTATAACTTGGGTGGCTCGCATGTGCAGACACTTTTCAGCTATGCCTGAAAAGGTCATTCATGCCCGAAGTGCATGAATTCACCCACAACAAAAACCCCGAGACCTTTGCAGACCTCGGGGTTTTGTGGGCGGTACTGGATTCGAACCAGTGACCCCTGCCTTGTCAAGACAGTGCTCTGAACCAACTGAGCTAACCGCCCATTCCCTTTAACGGATTGCAAAGTTAATCGTCGTTTTTGGAAAATCAAGTGTTGAGGCTACAGATTCATAAAAAAAGTTTGCAAGGGTCATTGAAATAGAAATTCGCTAGGAAAATCAACTTTTACATGCTATTTTCATACTCTGCCTTGCTGGGGGTTATATCCAGCAATCGGCAATTGAATGGAATCAAAAACTGAAAATCCTCCCCCTGCGGAGGGTGATGTCGAGCCTTCTGAAGCGCGAACGATTGTCACATACTACGACCTGCTAGACGATCGCGTGCCGGCAATCATGCATATCCCGCTCTGGTCTGCGTGGGTGTGCAAAGGCGACATGCAACCAAGCCAATTTCCCAACTTGGAGGCCTATCTCGACGAGTTCCCCTTTCTGGTCACCGTAACCGACGAATGCATCGTCGTCACTGATCCCGGCTTTGGCATGGGTACAATGGAATGGGTATTTAGATTGTTGCCGCTGTCGGGCGGTGGCTATTTGGCTGCCCTTACCGAGACCGATGCACACTCCGAAAACCATGAGTGCAAGATCTGGATCGGTCAGTACATTGACGATCGTTGGGAGGACCTTACGGAGATTGCATTGCCGCCTGTCACAAGGGCTGATTTCTTTGGAAACGACGCGGATGCAGCCATCTTGGAAGATTTCGAGCTTGTAAATCTACAATATACCCTGCCACAGGTCGGTTTAGAAATGTCGGTACAACCTATGCCCAACCAGGCTTTGGAGTGTGTAAATGGTCGCGTATTGCAAGAGGACATGGCCCCGGAAACGGAGGCCCGCATTTGCGCAGCTTGGAAAGATTATCATCCACGTCCATTTCGATCCATCTTTGATCCTGAGACCGCACGATTCATACGCAAGGAAGGTGACGTGGATTGAGCCTGGTTCCCAAATATAAACTACGATTTTCGAAACAATTTTGACCGGGCTATGTTTCAAAGGCTCTATCCCCTCTATTTTGATCATTTCTTGGAATAATGAAGCCCTTTTTCATACTGTTTGCGGCATGCTTGCTCTGCCTATCGCGTAGCCTGTTTGCCCAGTCGGCACAAATAGGCATAGATCCTAGCACTGTCACCATAAGCCGCGACGAGTGGGGGGTGCCACACATCCACGCAAAGACCGACGCTGGCACGGCCTATGGCCTCGCTTGGGCCAATGCTGAGGACAATTTCTATGACATGCAGCTCAACCTGCTGATGTCACGCCACCGCCAAGGAGAAGTCCTAGGCAAAAATGGCGCAATTGTGGATTTTGCCGTGCAGATGTTGCGCGTACCCGAGATGGTGCAAGAGCGCTATGCAGAGGAGGTCTCCCCTAGCTTCAAGCTGCACCTTGATGCCTATGCCCAAGGCTTGAATGAATTTGCCGCAATGCATCCCAAGGAAATCCTCGCCAAGAAATTGTTTCCAGTGAACTCACAAGATGTATTGGGCGGCTATGTGATGTCGCTGGTGCTCATGGAAGGCGTGCATTTTCATTTCCTCAACATCCTCGATGGACGCGCAGGCGCACCTACCCCCTACTCGCTGCGCGGCTCCAATGGCTTTGCCTTCAATTCCCATCGCACCGCCGATGGACAGACCTATTTGATCAACAATTCCCATCAACCATTGGATGGCCCTACGGCTTGGTATGAGGCCCATCTCATGTCCGACGAAGGCTTGAATGTCTTGGGGGGTCTCTTCCCGGGGGGCGTCTCTGTCTTTGCGGGTTGCAATCCCGACATCGGGTGGATGCATACCGTGAACCAGCCTGACCTCGTCGATGTCTATCATCTGCACATGCATCCCAAGGAAAAACTCCAATACAAGTATGATGGGCAATGGAAGACCCTTGAAAAAGTGACCTCCAAAATGAAGGTCAAGATCGGCCCGTTGAAGCTCAAAGTGCGCAAAAAAAGCTATTGGGGCGTGCAAGGGCCTGTCTTGCGCTATAAAAAAGATTATTATGCGCTGCGGTTTCCCGCCATCATGACCATCAAGGCTGCCGAACAATGGTTCAATATGAGCAAGGCGAGAAACTATACGGAGTTTCACCATGCCATCGAGATGGGTGGCCTGCCTAGCCTGAACATCGTCTATGCCGACCGACGCGACACGATCTATTACATCGACAATGGCCTGTATCCTATGCGGGCACCCGGCTATGATTGGTTGGGTTTATTGCCAGGTGATACCTCGGCTGCTGTATGGACCACATTTCACCCCACATCGGACTTGGTCCAAAGTTTGAACCCACCGTCGGGTTATGTCTTCAATACCAACAATACGCCTTTCAATTGCACGGGCCCTGCAGACAATCCCCTGCGGGCAGACTATGACAGCCTGCTATTCCCCTACCCGATTGAAAACAACCGCAGCCTGCGTGTACAGGAAATCATGGCTGAGATGCCCCAGGTGAGTTGGGAGGACATGTTGCGCCTGAAATATGACCAGCAATTTCCAGACACGTTCAGCATTTACTTTTTGAGCAATATCAATTGTATCGTGGGACTCGATGCAGCCGACTATCCCGAAATCGCCGAGGAGCTTGCCGCGATCAAGGCCTGGGATCGCAAAGCCAATGTTGACAATTTGAACGCTGCATTGTTTATCAAGACCTACGACTACCTCCTTGCGGATGCCCGAGCGCACAATCTTTTTGCAATTGCAACATGCTACCCAGCTGCGCACTATGTTGATGCAATGCAAAAGGCAGGCAAATATTTGCGGAAGCATTTTGGAAGCATCACGATTCCGCTGGGCCAATTTCAGCGCCACGTGCGGGGCGACCAAGACTTCCCTATCGGTGGCGCACCCGACGTGCTCTCGGCGATGTACTCGCATACATGGAAAGACGGCCGCAAGCGCAGTTTCCTGGGCGACAGCTATATCCAGTTCATGCGATTCTCAGAGGAAGGTGTGAAAATCCAATCTGTGCAGCCCTATGGCAACTCCAACCATGCAGACTCGCCCCACTATGCCGACCAAGTCGATCTGTACTTGCACCAAAAGACCAAGGAGGAGAGCCTCGATCCAGACTGGGTCAAGGCGCATGCGGTAGAGGTGTATCATCCTGGCGAGGTACATGGAAAACCAACCCCAAAAGGGAACTGAATCAACGCTGATCTATGCCTTCCAAAAAACATCCCTTGACGGTCTTCGCCAAGGGATGCGTTTTGCACAATGCGTGATGCGGCTAAGTCGCGAGTTCTTAACCAGGCTCAGTCAATAGATTTGGCTTGCCTATCGGCCTTCCATCTCCCTGAGTGCGGTTTGCGTTGCATCGTAGGCCACACCTTCGCGCTTGGCGATGCTGATCGCTTCACGGGCAAGCGGGATGGCTTCCTGAAGGCGCCCCAATTTCTTGAGCAACATGGCCTTGGTGTCGAGATTGGCATAGTTGCGCTCCATATCGGTGGCCGTCGTGGACCAGCTCAGTGCCGACTTCAACAGGCTCACATCCTCGACCTGCTGGTAATAGCTCCAAGCCGTATTGTTCAGGAAATCTGAGGACAATTCATTAGACTGGTCGCGGTAGGCCGAAACGGCCTTGGCGAGGTTGTACCAATCTGAATGCGCGGCGTAAAACTTCAAATCCATTTCCAAAGCCTTGTCAGTGGCACCAGGATAGCCAGAGCTGACAAATGCCCTTTTCTCAAATTCAAAGTCGGCTGCGATGTCGCCTACATAACCATCGCCCGCATCGACTAGATATTGTAACCGTCCCATATACAAGTCCAAGGCCTTCGCATTGACGGGATCCCAGCCATAGACGCCAGCAAAGTCGTTGAGGTGATTCAGGAAGTACTGTGACTGCGGAAGGTTACGATCCTGAAAAACAGCACAAAAGACATCCCAATTGTCTTTTTGGAGCAATTGATTGCCGGCCATGCCAGGCTTGAATTTCTCCAATGCAGCGCTGTAATCGTCTCCTGACTTGGCTTGCAACAAGATATAGGAGGCCATGGTGTGGCGATCGTTGTTGTTATTATTGGATGAGGCTCTGGATTTAGGATCCACAGAAGGCGCACCTTTTTGGACGAAAACATCTTGCCCGAGCTTGAGGAGCGCAGCCGCATCCAAGGCACCGACGGCAGTTTGAAGAGCCTTGCCAGCGCCATTGACGAAGATCAAGGTCGGATAAGCGCCTACAGCAAACTGAGTTGAAAGCTCGGGTCCCTCTCCCTTTTCCATGTCGATCTTGGCATTGACAAAATGCTCGTTGAAAAACGTAGAGACATCGGGGTCCATAAATGCATTTGCAGACATCCATTTGCAGGGGCCACACCACGAAGCGTAGGCGTCGAGGAAAACGAGCTTGTTTTCACGGCTCGCCTTGGCCAGGATTTCCTTCCAAGGTCCATGTTCGAATATGATTTCAGCATCTGCCGCCATACCCCAGGCGATTGCAAACAAGAGAAATGCAAAGAGCTTTTTCATTGTAGAATAGTTTTGATTTAAGCTGATTCAAGAAATAGCGGCGGCCCGATACGATAAGAAACCATGGACCAGATGTCCAAAATGCGATGCTTTTCTGCCGATACTAGGCAATAAAGATATAACCAATTCCATGCCAAAAATAGGTCGCCCATCAGGCCGCATCTGGGGAAAAAGTCTATTCAGGTGTACAAAAAGATGATATTCAGTTGCTTCAAGTTTCTCTACATTGCAAAAAAAGCTCCCACGATGTAGGAGCTTTCTCTCTGAGCCTCTCAGGGGAGTCGAACCCCCGACCTGCTGATTACGAATCAACCGCTCTAACCAACTGAGCTAAAGAGGCACGCCCCAAACTTACGTCAGGTTTTTGGAATAAATCAATTTTTGCGTGAAAAAATTGATATTCGGGATATGAAAGAGACTCAAATCGATCGCAATGCATGGCCTTGGATCTTCCAGCCTAGCCTCATGGTACATAGACCGACTGTGAAAGAGAACATTAGGTGGATGGTGCGAAGGGCTGAGCAACTGGGACTCAAGCTGCGGCCACACTTCAAGACGCATCAATCTCGGGAGATCGGTGACTGGTTTCGCGCCGAGGGTGTCGATCGCATCACGGTGAGTTCGATAGAGATGGCGCGCTACTTTGCCGATGGCGGCTGGAACGACATCACGATCGCGCTCCCCATCAATGTGCGTGCGATCGCCGAGATCAATGCGTTGGCAAGGCAGCTCCGGCTGGGCGTTTTGATTTCTGACCGCAGTGCAATTCCCTTGCTGGCAGCAGGTCTGGAGGCCCCTGTGCAGGCTTGGGTGGAAATCGACACGGGCGATGGCCGATCAGGGATCGGCTGGGACTGGACAGAAGAGATCGCGGCTACAGCAGCGGCGATCGATGCGGCGCCCAAAATGACGTTTGCGGGCTTGCTCGGGCATGCGGGCTATACCTATCGCTCACATGGACAGGCAGATGTGCATGTGGCGCATAGCCGCGATATCGCGCAGCTGCGCCATGCGGCTGCGCAACTGCGGGCAAGCAGAGGAGGTGCTTTTTTGGTCTCAACGGGCGACACGCCTGGTTGTAGCCTAGGCGCAGATTTTGCAGGTGCCGACGAGATCAGGCCCGGCAATTTTGTTTTCTATGACATTCAACAGCAGCAGATTGGATCATGCGATTTCAAGCAAATTGGCGTGGCGTTGGCAGCGCCGGTGATTGCGGTTTATCCTGAACGATCAGAAGTGATCGTGCATGCGGGTGGCGTGCACCTTTCCAAGGACTTCCTGCCCGATCCTGTTCATGGCAATATCTATGGTCGCATTGCATTGCCCACACAATTTGGTTGGTCGGCACCACTTGAAGGCTGCAATTTGCGGAGCATTTCCCAAGAGCATGGCATCGCGGTCGTCTCGTCCTCGTTGCTTGCGCAGGTGCGTGTGGGTGACATCCTCGCAGTCCTGCCTGTACATTCCTGTATGACAGCCGACCTCATGGGCGCGCTGCACCCAGTGGATTTGGGCGCAGCTGTTTCACCAATCCTGATGTTGAAAGGTGAGCGCACATTTTCCATTTAGGAATAACTTTTCGATAAGTCGCTTCGTCGAGATGAATTGAAGGTAGATTGGGAGAAATCAGTCTAAAAGAAAGCAGGAAAATTCGGAGGGGAGGCTCAGCAATCATTTTTTTGCATAAATTCGGGATGTTCCGTAGGTCTGCCCGCCAAGCAGGATAGATTGCGGCTCAATGGAGATACGAGAAATGAGTTTGATCAACAATATGCAAGTGCAAAATAGCCGATCCAAAGTGACTGGGGGCCGACTTTGGGGATTGATGTGCATCGCCTGTCTGGGATTGATGGCAGCGGCCGTCGGATTGAGTGGTTGTTCGTCCAAGGTATTCTATACCCAAGAGTACCGCATCAAGGTCGATAGTGCCCACATCAACCCATCCAAACTCCAATTTTACAACGACAAGGAATTCTTGATCCGTCGCAAGACGGTGACCAAGGAGGTCAAGAGCGAGGAGGGCATCGTCACCTCGACCGAAGGACTCAGGGTGCAAGACATTCGCGTGCGCCGTGGCACACCCTGCCGTGTGGACAGCGTTGCGGGTAACTACTACTATATGAGTTTTGAAATCGGCGAGGGCAATACGGTGCGCTTTTACAAAAACTCATTCGATTACTACCAAATCGGTGCCGACAAATGGGTGCGTGGCCGTGGATCGGTCAAGTATGGTGGCAAGGAATGCGAAATCGAGCGCATTGGCAATGATTGCCTTCTGATGGTAAAAAACTATCAGACATTCAAAGACAAGAAGGAAAGAAGGGTCGCTAGGGGTGTAGAGGTTGGGACAGATGGCGCGCAAATGCGCGACACGATGAACCTGGACGAGGAGGATATAGATCAATGATCGCGCCCTGGCACGCATCCTTCAACATGAAAAAAACAACAATGACGCATCAAGTCGGTCTATCTAGGCACTTTCCCCTGTTGCTGCTGCTCCTCTGCCTCGTTGCATGGAGCTGCAAGCCCACATCAGTATTTTTGGAGTCTGCGCGGCTCGCATTGGTAGAAAACGCTGTCGAGCTACGCTCCGTGCAGATCTACAATGACAAGGCGATCATCATGCGCATCAAGAGCGATAGTTTGGAAGTGAGCCAAAGCGGGGGCAAGCTCATGATGGTGGATGGCGAGCAAGTGATCGAGTTTGTGATCAAAGCTGGCACGCCCGGCGTGATCACCGGCACGCAAAACGGTAAGTTTCTCGTGCGTTTCGAATCTGGCAAAGACAAGATTCTCCAATTTTACAAAAACACCAAGGGCGCTTTCCAGATCGATTCGGCCAAGTGGATCGGGCAACGTGGGCTTGTCAAGTATGCTGGCCTCACATTTATGCTGGAGGCAGAAAGCAATGATGTGATCTTGATGTACAAGGAACAAAAGCGCTTTCGCTCTGCAGCCAAGAGCCGCACGCTCAAGGGACTCAAGGTTCCCAAACAGCAGATCGGCCGCTGACAGATTGGCTCCCGCGCTGTGCAAGCGATCTATTGAATCTGAACGGAAGCAATCCATCGATCAAGTATGAGTTCCAAGAAGCCTAGCAAAGCGGCCACAGGCCCATCGGCAGCCACTTCACTCCCATCGACGCCGTCGGCCTCGGCGGGATATCTGCCCTATGCAATGCTGTTTTTGTTTGCGCTCCTGCTGTATGGAAATACGGTCACGCATGGCTATGCGCTCGACGACTCTATCGTGATCACCGACAATCAATACACCAAATTGGGCGTCGCGGGACTCGGCAAAATTTTCACGACGGATGCCTTTGAGGGCTTTTTTGGGACGAAAAAGGACCTCGTGCAGGGGGGCCGCTACCGTCCGCTCTCGATGGCGACCTTCGCGATCGAGTGGAGCCTCTCCAAAAAGAATCCAGGGCTCTCACACGTCGGCAATGTCTTGCTCTATGGCTTGCTGGGGCTGCTGCTGTTTGCCTTCCTTCGTCAGCTATTCCCCGAGAAAGACCCAGCGAAATGGTGGCTCGGCGTCCCCTTTCTCGTCACGATGCTGTTTATGGCCCACCCGATCCATACCGAAGTCGTCGCCAACATCAAAGGCCGCGATGAGCTCATGGCGATGCTCTTTTTGGTCGGCGCGATGTATGCAAGCTTCAGGTATGTCGATACCAAGGCCATCTTTTGGTTGCCGATTGCTGGCTTGGCTTTTTTCCTGGGCCTGCTGTCCAAGGAAACACCCTTGCCATTTGTGGCCATATTGCCGCTGAGCCTTTGGTTTTTCCGTCGCTCCGCTCCCACTGCTACGCAACTGCTTGCCGCAGCGCCCGTTTTGGCGGCGACGGGCGTCTATCTCGCGATCCGTTTCAGCGTCGTCGGCTTTGGCGGCGGCAGCGACAGTCAGCAGGGCAGCGAGATCCTCAACGATCCATTTATAGCGGCGACGGCCTCTGACCGTGCGGCGACGGTCATGCTCACTTGGGGCATGTATTTGGTGAAATTGCTGGTGCCCATTCAGCTGAGCCACGATTATTATTTCAACCAGATTCCGATCACATCTTGGGGCAATCCCATGGTCATCGGCAGCCTGTCGCTCAATCTCGGCTTGATCGGCCTGGGGATCTACCTTGCGCTCAAGCGCAACGCGATCGGGTATGGCATCTTGTTTTATTTCATCAGCTTCTCGATCACCTCCAACCTGCTCATCTCCATCGGCACCACCATGGGCGAGCGTTTTGTCTTTGTGCCCTCGCTTGGATTTTTGATTGCGGTGGTGATGCTCATGCGCCTGTTGTTCAAGCGCATAGACCTGGAAGAGGCCAAGCCGATCCTCTACGTTATAGCGGGCATCGCCCTGCTCTTTGCACTCAAGACCGTGACCCGCAATGCGGTCTGGAAAGACAACTATACCCTCTTCACGACCGATGCCGCGACCTCCCCCAATTCAGCGAAGGTGCAGACGGCTGCGGGTGGCGTGACGATCGAGCGTGCCGAGGCCAAGGGCACAGGGCCGCTGGAGAAGACCAAATTGCTCAATGACGCCATCCAGCACCTGGAGCGCGCTGTGGCCATCTATCCCGAGCATGGCAACGCTTGGCTGCTCATGGGCAATGCCCAGCACAAGCTCGACAACTATCCAGGCTCGCTGGCCTCCTACGAAAAAGCCATGCATTTTCGTCCCTTGCTCTGGGATGCCTACAAAAACGCCGCCATCACAGCCCGCAAGATCAAGCGCTACGACTTGGCAGCGGGCTATTACAAGCTGGAGATTGAGCGCAAGCCGACCTTGCCGCCGGGCGTTGCGGTCGGTGCAGAACTCTGGTATGACTATGGCAGCAATTTTGAGGAATGGGGCATCAAGGCCGACTCAGCCATCTGGGCCTATTCCAAGGCCATCGAAATCGACGCCAAGATGGCCAAGGCCTACGGCCAAATCGGCCGCGTCTATGGCATGCAGCTCAACAATCTGGACCAGGCCATCGCATGGGGCGAAAAAGCTGTCGCCATCGATCCCAAGCTCGATTGGGTCTATGAAAACATCGGCATCGCAACAGCCATGAAAGGCAACCCGCAAGGCGCCTTGGCCGTCTTCCAACGCGGGCTCGTCGTGAGTCCCAACAGCGCCAAACTCCACAAAAACATCGGCATCACCTACCAATCCCTCGGCGACCCGACAAGTGCCGAGCAGAGTTTCGCAAAGGCCAGGCAGTTGGATCCCAATTTGCGATAGGTTTTTTGGAGATGGGTTGGAGCTATCAGATATCTATGCAATGTGGCAAATCCCATAAAGCCCAAGCCCAATGCCTGGACTTTCTGGCCTCACTTGCTCCATTGGTTCCACGATCATTTCTGAGCCAGTCCATAGATGATGAGGGCGACCTCTGGGCGAGCTATAATGTTTCAGACAACGATATGGACGGTCATGGCTGGGCGCAATTGTTGTCCAAACTGTGGAATGCTGAATTGATGCAACTGCCTTTCCAATATGCCATTGCAGGTCTAGAGGTCGATCAGCTACGCACAAACAGTGAATTGTTGCAGGAAGAAGATCTCAGCATCTTTCCATGCCTTGCCGTCTCGGAGGCTGTGTGGAAAGCACTGGGAAGCCCTTCTACCTTGGTGGAGAATGCGTCAGGGAAGTTTGTTCATATCGCCAAGTAAGCCCGCGTCAGCAAGGCCATCCACTCCAATTTTGGAGGAAACTACCCCCTTTTGTCGCCCGACATGACGGTTTTCTGCCTATATTTCCGTTGTACATAAAACAAGTAGCCCCATGAGTGAAATGGCCCTCAACCTCATCCGCAAAGCCAAGGCGGAGAAATCTAAAACCCTCGACCTCGGCAATTGTGGCATCGTAGGCGCTGTGCCCGAGGAAGTGGGGGAACTTCTATATCTGGAAACGCTGATTTTGAGTAATGCGTGGTGGGATGAGATGGCAAGAGCTCCTAAATCAAGCAAAAACAATGGCTCGTACAACGAGATCGACGCCCTGGCGACCGCTATGCCCCCATATCTGACACGTTTGATAGCACAGGGCCTTGGCCTGGCCACGCTGCGGGGACTCGCTTCGCTCGCCTACCTCCGCACGCTGAACTTCATGCAAAATAAGGTCGCCGACATCAGCCCAGTCGCTGCCCTCGCAAACCTCACAACACTCGACCTATCGCACAATCAGGTCGCCGACATCAGACCAGTCGCCGCACTCGCAAACCTCATATCACTCGGCCTCAGGAACAATCAGGTCGCCGACATTAGCCCAGTCGCCGCCCTCGCAAAATTATCGCGAGTGAACCTATATGGGAACAAGGTCACTGATCTAGGCCCGCTTACTCAGCTCGGAGAATTAAAATATCTAAATCTCTTTGGCAACAAGGTAGTGGACATCCTACCACTAAGCAACCTTCAAAAATTAACGCATCTGAACCTCAATAACACTTTGGTTGCTGAAATAGCGCCACTTAGGCAATTCATTAATGATGGGCTTAAAGTCCAGTTAGATGTTTATGATGAAAGTCGCGGGATTTTTCTTAGAGACTGCCCGTTGACTAACCCGCCTGTAGAGATCGTTGCGCAAGGAAATGCGGCGATCTTGAAATATTGGGATCAAATGGAAGCTGAAAAGGCGCTCAAGGGTGGCCCCTACATTAACCGTGACGTGAAACTTGTGCTCCTCGGAAATAGCGATGCTGGCAAATCCACCCTGCGTATTTACCTCAAAGAAAAGCGTCATAGCAAATCTCATGCAAGCACGCATGGCATGGAAACCACCTCTTGGGTGCCAGATTTTGAGCTGGATCGGCTCAAGTCCAAGGGGAAATCCGGGAGTGGAAAATTTACCGTGCGCCTCATCGATTTTGGTGGGCAAGAATACTACCACGATACGCACCACATGTTTTTCACAGGAAATACCGCCTACTTTTTGCTTTGGGACAAGCAGGGGAATCGCTTTGGGGAAGTGGAGGTCGATCAGATCGTCGTGGAAAATGAGAAGCCTGAACGGGTAATGCTCCAAAACTATCCGCTTGAGTACTGGCTGGATGCAGTTGCGCACTTTTGTAAGGAAGTAAAGGAAGAGGAAGATATTTCGCCTACGAAGTCGGGAAAGCCTTCAAAGCGAACTCTTCCAACTAGGCATCGTGACGGAGAGCCAAATGAGGGCGAGAATGTTAGCGACATAGAATTCAAATCAGCGCACAAGATTGAAAGTGAGAAGATCGTGGCGCAATCGGCCCAAGTTCTGGTGATTCAGAACAAGGTGGACCGTGACAAGATCCAGTTTTTGCAGCAAGAGGAGTTGCGGCAAAAATTCCCTTTGGTTTTTGACTTTACGTCCATCAGCCTTGATGAAACGAAAAAACAGCGGTTAGAGGTCCTGTCACTGCTATTGAAGGAAATGCTGGAGCAAATGCCCATTGTTGGGGCAACGTTTCCGCGCAGCTTCGGCATCGTGAAGGAGGCTTTGGAGGCGTTCAAGGACTTGGAGCATGAAATGTCACGTGAGGCCTTTGGCAAATGGGCGAATGAAGCTGTAAAGCGCGCGACCAAGCAGCACAAAAACTATCTGGATAGTGCCTGGATCAATATCATGATCGTACTTTTCAGGCAAGTCGGCTTGGTGCTTTGTTTTCCTGAAGCAACAGATGCCTCGCTCAGAGACAAGGTTTTCCTACGTCCCGATTTACTCACGAGTCGTATCTATACGGTCATGCGCGGCCTCACCAAAACCGAGGGTAGATTTGATCACGAACATTGCTGGGAGGCTCTGGGTCTGAATAAGGCTAAGGACGAAACACTCTTACAGCCTGAGGAAGTAAAGGCAGAAACAGAAACGCTCCTGCGTTTAATGCGGCAATTTAGGCTCGTCTTTTTTGAAGGTGGTAATGATAAGCGTTTTGTCGCACCGCTTTACCTGCCCAAGGAGCCGATCCAAGGTGTGAAGTTATTTCTCCCGCTGTTTCACAAGGCTACCTACCGCATTTTGTATGCTGGTTTTATCCATAAGAGTGTGATTCTGCACTTTTTTGAGGCATTTGGCAAATGGGCGCTCAAGGAGCCGAACCCCTCGGGCAAGGATTTCTATTATTATTGGCGCACGGGGATCGTGATCAGAAATCCTACCGAGGCACAAGACGCAAAAAATCCGACGTTGGTGTTGCTCCAACTGTCATTTGGCGTAGAGGAAGAAAAAAAGCCAGGCACCTACAAGCCGGCACACATCGATTTGATCCCACTAGCAGGCAAACCCAACAAAATATTTACCCAATCCATCCTCGACAAACTCGCCGAGGTCAACAAGGGTTGGAATACCACCGTGCAAGTGAGTGCAAATGGCGCAGACTTTGTGGATTTGGCAGTGGTGAAGAAAAATGCAGGCGAAGATCCAGAGCTCCAGCCAGGCGATCCTAAACCCAAACCTCAATTCACCTTCATCCACAAAGAAAAACTCTATCAGCTTACTGATTTCAGGGAATTTATCGACATCAAATTTGCTATGAAAAAGATATTTATCTCCTACTCCAAGTCCGACACTGCGCATTTGCAAGCCTTGGAGGCGCACTTGTCGGTCTTCAAGCGCAATGGTTTGATCTCCACATGGAACTGCCGCAAGCTCGTCGCGGGTGAGAAATGGGATGGCAAAATCCAACAGGAGCTCGAAGATGCCGACATCATCCTTTTTTTGGTGAGTTCAGACTTCCTCGCAACTGACTATATCTGGGACGTGGAAATCAAACGCGCGGTGGAACGAGACCTTGAAGAAACAGCAAAGGTGGTGCCGATTATCGTGCGCGCTTGCGTTTGGGAGGACTCGCCGCTCGGCATTTACAATTCGCCTGAAAAAGCAATGGTCGTTTCGCAAGCTTCCAATATTGATGAAGCTTGGACCAAGATCGTGCGTGCTTTGGAGGTGATCATCAAGAAATAGCGCCCTACGAACGGTATTGTCCCTCCCGTTGGGCGACCTGCGGTTTTCTTCCCTACAACAAATTTGT
>JANORP010000044.1:0-11122 GCA_031415375.1 Bacteroidota bacterium | reverse complement strand
CATCGCCCGGCAGGTAGGCCATGAGCACGCCAGCAGCCAAGGGCTCGATCTCCGAGATGATGCGCGGCCGGCCCTCCATCAAGACCAAAATGATAGGCTTCCCTGAGCGTGCCGCCGCTTGCACCAGCAATTGCTGCGGTTGCGACAAATCCAGCGAGGTAATGTCGCCGGGCTTTTCTGTGCTGGGCTTCTCCCCTATGCACAGCACGATCACGTCGGCTTGCGCCGCTGCCTGCGTGATTGCGGGCGCAGCGCTGTCTGCAAACGACATGTTGGCCAGCGTCACATTGCCCACACCGCCGATCATGCGCATCGCTTCAAACACCGTCATTTTTCCAGGCGTATTAAAAGTATTGTCATCGCCTTGCCAAGTATGCGTCCAAGCACCATTTAGCGCATTCAGCGAATGCGCCCCTGGGCCAGCTACGAGTACACGCGTACCTTTGGCAAGCGGCAATATCCCGTTTTGATTTTTGAGCAAGGTCACCGATGCACGCGCGGCCTCCAGGGCCATCCCAGAAAATTCCTTGGAGCCAAACTTCTCAAAGCCAGCCAAGTTGGGCAGCGGATCATCAAACAGGCCCAGCTTGAACTTGACGGTCAATATCCTGCGCACCGCCTCGTCGAGACGGCTCTCGGGCATGTCGCCCGAGCGCACGAGATCGACCACATAAGTTGCAAAATCAAATTGCAGGGGCACCATGCTCATGTCCATGCCCGCCATCACCGCCATTTTCACAGCCTCGCGTTCGGTCGCAGCCACCTTGTGAATGGTATGGAGCATTTTTACATCCTCCCAATCAGAGACGGTGAAGCCTTTGAAACCCATCTCGCCCCTCAGCGTCTTGGTCAACAGCTCATAGTTGGCGTGCACAGGAATGCCATTGATCTCACCGGAGTTGATCATGAGCGTCTGCGCCCCTGCATCGATCCCCGCTTGGAAAATCGGCAGGAAATACTCCTTGAGTTGCCGGTCAGCAATCCAAGCAGGCGTGCGGTCCTTGCCCGACAGCGGCATCGAATAGCCGACAAAATGCTTGAGGCAAGCAGCGACCTTTTCAGGATTGGCCCCGAGGGCATCGCCTTGGTAGCCCTTCACGATGCCCGTGGCCATTGCGCTTGCAAGAAATACATCCTCCCCAAAAGTCTCAAAGATGCGCGACCACAGCGGTTGACGGCCGAGGTCGAGCACAGGTGAGAAGTTCCAGGGTATGCCCGAGGCCCGGGTCTCGTATGCCGTCACGGACCCGCATTGCACTGCAAAGTGGGGATCCCAAGTCGCAGCGAGTCCGATTTGTTGCGGGAAAAGGGTTGCGCCGACCGTGTAATTGGCACCGTGGATGGCATCGACGCCATACAGCACCGGCAATGCCGGGCGGCCCACAGGCGTCTTGTAGGCATGAATTTCCTTGAGCAAGCGGTGCCACGTGGGCCGATCCATCGTGTGGCCCACATTGTTCAAAATCGAGCCTACACGGTAGATCCCCAGCGCCGAGTCCAGCTTCATTTGATCAAAAGCCGCAGGCAATTTGATCTTGCCAGCCGCGTCCCGTTGGAGCAACATCTCCAGCGTGACTTGGGTCATTTGCCCAGCCTTTTCCTCCAAGCTCATTTGGCGCAGCACCTGCTCGACCTGCTTGTCATATTGAGAGAGCGGCCCATCGTGGTAACCGCCTTCTTGCCTAGGCTTATTGGCATTCAGGCCCTTGCAACCGATCATCGCTGCCAGCACACAGGCAGCGATCACCGTCCATCTCCGAGCTTGACCACCGAAGAAACCCATGCACAAAGCCTTCCCCAGTCTACCAACTGAAGAAAAATAACGTGTCACCACCAACCAATCGCCCATAACCATGCTGCTTAGCGTTTTCTATTCAACAAACAACGTCTAATTCGGTGATAATTTAGGCATTGCCCCCTTCTTGTGCAAATTACAATAAGGCATGTGCGAGGATTTTTGGGTTCCTAGTGACCCCTGCGTGGTCAGTTGTGCAATGCCCCCTCAGGAATGTGTTTTCAATAAATTCCAACATTATGCTTGTCTTTTTGACTTCTGGAGGCGCTGCGAAATTGGCCCATCGAGCTGCTACGAACCAGTTCCGCGCCTTCCTCCTACTCCAGACGAGGTGCACAGGAAGCCAAAAATCCGGCGCACATTCATCGATGTTCGTAAAAACATGTCCCAAAGCGATCGATTGTGCCATCTACTATCTACTGACAGATACTTGGATTTGCGTCGGTTGAGCTATATTGCATCGAGAATCTGAAACTACACCCATGGAATTTCTCAAGTCAAGTCGCTACGCGCTTATCTGTACGTTCACAGCAATGGTGCTACTGTGCCCTGGCCTGAACACTGCACAAAATCCAGCAATTGATTCGCTCAAGCTTCTATTGGTCCAATCGGTTGATGATACGACACGGAGCAACCTGCTGGAGCAGCTTTCTGATATCGCGCCGCCTGGGGAGTGGCAACGCTTCAACTTACAACTGAAGAAATTGGCCATCAGCAGATTGCGCTCAGCCAATTCACTTGCAGCAAAACGTTTTTTTCTCGATAAATACATCACCGCCTTGAACAATGAAGGCTATGATGCAGTCTCACAAGGCAAATTGGACACTGCATACGCGCGATTCACAGCCTGCTTACAAATTGATGCGGTGCTGCAATCGTTGCCTGACCTCATCGTGGATTACAACAACCTTGGCTATTACCATCAAATCAAAGGAGACATCCCTCATGCGCTCGCCTACTACCAACGGGCACTCGCGCTTGATGAGCGCCTTGGCAACGTGGAAGGCAGTGCCTATTCCTTGATCAACATTGCAGGCTTGCACGCTGACCATGGTGACCAGGCACTTGCATTTCGGGGTTACCGAGAATGTCTATCCAAGTTCCAATCCATCGCGCATTTGGAAGGCAGTGGCATTGCACTGAATAGCATTGCACGACTGTTTATTGAGGAGCAGCAATGGGACAGCGCTCACCACTACCTCCAACTGGCAATGCTCACCGTTGACACGACTGTCACCTCAGAGGTGTTGAGTGCGATCTACCACTACAACGGCTATATCTTGTTTCAGGAAGGTCAGTTCACGGCTGCCTTGAGGTCGTATGACCGCTCCCTCAAAATGGCGCAGGAGGGCGAATGGGCCGAAGCACAGGCTTCAGTGTATTTGGAAATGTCACAGATATACCGTGCAGAAAACCAGCTCAATACCTCGCTCTTGCAGGCCCGCAAGGGCTTGGAGCTTGCGAAGGAATCTGGCGTGCTGCAAGTGGTTCAAGATGCTGCCATCGAGCTGGAAAAGATCTATCGCGCCCGCAAGGAATATGCATTGGCTTTGGAAATGAAAGATCTGTCCACCTCTATCAATGACAGCCTACGTAACAATGCCAACCGCAAGGCATTGATGTTTACCCAGATGCAGTATGAATTTGACAAAAAGGCTGTCTCCGACAGTCTGCTAGGGGCCAATGAGTTGGAGATCATAGGAGTGAAATTGGATCGTAGGACTAGCCAGCAGCGCTACCTATTCGGTATGCTGGCGCTGATGCTCATTTTCCTTGCAGTGATCTACCAGCGGTTTAGCGTCACGCGACGCCAAAAACGCCAGATCGAAATGGCCAATGTATCCTTGGAGCGGCAACACTTGCTCAACCAAAAGATATTTTCGGTCATCTCCCATGACTTCAGAGGGCCGATGATAAGCTTGGATTTGATGCTACAATCCTTGAGCCGCCGCACTGGAGAGCCGCTATTGCAAGAATTCATAGGGCATGCCGGCGCTGAGATCTCCAGCGCCAACGCTATCCTCAACAACCTCCTAAATTGGGCACGATCGGAAATTTCGATCGATGATTGGGATGGCAAAGCAACTCCGTTGCCCCATGTCGTTTCAGAGATCATTGAGGAATTTGCAGGCAAACTGACTGGGAAGCAGATTCGCTTACAATTGCGCATTCCGCAGACAGCCACGATCGTGCTCCCGGCCGATATCTTGCGCATCGCGTTGCGCAATCTGCTCTCCAATGCCATCAAGTTTAGCTACGCTGGGAGCGAAATCCTGCTCGCCTATTCACCTGTCGATGGCGCACTCCAAGTGCATGACGATGGCGTCGGCATCCCGCAGGCCATCCTAGAGCAGCTATTTCTACAAGAAGTGGACACCCTCCCGGGGACCTCGCAAGAAGAAGGGTTTGGCATGGGCTTGTACATCGTAGCAGAGCTCCTGCACAAATACCACTACGAGATTGCAGCCGTCAGTACCTCGGTAGGAGGCACAACGTTTACGATTCGACCCCAAATTTTCTAGTTTTAGATCGGCAGGACTATGAATACCATTTCCATCGGCATATTTGATGATCACCCCGTCGTAGCAAGCGGCTTGGCTGCCTACCTCAGTCAATATGCAGATGAATGCGAAATCGCGTTTACCGCGCACAGCCGAGCAGGGCTGCTAGCGGCCCTGCAAGTACAGTTGCCGGCAGTCCTCGTCGTCGATATTGTGGCGCCCGATATCGTGGGGCTTGACCTATTTGCCGAGCTGCAAAACAAGTATGCGAGCCTCAAAGTGATCGCCTATACATCGCTGCGCGGCCCCATACTGATTGAAAATCTCCTGAGCCTAGGCGTCATGGGCTATGTGCACAAATTGCAACCTTTGGACGCGCTCATCGCGTGCATGCGACAAGTCGATGCTGGCAAACGGAACGTGCCTGAGAAATATATGCATTTGATTTCCCGCTACCATATTCCTACCAATCGGCTCGTCACGGCCAGAGAAATGGAGATCGTGCATCTGATCGCCAATGAGGCCACCACCCAGCGCATCGCCGAGCAACTCGGCATCTCTGTAAAAACTGTGGAAAACCACCGCTTGCGGATCTATGAGAAGCTGGGCGTCAAAAATGTAGCTGGGCTCATCTTGGAACTCACCCGCCTGGGCTACATTTCCTGAGCAGCGAACTATTTTGACATCAATCTCCAAAATTGCGGAAAACCCCTATAGGCAGGCGCGTCCCGACATGCGAACATTGTGGTTCATTCTCTGAAAGAACCCATGATCACCACCCACGAAGAAAAAAAATCGCCCGCCCAGGAGACATCGTCGCCTCAATTGGCCAGCGGCCTCAATAGCAGTCCCAAATGGGCTGGCGATGATGATGCAACCACCATTCAGCCCAAACTGGATTCGGCACCTCCAAACATTCTACAAGTGCCACAACTCTCGCAACTCCAAGCCAAGGTGAACCAAAGCCCGCAAGTGCAGCGCGCGGCACAGCTACAAGCCGTCGCCAATAGCAGCCTACAAGTGCAATACATAGCCCAGCTACAAGCCAGTGCGAATGCCAAGCCCACGTTCAACCAAGGCCCCAAAGCCGATTTGGGATTGCCTCGCTCCCTCAAAGCCAGCATGGAAGAGCTCTCGGGCATCGACTTGACCGACGTGCAGGTCCATTACAACTCCGACAAACCTGCCCGCCTACAAGCCCATGCTTTTGCCGAAGGAAATCACATCTATCTGGCTCCCGGGCAGGAAGCACATCTCGCCCATGAGGCTTGGCACACGGTGCAACAGCGACAGGGCCGCGTGCAGTCCACCACCAAAGCCCATGATGGCACCAACATCAACGACAACCCTACCTTGGAGAAGGAAGCCGACGAGATGGGATTGAAGGCACAGTCACTAGCAACAGCTGAAAAACGACTTCGCCCACAAGCCAACTCAGAAACGGGATCACAGTCTGCACCCAGCGGCCTTGTACAACGTGTAAAAATCATCGGAAAAGATGGTAAACCGATCGATTTTAATACCCTCGCCAATTTCTCCGTTGCAAAACTGATTGCATTTACCGACGAGCACTTGGATTGGGCCGATAGCCTCCAACAGCATGAGTTTGAGCTGCTATTTTCTATTCTCAGCTTTTATGAAACAAACAATTGCGTGGGAATTTTTGGGAAATTTATGGTTTTTGAATTTTTTAGCCTTCAAGGGAAATTGTACAAATCCCTAGCAGAACTCTTAGAGATCTTAAAGCTTGGACTCCAAGAAACTTCAAAAGGTACGAGTTTTTGTGAACCGTTCAAGGCGCCTGAAGTTTTTGCATCACTCGCAAAGTTCGTCACGTCCATGAAGGACCTACAGACATTTTCGACCAATGTTTCCAAAACGATACGGAAAACGATGCTTGCCGATGTCTTTGTCAAATTATCTGAGGAAAAAAAATTGGACCGTTTCTACGAATATTTGAAGCTCGATCCTGCGCCGAAATTTGAAAATTCCAAGGATAGCGCCGTCTTGTACAAAAAAGGCATTGATAAATATTTGAAATTTGCAACATCGTCCACTGTAGCGAAAAAAAAATTCATCCGTAATTTTCATCGGTTTGATCTGGGTGTACTTGCTCAACTCGAAAAGAATATCCAAGATACTTCGCGGAAAAAACCACTGACCGTAATCATCTATTCTTCGACCGACCACAACGGTGCACTTGTGCTTGGAGATTCTTTGCCGCCTGTTTTTAAGGATGACTCCAACCTCACCTTGCTCATCGAAGGTCAGGAATCACTGGACGGATTTCTAGGGTTTGCTCAAAAAATTGCAGCAACCTATGGTGTTGATGGTAAAATAGCACAAATCCTCATTTGTGGCCATGGCAGCACGCAGGGAGTTTCGCTGACCGGAAATCCCATAGAAGAAATTTCAGTAAAGGGGGAAAACCAACCAAAAACCCTCGATTTCTTCAAAAAATTGGTTGGCCTCATGTATGCATATAAGCAGCCCTCCTTTTTGGGTGGGTTGTTTGCCAAGAAACCTACGCCGTCCAAGATTGATCAATTGAGCCGAATCGTCTTTAGTTCCTGCGATGTGAATGCAGTTGTGTTCCCAAGCAAGCAAAGTCAAATCAATGAAGCAGGGGGGCTCGAGGAGTTTTTCGATCTCAACAAAAGTCTGGTACAAACATTGATTTCCGTTTTTGGAGCTGGGGAAAATGAATATCCCAAGGTATTGGGTGCAAATGCAAGTGTGCGGGCAAAAAGCTTGTCATTGATCAAGGAAGACGGCAAACTGGATTTGGTCAGTGAGCAAGATCAACACCTCACCGCCTCCAAAATCAAGTATGTGGAATTTGGAACGATGGTAGATGGCGTCATCGGCGCGACTGCCTATTGTCTTGAGAAGGATCCTGAAAATGCCAAGAAGGCGATCTTGGCAAGGCTTAATAGAAAACCCATGGGACTGGAGGAGGCCATTCTGCATGCACATTTTGCCTTTCTCGTCACGCAGGGTTTTGATTCAGGGAGTTTGCTAAGCGACCATGTATCGTGCAAAAAGGTATATGACCGCCTTTTCAGCATTCAGGAGAAAAAGAAGTTCCCTTTCTCGATCAAGGAGGTTGATGATGCGTTTGGAAAAACAGACAAATCATTGCACTATTTGAAATTTGGCCCTTTGCTCAAAAACATAAAATTCAACAATCAAGTTGAGCTAGAATTGGTATGGGCGCAGATCGAATGCGCTTTATCCAACAAAATAGCACCACTGCTGAATGTCATGAAAAACATTGACTGTCAAACAGCAGCGCCCTATTTGAATTGGGAAGTATTGAAACCGCTATTCGAGAAAACCAAGGCCATTGGTGACACCGACCCTTCCCTCTTCAAACTCGCCATTTGCGGCATCGTGGAGGAGGATGAAGCCAGCAAAACATTTTTACAATTGTTTGTTCTCCATGAGGGTAAGCATTTTAATCCGAAATACACTGAAGAATTCAAAAAGTGCATCAAAGGGTTTTCTAGTATTTCTTCGCTGGAAGCCCTGTTCAAATTGGTCGTGCCTAAAGCCCCTTCTACGCAATCTGTCGAACGCACAAAACAAGAATTCACCTATTCAGCGAACGTGACGCCGAGTGGAAGCAAGCGCCACACGGTATATGTGGAACCTAAGATTTCATGTGGCAACTTCGTGAAGTCAAAGATTACCCTCAACAGATTGCCTGAAGACGACTTTGTCTCAAGTGACGAAAAAGAAAAGGGAACCACGGAAGAATATACCCCCCAAAAAGCCGAGCAGGTACATATTCTTGGGGAGACCAAATTGTTTTATGCAATTCGCTCTCCAAAAGGCAAGTCGGTCGTATTTGTTCTCAAAAACAAAATCGAGAAAACACCCGCGACAGTAAAAAATTTCGAGCAGGATGCATTTAAATTCACGGTCGATTTTGATGTCCAAAACGATATCGGGACAGGCGATTTGAATGACCTCGTTCCCGGTCTAGAAATTGATTTTGAGTTCGAACTGGATGAGCAGCTTGAGAAATAAAACCGTATGAAGTGATCGATTGTCTCGCTGGCAGTGGATGCTTCCCAAGCAAGGGCTTTCTTGCGGGTGGCCGCGAGGCAACTGGGCAACAAGCATGCGACGCGACCTGTTGGTAGGCTTATGCCGGCAGTTCCTCGCGTGCCGCTGCGCAAAGGCATCCGTATTTGTTTCGAGGGATGAAATGGGTCCTTCAGCGTCGCGATTTCCTGGGCGAAGGATGCATCACGGTGCGTCAAACACCGACATAAGTACATGGTCGCAACTCCAATCCAGCATATAGCCGCCTTTGGTGATGCCAGACTTGGAGCTCTGCCCCTGCCGTTTGACGTCGCATTTGAAATAGCCCTGAGAACGCACCGTTCCTTGCGCATCTTTGGCCTCAAATTGGTGACGCTCCTCCGAAAAGACGAGATGGAGCATACCCGACAAAGCAGCCGTGTTGTTGCAATTTGGAAGGGCGCTCCTATTGGGAAGCTGGCCCACCAAATCCCCGTCCACATACAAGCTCCACTGCGCGTCGCCGATGCTGCTGGTCGAGCAGAAATAGTAGTCGAGGGGATCATTTTGCTCCTTTTGGCAGGCAGTCAGCAACAGCAGGGTCAAGGGGAAAAGCAAAAACGATGACTTATTTTTCATAAATGATTGCATCAAGGTTTCAAATGCGTTGAACAAAGTAGAAGTCCAATGCATGTGGCTAAGATACAGACATTGGAAATATGACAAAGTGCAAAAATGGGTGGATGTATGGACAGCGGTTTGAGGAAGCGGTCATGCGCCTGCAAGCAGCCAAACCTCAATGGCTCCTTGCAGCTAGGGCTACTGGCGAAAGCCAATGCCCAACAGCCTGCGACGCCCCTCGCCCTTAGTTGTTGCCTGCAAAGGCCACCTGCGCCCAGACGGCGCCATTCCAGATAAAGCTGATGCTATCATAAAAATCTTGCGTACTGGAAGATCCAGCACCGCCCCCACTGTGCCGGATATTGCCCGCCTCAATGAGGCTGAAACCGTTGGCCGAGTTGGAAACGCAATGCAAAACCAGCAACTGCCCGACGACAGTGCCATTGCTCAAGGTCACCTGCCGCGTTGCTGGTAGTCCATTGGGATTGAGCAAATAGGTGCTGCGGTTGTCGCTGGAGGGGTCAAGGTTGGTGACCGCATTGGCGAGGTTGATGGTGGCTGCAGGTCTGGCGGCAAGTGCTCCGTCCAAGTCCAGCCTCACACCAGGGGTGGTCGTGCCAAAACCAGTGTTACCGTTCTTCAGCATCGTGAGTGCATTGCTGCGGGTGAAAAAACCAGTCCCATTGCCGATGGTGAAGAGCGGATCTGTCGCGACCCAGGCCGTGGGACTCCCACCGGTGAGTACGTTGTAGCGTCCCAGGCTGTACTGCCAGGCGCTTTCGGTGATGATGCCTTGACCGCCTACGATCGTAGAATAGTCGGCCTTGATCTCATGGTTCTCGCCACCGCTGATGGTACCGAAATTGCCGTTGGTGTCATAGATCTTGTTGTTGTACCCTCCAGAGATGACACCGTAGTCATGCTGAATCTGGTTGCCTTCGCCGCCGCCCACCGCACTGATATAGCCAGAAGCTTCATTGGTAATGCCGCCCGCGATCGTTGCAAACACACCCGCACCCTGTGTGAAGTTTTCTGAGCCGCCGCCGATGAAGGAAAATGCAGCGCGGGCGCTGTTGTCCACCCCACCCGCCACCGTGGCATGGCTCGCATCGCTGGTCGTGCCTGTATTGTTACCGACAGCGTTGCCTTCGCCGCCACCCACAAATCCGAAGTCGTCATACACAGCATTGGGCACGATGGGAATACTGCGCCCCCCACCTGCGATCGTCGCCCCCACCACACCTGGATGGATGACATTGTTGATCGAACCGCCGAGCACATTGGGCACAAGGCCCGGTTCATACCGCATCACCCGCTGCCCGTTTACACGCACCTCCATCGCCGTGTTGTCTGTGGTGCCGAGAAAGTTCACGCCCGGAGTGGTGCCCGCGTTGCCCGTGATGAGCCAACCCGCGCCGCTCGTGGGATAAAAGCCCATCGCCTTCCATACGCCATTCAGATAAATGAACTGCGCGATCCCAGAGCTGGCTGGAATCGCGACGCCCGAAAAGAAAGCCGCATCTCCGTCTTCATTGGAGATGATGAGCAACTGACCTTCGGTGGCCGAGATCGGCGGTACAAGTGCATTCGCCTGCACACCCGCCGTCGCCGTCAAGCGCAAGTGACTCGTATTGACCGGGATCACCGGCGCCGCAGCAGCAGCGACAGCACCAGGTATGCTCGCCCAAGCCCCGCTCACATGCAGTTTCACCAGCGGGGTGCTCGTGCCAATGCCGACATTCTGCGCAGACAAAGGAGATGCAGCTGCAAACAGGGCAACCGCGAAGTAAATCATGTGACGCTTCATTTTACAAAGAGTTGTAAGACGAAGCTACAACAGGCGTCCCTAAAATGTGAGGCGGTCACAGAAAATTAACACAGAGGTGATCTGAGCCCGAACCGGAAGCAAAAGTTTCGGCGTTCCCTATCCCCCACAAAATGGCCTATCCCGGCGAAGGCCATTGCGCTACACCGGGTCTGTATCATTTGATCAACCTCTTTTAAGCGTGTAGAGATTGATTTTTGAGGTTCGGGGAGTCAGAAAAGCTGGATTTTGGAGCGGTTTTTGTGAGATTTGTAGCTTGAGTGGGGGATCAAGCGCCACTTGGTGTGTGGATTTTTCGGGAGGTGGTTGTCTTTGAGGGATCGTTTTATCGGGGGTGGTGGGACATAGGGG
>JANORP010000043.1:0-53888 GCA_031415375.1 Bacteroidota bacterium | reverse complement strand
GGCGAGATCTCGATCGCCGCAGCCATGCTACAAATTTAGCATGCGATCACCAAATGGACACGCATTGATTTGCAAATTTAGCCGCAATTGCGGGCTTGGGCCCTGATGCATTTTTTTGCAGCGGCGCGTTCAATGATTTGTTGTGGCAGGTGGCTGCTCTTGGATCGCTGCTGCTTGTAATACAGTGGGACCGTCACAGCTGTGGTATGTGCGCGGTCTGTGTCACCATCGCGCGCGATGGCGCGCAAACTCCCCCTTTGATTTCTCCGGTGATGTATTCATCCGTCCCTTCCTTATCTTCTTTGGGCGCGCCATGGGAAATTCGATTCTCGCGCTAAATTTTGTACATTTGGCACTTCGTTTGATCTGCTAGTTTTCATGAATAGACGCATTTACCTACTCGGCCTATTTGTCATCCTGCCCCTTGCGGCCACGATGGCGCAAGTGCTCAGCAAAGTTGTGGCCTCCAAGCACGCCAATGGTAAGCCTGAGGTGATTTATTATTACAAGGGCCCCACCAATGCAGAGAATCTTGTGAAGCAAGAGAAACTCTCAGTAGATGGCAAGAAACTCCAAGAGAAAAACTATGTCAATGGCAAGCTGCATGGCCCAGCCTTTGAATGGAAGGACTTTGATGGTGGCCTCGCTGCACAAATGAACTATGAAAATGGACAGCTCGCTGGCAAGCAATTGACGTTCTTCTCAGACGGCAAGCCCAAGCAGGAACTGAGCTATGCAGGTGGTAAACTCGATGGCCGCCAGATCGAATTTTGGTTCAAAAAGAGCAATGACACCCTCAAATCAGATCACAACTACAGTGCTGGCATCCTTCATGGTATGCAGCGTCAGTGGACCAAAGAGGGCCAAAATGTGTACAACTACAATTTTGTTGCTGGCAAACCCGAGGGCTTGCAACGCACCTGGTCGGCAGAAGGCAAGCTCAGTGAGGAGAAATGGAAGCAAGGCGCGTATGAAGATGCCCTTGCCAATTGGACGGCAGCACAACCCAAGCATGTAAAGGTTTATGACTACAAAGCACAAGGCGATTCGCTCAATGTAGCCATCGGCAAAATGTTGCAAAAGGAAATTTGGTATTATGAGTCGGGCGCGATGGAAGCTTTGACCTCGGCTGGCCCAGATCCTGAAACGCAGGTATTTCACCTCGGCGGCAAGCCGATGGGCAAAGGCAAGGGGACGCTCGATGCAAAGGAGGGAAAATGGGAATTTTGGCACCCCAATGGCAAGAAGATGATGGCGGGTGAATACAAGGCTGGTAAGCAGGTCGGCCTCTTCGAGCGCTGGGACGAGAATGGCAAATTGGTTTCAGAGGAGTTCTGGAATCCCAATGGCACAGGTCGCGAGACTTGGAAGGTATTTTCTTATCACCCCTCTGGCAACAAGGAAAGCGAAGGCACGCTCGACGCCTCCGGGCACCGCAAGGGCAAATGGAAGCACTGGTATGCATCAGGCAACAAAATGAAGGAAGAGGATTGGGACTTCGCATGTACCAGCGGCAAAGGTCGCCCATTTGTCACAGCCACCTCGGTATGGGATGATTCTGGACGACTGATTTCCAAGGGAAGCGAGGCCACGCAATTTCAGTACACCTATTTCCCAAATGGCAACCCTCAGGAAATCAATTCGGTGGTCTATCTGTCTCGGGAAGTTTGCGGCGCGGGCCCCAGCGAGGTGTACAAAGAGGGCAAGTTTGCGGCAGAGACACCTGTCACAGGTGACTACAACAAAATGGTGGTCGTGGAAAAGACGACCTTCTATGAAAACGGTGACACGTTACGCATCGATCGATTTGGAAGTGATGGCAAGCGAGACGGGTTCCAAGTCGGCTGGTTTCCTGACGGCAAGCAACAATATGCCTACCATTACCAAAAAGGCAATGTGCAGGGCAGCGTGAAGGAATGGTATGCGACTGGCCAAATCATGCTCGACCATCGCTACAGTGCTGCTGCAGGTATTCCGACGCTCCAAGAGGGCATCTATTACAGCGACAAAGCCAAGGAGTATCCTTATAATATCTCTGAAGGCAAGAAGAAAAAGGCGATGGAAGAAATCGATCTCGCCTGCTATTTCAATAAATTTTGGCAGGAGAATAAATGAGCCGCATCCGACCTTGGCGTTTGCTACGCTCAGAGATTGTCTTTGACGAGCCTTGGTATAAACTGCGCCGCGATTGGGCAGCTCTGCCCGATGGCCGCAAGGTCGATGATTATTATGTGAGCTTGAGGCCAGCGGTCGTGCTCATATTTGCCTTGACCCCAGACGATGAAGTTGTGATGGTGCGCCAATACAAGCATGGGGCAGCCTCAATTTTACTCGAATTCCCTGGCGGAACCTTTCTTCCAGCCCATGAGCAAGCTGCAGCCGCTGCAGCACGTGAACTTGCGGAAGAAACTGGCTATACAGCGTCTAACCTCGAGTTGCTAGGCACAGCTTGGGACGATCCCACGCGGCAAGACAACCGCGTACACATGTACCTGGCACGCGGTGCGCGCCTCACACAGGCGCAAGCACTCGACGAGCACGAGGACATAGAGGTGGTAACCCTGCCACTACGCAAACTCAAAACCATGTGTACAAACGGGGAACTCTGTGTGACAGGCTCCTTGGCTTTGGCGTTTTTGGCGCTGGAAGCTTTGCGGAGGTCCTAGTTGGCAGCTAGCAGTTAGCAGTTAGCAAGTAGCAGTTGGTGGAGCTTTTCAGCCGAAGGAAGGTCGCAGTGATGGGCGAGATTTTGCTTGGCTTTGCGCTCATTGCGGTTTCCTTTTCAGACCGTGCTTGGCTTTGCGCTCCGGCGTTTATCCCGACGCGTCGGGGCGGTCGTCGCCTGTCCCGACCAGTGATCGGGGCGGTTTCACCCTTTCAGCCGCGTGCTTGGTTTTGCGCACGTGACAACTTATTTGTGCAAGCAGAGCGCAAGTAGAATTTAGCAGTGCAAAATTGGAGCGACATCGCTGCAAGGTGCCTACCCTTTCCAGCTTTACTTGGGCAATTTTTCGAGTATCCCTTTGATCACGGGTTCCAATTGGTTCGGGTGCAGATCCTTGGCGACGATCTTGTTGTTTTGATCCAAGACATAACACTCAGGAGTGATATCGACGTGGTATTTGTAATAGTAGCGGCTTTCCATGTTGGGATCGGTCACATTGTGAAAGGGCTCGCAATGGTATTTGCTGATGAACTCTTTCCACTTGGCCTCCTCGGGATCTAGGCAGAGGGCATAGACATCGACTTTGCCTTGCCACTTGTCATAGACTTCGCGCAAGACGGGCGCACGCTCCTGGCAGTGACTGCAGGAGTAGGAATACATGAAGACGATCTTGACAGGCGTCTTGAGATCGTAAAGGCTTTCGTATTCGCCATTCTGGTTTTTGGCACGCAGATCTTGGCCGATTTTGCCCAGCATACTTGGGCGCATCTCATTCACCTTCTTGCGAATCTTGGCCAATTCCTCGGGCTTGCCAGCAAACCATGTGGCTGCCACGTCGTCGGTGAAATATTTGTCCACCAAGTGTACCAAGATGGCCTCTCCGCCCATGATAGTTGGTTTTTCATACTGAATCGCAATCCAGTTTACGACAAACTTGGTGCATTCGGCGCAGCCTTTGGTCTTTGCGATTGCGCGGTCGGCATACTTGATCACCGAGTCTGGGCTTTGTGGCGAGAGCTGCGTGATGTAAGTCTTGAGTTTGTTGGGTACCACGGGCGTGCGCAGTAGGCGCTCGTCATTGAGAGCTGTATTGTCAAAATAGGCGTCGCGATACAGCGACAATTGCCGCAAGGTATCCAAGCTGCCATTGGCCTTCTTGGGTTGCTGCAACTCAGGGTTTTGCCCCGCAGATTTGAATACTGTGAAAAATGATTGCGGATGGTTCTTGGCAAAGGAAGCAATATGGATCTTGCGGTCGCTAGCGAGCTGATCACGCTGCCGCTGCAAAAAAGCCAGGTTGGGGCTTTGGGCAGGTGTTTTTGCGATTTCGGCCTCTAGCGAATCAAAGCGCGTGCGGAAGGCATTTTCAAACTGCAAGTTTTGATAAAACAGCGCATTGTCTTCTGTGTCCTCTGCTTTCATATTCTTGACCAAGTCCTGAACGTCACTGCGCAGCGAGATCGCCTGATCCTTGTCAAGCAAAAATTGCACAAACGTGCGCTGGTCGGGAAACACCATATAATAGAGTCCGCCGGGCAACAGCGATGCCTGCTCATAATGCAGCTTTCCAGCCTTGGACAAGGCCGAATCGACCAAGTAGTTTTGGCCCCCCAGCATCCCGATGATGCGGCAATACCCATCGGGAAGTCCTTTGATCTCAAAATCCAATGCCACCTTGGGCTGGGCAAACACAGCCAAGCTCAGCACACCAAACACAATCAAACTAGAGAGATGCTTCCATTTCATACGACCAAATTATTCTTGTCTCACCGAATAAGCAACAAATGTGCCTAATTCTCTTCAAACCCACCGCTTTTGCAGGAAGATTTCGGCCACATAAAGGGGCTTGTCTCGTGCGCGTGCACCATGCGTGCCTGCACATATATACATGCTTGCACGTCTGTGCGAGGGCGCGCGCACCCACCCATCCGCCCGATTTCAGGTGCAAATTTCAAGCACAAAAATCAAGCAATACCTTGAAAATGAATATATTGATCCTGAGTATTGTCGCTCAAATTCAATTTCTCGCAGGGGCAATATTTGAATACCTCGCTCAGCTGCTCCACAAGGAAAATGAAGCCCGCGCCTTGATTGGTTTTGGGCGCTAGTTGATTGCGATCGGCTGCAAGACAAACATCTTCGTCCACCAACGGCCCAGCGGATATACCCCTTCTACCAGTAAATTTTGTGCCTCAAAAGCCGATTTCAGTTCGGCCTCGGTCATGAGCACGTCGTCACAGAGCCTGCGGCGACGTTGCCCATGGCGGCGCACGACATTCTCGATGAGATAAATCTTGCCGCCAGGTTTCAATTTATCTACGATATCCCTGATCATCGCCTCAGGCTGCTCAAAATGGTGATAGGCCGCAGTCACCAAGACCTTGTCAAAGGTCTGTAGCGGCAGACGCGTCTCCGATGCAGTCCCTACAACGATCTCAAAGGTAGAATGCAAGGGCTGCCCGCTCACGTGGGTGTACCAAGCACGCACCCGATCCAGTTCCAGTTGGTTGAGACAAAGCGTGTCGATGTCTTCAATATAGATGTGGAGGCTATCGTGCAAAGCTGCAAACATGCCCATGCGGTAGCCATTGCTACCGCCGATGTCGGCGATCACATCCCCGGCTTGGAGGTCTAGGATGCGCAACTCAGGGCCATAGACCTCGCCGATCGCGTCTTTGGATGCCAGCACAAAGCCACATTGGTAGGGCGCAGCTGCCTGGGATTGGCTCCATGCCTGGCAATCGTAGCCCAGCCAAAGCCCGACGATAATCGCCCCATACCGCATCATTTTCCGCTTCATGCCGACAATTTCGAGAATTTATTTCCATTAGGAAAATTTAACCGAGCTTAACAAAATGTGGAAAACTGCGTAGATATAGCCTTGTTTCACATATTTTTTGTGGATAAATTCTAATTTTAGTAAGTTTGGGTGTGCAAAGGGGCTGGTTTTTTCTGTTGAAATGACCGTAAATTGTACTCGAAAACTTGATGGACTTAGATTCAAGGTAGGTTTTGAAACGCTCGTAGGAAAGATGAGATCAAATTTGGACCACATGAAGTTGTTTTCGCTGATCTTGGTAGCTGTCACGTTTCCCTTGTTGTCGCGTGCACAACGCACCGATGAAAGTGTGCGTGTGAAAGTGCAGCGGACTGTCGAAGGCAATCAATTGCAAATCGAGGAGAAGATTCCTGTCGGGGATGCTCAAGACCTTGAGGAGCTCATGAAAAAGTATGGGATGTCTGATGAACTCAAGGAATTGAAGCCTGGGGAGGAAGTCGAAATCGTCATCAGGCGCAAGACAGGCGGCGAAATTACCAATGATGTCACTGTCGAGGTCGATCGCAAGCCCACTACCATTGTGCCTGCACCTGTCGTGAAGCCGACGACGCCCATCGTCGAACGCAAAAAAGCATTCTTGGGTGTGCATTATGAAATGCAGTATGGCGCCACCAATGGTAGCCATGTCACCAAGGTCGAGCCGGGCACACCCGCCTTCAAGGCTGGCTTGCAGGCAGGTGATGTGATCACACAGGCCGACGGTGTCGATCTACGCAACCTCGACGACCTCAGTGCAGTCATCAGTACCAAAAAAGCAGGCGACAAAGTCAAGCTCAATTTCATGCGCGATGGCAAATTTCACACGGCCATCGTGCCGTTGGCCGAGCGCGACGAGGCATTTTTTCGCAACAATCCTGGTGGAATGCCCTCCTACCAGATCGAGGAAGAATATGACCTCGGATCAAGCAGCAACTTCGATGCGGGAAATATGCCAGCTCGTAACGACATTGCAGCGCCAGCTGGGCCATTGCTAGGTGTGTTGATGATCCATACCAACAATGTGATCAATGGCACCACGATGGTTACCAAGACCGACGGCGCCATCGTCGATGACGTGATTGCAAACTCGGCGGCGACCGAGATCGGACTGCGCAAAGGAGACAAGATCGTCGTCATCAACGGCAAGCACATCAAAACTTCAGCCGATGTCACAGGCTTGATCGCCAGCATGAAAGCCGGCGAACGTGTGGATGTCGAATATGTACGCGATGGCCAGCGCAGATCAGGTGGCGGCATGCTCAAGCGCCGCGCCGACTTTGATTTGCCGACCGAGGATCAGCTGCGCAGAGACATTGAGATCATGGGTATGGGCGGTGCATCAGAAGACATGTTTGACCGCGTGCAGCGCATGGTCGATGACGCCCGCGCCTATGCTGGCGGCAATGCTGGCACGGTGCGCGAGTTCAGGATGGTCGTGAAGATGGACGAATTGAGCCCTGCCGAGGCGCAAGCATTGAGCAGCAAGACGGGATACCCGATCAAGGCGACGAGCGATTTGGACCTGCGTGGCCTCTCCATCTCTCCCAATCCCAGCACTGGCAAATTTCACTTAGGCTTTGAGCTGCCCTCCAAAGGCATCGTGCGCGTAGAAGTCATGGATATGCGTGGTGAGATCGTGTACTCAGAAGTGGTGAATGATTTCCAAGGCCGCTATTCCAAAGACTTCGACATCAGCCAAGAGGCCAAAGGCGTGTATGTGATGCGCGTCTTGCAAGGCGGCAAAGCCTATACCCGCAAGATTGTGACCCAATAAAGGATCCTGCGATCCCGACGACGGTCATCCAACAGACGCCATCTGGAGCGCCTTTGGATGGCCTCTTATTTTTCCCCAAATTGGTAGGATGAAATTGCAGACGGCGCCTACCACATTGCTGCAACTGCGCAACCTGTCCCTGAAGCTCGGGCGGAGTGCGCCACCGGCACTCGTCGCATTGCTCTGCGAAACGGTTTGGGGCACGCCCGGCGCGATGCGCTATCAGCACCTCGACACGGCCAGCAAGATTCCTCATCTGCAAACACCTTGGTTTTTGTACTTGGAAAAGGAGACTGAGCCCATAGCTGTCCTATGCCTGGACCAGCGGGTTGCTGGTGAGCTCCCCGCATTTTACATCCGCTACTTCTCATTTGCCGAGGGCATGCGCCGCAAAGGGGTGCACGCCACCGAGGGTGCTGGCACGGCATCCAACGGGCAGGGCATGTTCAAGCGGTTTGCGAGCACATTTTTTGAGGCCCCTGATGCCTTGATGCAAGCAGCAGCGGTGTCAAAAACGCTATTTTATGCGTTTGTCGAGCTGGAAAATGCGCGTAGCCGTGACATGGTCACGCAAATGGGACTCAAAAGTTGTGGCCAATTCAGCACGCTCATCTTTAGCAGATTGTTTCCGCGTGCACAAGTGCATGTGCGACGTGCCTTGCCTGCAGAGTACCCCCAGATCCGCGCAATGGTGCGCGATGCTTATGCCGACCATGCCTTTTTTGACGACCACGGGCTTTTTTACCATGGCGATTATTTTGTGGTGGAGCAGGGGGGGAAGATTGTGGCGGGTTGCCAAGCCCAGCAGGTACATTGGCGGGTCGTGGAGATCCCTGGCATGGTGGGCAAAGTGATGATGCGCGTGCTGCCTTGGCTGCCACTTGTGTCGCGCCTGTTCAATCCCCACAAATTTGAATTTGCGGGGATTGAAGGCCTATTTTATGATCCTGGGTACGCACATTGCCTGCAGCCACTGCTGGAAGGAGTGTTGGCGATGCATGGCATGCACACCGCTTTGATGTGGCTCAGTCCAGATGCTGGGATTTACCAAGCTGTAAAAGCCAATGTGCGACTAGGCTTGTTGCAAGCCCTCAAAAAGGAGGTTGCCGTCACCGTGGTCATGCGGGGCTATGGCTTGTCCCAGTCTGATGTGGAGGCACTCAGCAACAAGCCCGTTTACGTCTCGGCTTTTGATGCCACTTGAGCAGGTCGGCCATCCATTGTGATGCAATAGACGGCCTCTGGACGAAGCGACATGGATTCCTCAACCCAAATAAGGGGCACATTTTTCAAGCAACCAAGCTTGCTCCGCTGCATCGAGCAACGGGCTGAGTCGGTCATAGACCGTCTGGTGATAGGTTTGCAACCACGACCACTCGGCTTTGTCGATGAGGTCACGGTCGATCAGGGTGGCATCAATCGGGAATAAGCTCAGTGTTTCAAAAGCGTAAAATTGGCCACTGCTTGTGCATGCTCCAGTGATGCAGACCACCAAATTCTCAATGCGAATGCCCCACTGCCCATTTTCATAATAGCCAGGTTCATTGGAGACGATCATGCCAGGTACGATCGGCTCGCGACTCCGCAGATTCACAGCACTGCCGATGCTGTGTGGCCCTTCATGCACATTCAGGAAAAAACCAACGCCATGCCCCGTGCCGTGGCCATAGTTCAAACCTTGGGACCACAGGTGCATGCGCGCAAGCGGATCCAACTGATGGCCCGCAGTGCCTTGTGGAAATTGCGCTTTTGCCAAAGCGATATGGCCCTTGAGCACCATCGTATAAGCGATGATAGCTGCCGCTGGAACCTCGCCGAGGGCGATGGTGCGGGTGATGTCGGTGGTGCCATCGAGGTATTGCCCGCCAGAATCCAAAAGAAAGATTCCCTCGGGCTTCAAGGTCGCAGAGCCCTCGGCAGCAGGGCGGTAGTGCACGATCGCGCCGTTGCTGGCATAGCCTGCGATGGCTGGAAAGCTCTCGCCAAAATAACCTGCTTGTGACGCTCTCAGGGCCGCGAGGCGCTCACCGACCGTGTATTCGTCCACGGTCTCTCCGCTTGCCATGGTGGCCTCCAACCAACGGTATAAACGCAGCAGCGCCACACCATCGCGTGCCATCGTTTGCCTGATGTGGGCGAGCTCGACGGCATTTTTGATGGCTTTGAGCTGTATCGCGGGCGACGCCCCATGTAGGAGGGTGCAGGCGGTACCTATCTCTTGCGCAAGTGCCGCCGAGGTGAGGCTGGGATCGAGTAGCAATTTGCCTTGGAGTCCTGCCAAGGCCAGGCCTAGGTCTGCATAGTTGCGTACCGAGACGCCGTCTTGCGCCAAGGCCAAGACGATGTCGGAGGGGAGTTTGGCCGCATCAACAAAGAGGGTCGCTGAGGTGGACGCGATGAGCGCATAGGCATAAAACACAGGGTTGCATTCCACGTCGCGGCCTCTCAGGTTGAAGGTCCAAGCGATATCGTCAAGGGCGATGGAGAGATGGCTGTCTGCACCGACAGTAGCCATCTCGGCACGAATTGCAGCTAATTTTTCCATGCGGGTCTTGCCCGCAAGGGCCTCAGCATGCGCAAAGACGGGCGCAGTCGGCAGGCTTGGCCGATCGGTCCATGCCATCCCGATGGGGTCGCAGGTGGTCATCAACGCAATACCTGTGCCCTCAAAGGTCTGGCGCAACGCTGCCTCGGCATCGATGCTCAGGAGAGCACCATCAATGCCGATCTTGTCACCATGCTTGAGCGTCGCCTTGAGCCAATCCAAATGTTCTGGTGCACCCGGCACCGTTTGTTTGTGAAATGTCAAGCCGCTCACCGCCAATTCCTGCTCGGCCTGCAAAAAATACCGTGAATCGGTCCAGAGCCCTGCATGGTCCAGGGTCACCACAGCGATGCCTGCCGATCCAGAAAAACCAGAGATCCATTCTCTAGCTTTCCAGTGGGCTGCAACATATTCGCTTTGGTGTGGGTCTTGGCTAGGGACAATGACGGCAGCTAAACCGCAGTCGCGCATGGCTTTGCGAACGGCGATCAATTTGTATTCTGAAGTCATATTTGAGCGAAGTATTGTAAAGACAAAATTGAAAGGCTGAAAAATACTCAAAAAATTTGCAACAATTTGGGGCACTTGCAAAAAGGATATGAAAAACATCTACGTGGGGCGCAAATTTGCGGGAATTCTGGGTGATTTCTGATAGATTTGGGTCTGTGTTTGTAAAACGGCGTTGAATTGAACCTTGGACCAAATTTGACTCATGCTCAGAACTCCTTGTTTACAGGGAGAGTCAATATGTTGCGTTTATATTGCCTTGCGTCAGGTTTTCTTGTGGTAGCGTTGCGCATGGTGGTGACCGTGGAGAATGCCGTAGATCCATTTTGGTTGCGCTGTGTGCTAGGGGCATATTTCTTTGGCATGATTGCGCTCACATATTTTTCTGAATGGGGGCGGCAACAGTTGACCCACTTGTTTGCCAGCGGGGTGATCGCCATCGGCGTGTGGCTTGCAGGAATGCTGTGGTCCAACAATTTCCACCAAGACTACATGTCGGGATTCAATATCCTGTCGGTTGCCTCTGTACTGTTGTTTGACACCCGCCGCATGATGGCTTGGTTTACCGTTGCAACGGGCTTGGCGCTCGTGGTCGCGGGGGTTTTCTGCGTTCATCCACCAGATACCATCTGGCCCTTTATTGGCCTCAACTTGGTCATTTTTTTGATTGGGAATTTTGTGGTTGCCGGCAAAGTGCAGACGCGCACAAAGCTGGAATTGGATCTCAGCCGTTCGCTCACGATTCAGGAGGCCGCCATTGAAAGCAATACTGATGCGATATTGTTGGTCGATCAAGAGGGCAGGTACATCAAAGGAAATACTGCTTTTCAGAAGATGTGGAATGTCCCAGCCGAGTTCATCGTGGAAAATCGGCAGGAGGATACAGAGGCAAATGCCTTGGAGTTGGTCGTGGACGCAGATGCCTTGCGCAGGATTTGGTCTCATATTGAAGGTGGGCTAGGGATCGGGGAGTTACGGCATGTGGAATTCAAGGACGGCCGCATGATCGAGCTGTACTGGAGACCGATGATCGACAACGATGAACTGATCGGGCGACTTTGGTTTTTCAGGGACATTACCAGGCGATGGAAACATGAGATGACTTTGCTGGCCACCGAGAAGCAGTTGCGGCATCAAAATGAGATGCTCATGCAGTTTGCCTCCAGTTTCTCGGTCGATGCAGGTAACTTGGATGCTGCATTTCGAGAAATCACCAGCGTTTCCACAGAGTTGCTGTCGGTTGATACTGTTGGAGTTTGGTTTTTTGACAAGGGCAGCGAGACGATGCGCCTGGAATTGCAATACAACCAGATAGGCAACGATTTTACGGGTGGCGTAGAGGTAATGATGTCCGACCATCCCGACTATTTCACTGCATTGTTCAAAAGTCGGGTGTTTTGCGTGGGCGATACGACCAGCCAAGAAAGCACCGCTGGGTTTGTTGATGGGCGATATTCGGGCAAGGCCATCGCACTCATGCATGCACAGATCAGGGCGCGTGGTGAGTGCATAGGTGTGTTGAGTTTTGAGTGTGCCTCCTCATCCCGTGTATGGACCTCTGAGGAGCAAAACTATGCTGGGTCACTTGCAGACTTGGTTTCAATCTCATTGGCATCTGAGGAAAAACAACAGGCACAAGACCGCCTGAGTAATTCCCTCGCCATTTTGCAGGCCATATTTGACTTGTCTGAGACGGGTATCATTGTTGAGGATAGTGATCACAATATTCTTAATTACAATGAGTTGTATTTGAAGACTTGGAAAGTAACCAAGGAATTCATTGACAATGAACCCTACAAAGTGGTCGTCGAACACCTACTGAGTCAATTGAAAAATTCGCATTCCTATGAGGAGGGCCTTGAAAAATTGAAATTGCGGCCAGGAATGGAGTATGCTGGAATCATGGAGTTTCACGATGGCCGATTTGTGGAGCGGTATTCAAAAGCAATCAATGTCGGCGGTCTGGTCAAAGGCCGTGTTTGGTTTTACTTGGACATCACCGAGCGCAAACACAAGGAAAACGAGTTGATCAACCGCAATTTTGAATTGGACAGCTTTGTCTATCGGGCTTCCCATGACCTCAAGGCGCCACTCAATTCGATCATGGGCCTCATCTCCTTGATTCAGGAAGAAAAGGAGTTGGATCTGATTTTGAATTTCGTGATGATGATGGACAAGAGCGTGAAGAAACTCGATGATTTCATCAAGCAACTCACGCAATTTTCCCAAGATACCCGCCTCAATGTCGTGTGCAAATCGCTAGAATTTGAATCCATGCTGGAGGAGATCTTGCGTGACTTGAAATACATGGACAATGCCGCGCGCCTTCAGATCGACCTGCATGTGGAGCAGGTAGGCAAATTTTATTCTGATCCTGTGCGGCTCGGCATTATCCTCGCCAACCTCATTTCCAACGCTATCAAGTACCAAGATCTCAAAAAGGAGAAATCCACATTGCAGATCATTGTACACGCGACTGACACACTGGCTGAGTGCAAATTTATCGACAATGGCGTGGGAATCAGCGCAGAGCACTTGGAAAAAGTATTTGACCTGTTTTTCAGGGCTTCAGTCCAAGCCACAGGCACTGGATTGGGCCTCTACATCACGCACAACGCTATTCAGAAGCTCTCAGGCACGATTGAAGTAAGCTCTGTACTCGGGGAGGGTACCACATTTACCCTCAAGTTCCCAAGCTTCATGGAGATCGATGAATTCAAACCAAGGGCGGAAGGTGAATCCATCGATCCTACTGTGTAAAACCTCTCAGAGTAGCTGCCTTATCCTTTGTAACTTGCCACGATGTTATCTTTGCTGAAACGCCTATGGTTGCTCCTGTGGATGCCCCTTGCCCTGCAGGCGCAGACCGCACCTGGCGTCTTGGAATATTATTCCACGAGCAGGGGTGGCGGGGTGCACCATCTGCTGGCGCGTGGGCAATACCTTTTCGCAGCTGAGGGCAGTAGTCTCGTCGTCTATGACATGCGTGACAGCATCTATCAGCGCAGCTTTGAGCGGCGATTTGCCAGCCCGATTACCGATATGGACTTGCATGCTGGCTACCTCTATGTAGCCGCCAACCACGATGGCCTCTCCAAATGGGACATTTCGGTACCGATCAAGCCCGCTTTGGTCGGCGAATACAAACCCAGTGATTTTGAGATGGCCATCCAAAGCATCGATTTCATGGGCGACACCATCGTGCTCGCCGCCAATACGTGTGTGCTCATGTTGCGTGACCACACGATCCTCGACAATTACCGCAGCGTGCTCGCCTTTGAGCGCATAGGCCGGTTTGCCGAGCAGCCCGAGGGCCATGGCAGAGTGGGCTGTGGCGTCGTGATGGGACATCACTATGCAGCAGCCATCGTGGGCAAAGACAAAGGGGTGGGGCAGGGCATCCACACCTACCAAATCGCCCCTGAGCAGCGGCTCAATTTTCACCACTACGACAGCGCCGAGCCCGGCAAGCTGCTCTTGTTGGAACATGCGCATCGGTTGTTGGTATTTGGCGGCCCTGCATTTGCGACGCAAAGTCATCTCATGGGACTGAATGTCGCGGATCCTAGCCACCCGGCCTTGTATTTTTGTGATACCATCCACGGGCCTTGGGGACAGGCTGCCGTGCAGCCGGGCATCTTGCGCGGCGACACATTGCTGGTGCCTTTCAGCGGGCATTTTGGGGCGGATTGTGGGATGGCACAGGCGGGCATTGCAGTCATTAGCCTCAAAGATCCCGCACACTTGCAGCTGATCGCAAGGGTGCCCCTGTCACATGCGCCCCTGCATGTCGCCTGTGTGGGCCATCGCCTGCATGTGGCCATGGGCACAGAGGGCGTTGTTTCTTACGATTGGTCACGCCTCAAAGCTGGCCCTTGCATGCCGCTGCCAGAGACCGGTCGCAGCCGCCCAAATGGCGGCTTTTGTACAGGCGCAGATGCACAGCACGACAAATTGCTCACGGCCGACGGTGATGCCGGTTTCACCATGCACCTCATCCAAGACCGCAAGACGATCGCTACGCGCTGTTATGCCCGCTTGGGTCACATTGATCAGGTGCGCATCTTGGCAGATGGGCTGCATGCGCTTTGTTGGGTAGCTGGGGCGCTCGGCGACTCGCTCATCGTCGTGCGACTCGACGATGGCAAGGTCATTTCAAGCCTCTCCGGTCCATTTGGAAGCCGCATTGTGGCAGGCTGGAAAGACCGATTTGTCTGCGCCCGCAATGACAGGTCCGCATTTGACATCCTCGATCTCCGCAATCCGCTCAAACCCAAAAAGGAGCAGACCGTTTTGCTCAATTTCAACAACCTTGCGGTCGATGAACTGGGCAAATTGATCGTAAGTACCGAGCACAATATCCGCCTGTTTGACTTGAGCTTAGGCGGGCTCACAGACGTCGTGAACTATGCCAAATGGGGAGAGGGCTTTGGGGCGGTTGCAGGCGAGGCGGGCATCTATTATGCTTGCTCGGCCAAGCGTGGGCTCATCCGTTTCAAGCTCGTGCGAGACAAAGCTGGCTCTACATCGCTCAAGGAGGATTTGATTTGGAAATTGCCCTATCCTTCACCACAAAAAATGGTCGTCGATGTGCATGGGATTTATTTGGCCTACACCCATTTTGGCCTCTTCGCCCTCAACAAAAGCACATTTGAAACCGTGGGTTATTACCGCACAGGCTTGGACTTCAAAGGCCGTAAAACCGAAGGGCTACAAGATGCCTTTTGCCGCGATGGCAAGATCTATATTGCCGAGTATTATGGGCAAGTCACGATCCTGAAGCGGGCCGATGTGGAGGAATGAGGAAGCGATATACGATTGCGACAAGCAAAAATGGCCTGCGCTGTTGCACCAAGTTCCCAAATTCCTGATCATCTTCCACCATGCTGTTTGGATGTATCGAATTGCTCCCCATAGGGATCAAGGAGACGCCACGCGCAATGGGCATCGGCTTTGCCGACATGGTGCTGACTGCTGATTTGATTTTGGGGAGAAGGTGCCTTGTCGTCGATATTGCGTTGCTGATCTCGGCAATGGAGAGAGCGCCCGGCCTCATCCTTTTTGGCATGGATTGCATGTTTTCACAAGCCGTGATTGCTGACCGTGAGGGGACGCTCAGGATGGGCTACCGTGGCATCAAAGCCCCAACTCCTCTCGCAATTTGCGATCTACATTGTTGTGATGCTCCCAGTAGGCGATTTTTTTGGTGTGCAAGCGCGTCGCTTTGGTGGTGAAACGCTTGGCGTCTGGGCCCCAGCCTTCTTCGTAATTTTCCTCCCAACCCGCGATGCCGTAAGGAAACTTCGTTTCAAACCAAATTTTGACTTGACGGCTGCCATCGACATAGTCGATTTGATAGATTTGCTGGCCAGCGACTTCGCTGGGTGCGAGGCTACCCACGGCTTGCACCACGTCCATTGGTTTGTGCCTGAGGCGCGCATATATGGTGCCTGGTATGAGGTCAAATTTGCCAATCGGCAGTTTGTCGGGTGCGATACGCAGGCGGGTCCAGATGGCATCTTCGGGCAGTGCACCTTCCAAAGTCGCCGATTGATCTCCTTCACCAGGGAAATAGGAGTGCTCGGTCATCGCAAATTTGCCACGCTCCAGATTGAGCTGCGTGAAGGTATGGCCACACCACTCTTGGCAAGATGTGGCGACCGTAATCGGTAGCGGATGCTTGGCGACATCGACGGGTGATGCAGCGGTCATCAAAATCGAATAGGGATAGATCCCAGTAATGAATTTTTTTTCAAAATTGACTTTCAAAACTGGCAATTTGGGGCCGTTGTTGTCGTCTGATTTGGTGTGGGATTTGAGTGAAAAATCCTCGGCGACAAACATAAGAACGGCTGAGCCTTCATGCATTTCGCCGTAGCGGGCCTGGGAAAGCTGATAGCTCGTGATTTCGGCTTCGCCTGCATACCAATAGCCATCAAACTCAGGACCTGCCTCAAAGTTTTCAGTATGGAGGGGCGGTTCCAAAAGGCCAATTTTTTCAGCGTCCGCTACAAAGTAGATGGCCATCGTAGCCACGGGGATGAGCAAGACTGGCATCAGAACCAGCATAGAGAGCTTTATCTCAAAAATTCCGAATATTTTCTTGACAGCCATCAGATCAACTTTTTATTTCCTGGAAGAGCATTAAGCAATGTTTTTTGAAGATAGGCGACTATCAAAGTTTGGCAAAGGTGCATCGACGACCTCGCCCAAGCGATCCAGATCGAGCTGTATATGCGTCTCGGTCGGCGTGGAAATCGGCACAAATTTTTTGCCATATTGCACTTCCCCAAACTTGTAAGATCCACGCTGATAGACTGTGGTTCCAAATGAATCGTCAAATGCCTTGACCAAGATAATGAACTCTGCATCACATGCCTCAAGAAACTTCAAGTCCTTGCCCCAAAGCATGCTTTCGGGAGTGATGGGGTGTACGATGGTCCAACTCAATGCGAAGAGGTTGATCTTGCCGATTTCTAGCTCCAGCTGCACAAAATCGCGTTTGCCTTCCTTGGGGTCGATAAAGGAAAGCATGACTTGCACCTCGGCCTCTATCAGCTCGCTGCTACGCTCATTGGCCATGCGAAACATAAAAGCCGACTGCCCCTCGTAGGGGGCGATGATGGCGGTTTCTGAAAATTTGATGCGTGCATTGGGGCGCGAAAAGCGACCATACAACAAACCTGTTGCAAGGGCAAAGCCTAGCAAACCCAGCATGGATTCGATCGCAGCGATCGTGCTCGCGATCGCACCCACGGGTGCTATGCGCCCATAACCGAGGGTCGTGATGGTCTGTGCGCTGAAAAAGAAGGCGTCGAGAAATTGCGCCATCGACGTCGTTCCTGTCACGCCAGAGAGGCTGTCCATGCCGGCCATCAAATAGGCGACCGAAAAAATCAGGTTTACAAGTAGGTAAACCACGATGACACCGCCCACAAAGTGCGTCCAAGGCATCAAAATGAGCTTATGATACAGGTCGTAGGGCCTGAACCAGCCGCGTCCGCGTTTGATCACATTTGTGCTGCCGTCTGGGTTGATCATTCGCACGTGCTTGCCATAGACTTTGTTGCCAAAGCCGAGTTCTCGCTCTGCTGCGCCTGGGGGCGGGCCGCTGCTAGGCACCGCTTGATGTTGTTGTTCGACTGCCAATTGGGGATGGATTTTAGGTGAAGTTAACCTACGAAATCTAGAAATTGTTCAGTAAATGCTTTGGCAGACGATCACGCCAGGTGTTCGACCAATTCGGCAATTGAAGCGGAAGCCTCTGTCCACCTTGGTGGATGAGGGAATCATGAGCTGTGCATGTCCCACTCTGAGAGTGGGAGCTCGCGAATTGATGAGCCGCAGAATTTGTCATGCGCCCTTTTGGGGACAGGCAACGAACAGCTGCTAAATTTGTCGCACACGCATGCGATCCAAGTGTCGCTGCTATCTAGGAATGCCAATCCTAAAATTTGTGCCGACGCCCATTGTGCTCTCATAGGCCAGCTCGACACCGATCCTGCCAGCGAGTGAACGCACGATCGACAGTCCCAACCCAGTCGAGGACTCGCCACCTGTAGGGCGGGCACTGAGGCGCATAAACTTCTGAAACATTTTCTTTTGGTCTTCTTCGCTGATCCCAGGGCCCTCGTCCCGTATGGAAATCCAATGGCGATCGGCGTCTGAGCTGATGCTCAAGAAGATTTTTTTCCCTTTGGGAGTAAATTTTACGGCGTTGGAGATCAGGTTGTCGATGATGCGGGCTAGGAGCTTTTCATCTGTCTGAGCGACGATAGAGTGGGCATCCAAGACGATTTCGATGCCTTTTTGTGAGGCATTGGCTGCAAAACCATAATGTGCGTGCTCCAATACCAGTAAGATATCGACGTCTGTTGACTCGACGTCGTAGGCGTTTTGCTCATAGGCGTTGAGTTCTAGCAAGTCTTGGATCAGGCGGCCGCCGTCATCGCTTACTTTTTTGATCATCTGCACATAGCGATACTGCTCTGAGCTGAGGTTGCCGATGCTGCTGATGAGCTCTGCCAATGCCGCTGAGCGGTTGAGCGGGGCGCGGATATCGTGGGCGACGATGCCAATGAGCCCGTCTTTTTCTTGATTCAAGTCGGCTAGGCGCTTGTTTTGCAAGGAAAGTGCCTCGTTTTGGAAGACGATTTCTTGCTGTTGCCGTCTGATCTCTCCACTTTTTTGCTGGATGAGTTTGAGCATGCGGTTGCGCTCGCGCCCGCGCATGACCACCACCAATAGCAAGGTGACAGCAAGGATGAGGCCGATCGAGATTCCGCCCGTTATCCAACGCCACCGTGTCTTTTCTACATTGTCCAGTGCTTTGGAACGGTTGAGCAGCTCAATTTCTTTCTTTTGGTTTTCACTGTTGAAGGCTGCCTCCAAACGGCTTGCTTGCTCGGTCATCTGTGGGGCAAACATCGAGTCTTTTACCATTGCGAGCTGCTCAAAATTCTCAGCACTTTCCCTGTAACGGCCCATTTGATAGTAGAGCTCTCCTTTCAGTTTGTGCAATTCCATTAACCGCTCGATTTCATGCGAAGCCAGAACGTAAGGTTCTGCCTCCATTGCCTTGGCTAGCGTAGGGCCTAGTTTCCCTTGATCCAGATAGACGTTGGCCATGTTCATGAGTGTATTGCCAATGCTGCCTTTGTTGGGAATTTTTGCTTGGAATTTGTATTGAAGTGCCTTCGTATAATAAAAGATGGAACTATCGCCCTGTATGCGTGTATTAAAAAGGTTCCCTAGATTGTTATAGGTCGCTGCAAATATGCGGTCATATTTTGTGCCTTGCAGCAACTTCAAGTTGGCAAGGTAGCGTTTCCTACCAGCAACAGTGTCTTTTTGATCGACATAGCCAACTGCCAGATTGTGATAAGCGCTGATCTCCCCGCGTTCGTCATGCAAGGCGGCATAAAATTCCGCTGCCTTTTTGAGACTTTCCTCCGACTTCTTAAAATGAAAGAGTTTGTTTTGAACCAAACCTATCACCATCAATGTCCTAGCCAAGCCCGCAGTATCGTGCATTTCCATGAACAGGTTGTAGGCTTCGAGTCCGCTGGTCATGCTACGGGCCAAGCCTCCAAGTTGATTTTGTGCTTCAGCATAAGCGATCTTGGCATTCGCTAAGCCATGTTTGAACTGCAATGAATCGGCCAAAAGATTCGATTCATTCATGTAGGCTAGGCTTTGTTCAATTTCAGATTTGGAGACAATATCAGCGACTGCATTGAGCAGCGTGACCCGATGTGTATCACGAGGCTGCGTCTCCAAAATATTGATTAAGCTATCCAAGACCCGATTCTGGGCATGCAATCCACTGACCGATAGGCTTATCACCCATAGTCCTAGCACTAGGATATGCCTAAATTTATTCAAAAACCACCCTTTTCACTCCGTTGATTGAGACAAAACAGGGTCAAATTAGGAAATCTTACCCATTTAGCAAATAATAAATGGGGAGGGCATTTAGGTGCTGCTACCTATTTAGAGCAGCGACAAGTCCTACTGCACGCTCGTAATCCACCTCCAATCGCCAATCGCCGTTGCGTTTGATGCTGGAGCCTACAATAAAGCCGTCGCAATGCCGTGCGTATTGCCCAATATTGGCAATTGTGATGCCCGATCCCACCAATATGGGCAATTTTGTATGGCCGTGGAGCTCTGCCAACTCGACAAGAGAGGCTTCCTGTCCTGTCGCGCTGCCTGTCACAATCACGCCATTGCTTCTGAAAAACTCTGCGGCATGGGCCGTGTCGCGTAAGCTCACATCGGCTGTTGCAGCATGCGCGCTGTGCTTTTTCTTGATGTCAGTGAGAATGAGCATGCCCTCAGCGCCAATGTTTTTTCTGTACCGCAGGAGCGGACCCGCATCTGCGTCCATCCAGCCCTCATCTGCCAGATGTCCAAATACAAAACCCTCGGCCCTGATGAAATCCAGGCCAGCTGCATTTCCCGCTGCGAGCGCTGCATGGTTGGCCCCCGCCAAAATCTGCATGCCCGTCGGCTTCCCAAAGGCCTTTTTGACCAAATAGGCTACTACGGTCATCGCCGAGCTCACCTCGTGCCCGACCTCGCGACGCAGGTAAGGCAGGTCGTGCATGTTTTCAAGCAAGAGTGCATCCACGCCGGCCCGCTTGAGCGTGTCGGCATCGCGCAGGGCCGCATCAATGATCGCCTGCATCGTACCTGCATAGCCAGGCGTGCCCGGCAGCGCCTGCACATGTACCATGCCGATGATGGGCTGCGTAGTGCCCATGGTTTTGTGGTATTTTTGGACTGCTGAGGAGATTTCCATGATGGAAAATTAGGGTAGGGGAGGCAGGAATGCAATTTTGGGCGGAAATGCAACGCGATTGCTTTGCAAGGCAGTCCCGCAAAATTATTCTTTGCTTCCGAATGTGGGGTCGGGCACAAACCCAAAAATGGCTTTCCATAGCGCGACGTCCAGGCCGCCCTCGATCAATTCAAATCGGTCCCCTTTTTCAAAGGAAAACATCCAATCCTCCAGCAGGGCATAAATATCATCCGCTGTAGGGCGATGGTCAAATTTGTGGAGGTGCAAGTCATAGCGGCCGATCATTTCTCCCTCGGTTGGCCCATAGTGGATGACCGCGGTGTTCCACTTCTTAAATGGCTTCTTGTTGGAATATTGCTCCTCGATCCAATATTGGGTGTTGCCGAGTGAGTCCTCGCCGATCAGGACGAGGAGGCAGACGCGGTATTCAAAAGGTTGTGCGTCGTGGAAATGCGCCCAAGCAACGACTTCTGAATTGCGTCCGCGCAAGCTTCGGCGGCTATCCCAAGTTTCCGGAAATGCGGAGGTGCTGAAATGAGCGGAGGATTGTGCGATGCCCGCAAGACTGGAGAGCAACAATAGGACCCACAAGATGGTCGTCTGTTGCTGCAATTGAAGTCGCAGGGTTGGCATCGGTATTTTCATCATTGAGACATCCGTTTCAAACCCGCTCCCCATGTGTCGCGCACAGCAGTGCGATCAGCTCCATGATTTGCGGATAGGTCTTCAAAGATGCTTCCCGCAAATCGTCCAATGGCACCCAATGGACTTCGCTGATGCCTTCATTGAGCTGGGGGGTGAGTTTGGGGCGCCCCTCGATGCGCATGCGGTACCAATGGGTCGTCTTGAAGCGCCACTTGTCGCGGCGGTCAAATATGTGGTAGGTGCTGCGCAAAAGTTCGCCGACCTTGTGACCTTGGATACCGCATTCCTCCGCGACTTCGCGCCAGGCACCTTCGATATCGGCTTCGCCTTTTTCCAACTTACCCTTGGGAAGGTCCCACTTGCCATCGCGCACGATCATGAGCAACTCGTTGTGGTTGTTCACAACGAGGCCGCCGGCCGCCTTGATCGTCTTGAAGCTCTCGATGTACTTGGCTTCAAATGCACGCATTTCCGCTTCGCTCCCAAAAAGCAGGATCAGGTGGGCCCGCCGCATCGCAATACGCGGGTCTTGGTGGATGCGCAGGAGTGATTTGCGCTTGAGGCCGGTCCCATCGGCGTAGAGGACTTCGTTTTGGAAGAAGAGGTTGCCGGTGAGCAGGCGCTCCTCGATTTGCTCCAAGGACTGTGTCTCAAAGCTGAAATGCTGGTTTTGATGCCGCAGTTCAAAGGAAATGGCGAAGTTGTCAGCGAATATTTTCATAAATTGCGGCCTCAAATATGGAAGCTACGTCTGCAAAAATCGCTGAGGAACTGTTAAAAATCAAAGCAGTTCGCCTACAACCTGAAAATCCTTTCACTTGGGCGTCTGGTTGGCGGTCGCCTGTGTACTGCGATAACCGCCTCACGCTCTCGTATCCCGCACTTCGGGCGGTGGTGACCGAGGCCTTGGTGGCTTTGATACAAAAAAATTATCCACATGCCACGGGAGTCGCGGGCGTGGCGACGGCAGGCATCCCGCAAGGGGCCTTGGTGGCAGATCGATTGGGCCTGCCATATATCTACATTCGCTCAGAAGCCAAGAAACATGGCATGGGCAATCAGATCGAGGGACGCTTGCAACCCGAGCTCAACTATGTAGTGATCGAGGACCTGATCTCGACGGGCGGTAGCAGTCTCGCCGCAGTGCAGGCCCTGCGTGCGGCTGGCGGGCAGGTCGCTGGCATCGCAGCCATGTTTGACTATGGCTTTGGGCACTCGGTCACAGCCTTTGGCGAGGCCGATGTACGATGCCATGCCTTGGTCGGCTTGAACGACCTGTTGGCAAAAGCCGTGGAGATTTCCTATATTCAGCCCGTCGAAATGGCAGTGATCCAAGATTGGCGGAAAGATCCCGTCGCCTGGACGGCAAATTTTATTGGTAAGACTGCATAAAGTCTTGCGGAATGTGTTGAAAATGAATTGAATTCAGAAAACATGAGCGGGATTCAACAGAGCGAATACCAAGAGATCCAGGACTGGGTCCTGAATGTCACGCACTACGCTGGCGAGACCACAATTGAGGTCAAGGCCGCTGCCATCGTGCAAGTCTGCGAAATTTTGAAGGAAAAATTTGGCTTCAATTATCTCGCCGACATGACTGGGATCGACTATTATACCGATGAGTTGCGGTTTGGCGTGGCTTACAACATCGTGAACCTCGACAACAAGAAGCGCCTGCGCATCGTCGTCAAGGTGGGCGAACATGAGCCTACTGTTCATACAGCGGTTAAGGTCTGGCAGGCCGCCAACTGGTTTGAGCGCGAGATTTGGGACATGATTGGGATTCGTTTCCAAGGCCATCCTGATCTGCGTCGCATCTATATGCCCGAGGATTTTGAGTACCACCCGCTGCGCAAAGAGTTCCCTTTGATTGGGATTCCAGGCAGCTTGCAGGTGCCCATCCATGATGGTCCCAAAGAGTACAAGTGATTTCCCGGAAATTTGTGCACCTTCAAGTGGCCTTTTGAGCAAATTTGGGGCACTGATGTAAGTTTGGAACGGTTGTTGATAATTCTAGTACTTGAAGTTTGCTCATTTTTGAGTTATCTTCGGAGTGCGAATTACTAAATTGTTGGAAGAATGAGGCATTATCTACTCTTACCGTTAGTCTTGGGGCTATCCTTGGTATTGCCTTCAACGGTTGCTGTGCCTGCCAAGGCGCAAGACGACCTGAAAGTGATCTTGGTGGACCTCAAAGTGAAGACTCCTGCCGATGCTCCCAAGTGTTACGGCAATACGTTTGATGCCAAGCGCGTCGAGTTGTCCTTGGACATCGATGACCCGCTCAATACATTGGAAGACTTCGCAATGAGCGAGGATGCACTTGAGGGACCCGATTGTTTCATGCCCGAGCTCAAGGTGATCTTTCGTGAATACACCTATATCTTTAGTATGTATTGTACTTCTGTCAAGAAGTATGGCAATTCCGCCCCTTTTATTCCATCTGCCAAGGGTCTCAGGCCCGACATCGAGATGACCGAGTCGGTCGTCGAGTTGCTCGATGAGCTGCGCAAAAAATACTTTGGTTCGACGGTCGATCCCAAAATCGCTGCCGTGTTCAACAAGCCGATCAAAATTGAGGATGAGAAAATCGACGACAGCGACCTCTACAAGGAAGACGAAGACGACAAAGACCTCGAAAAAGACGCGATGGACAAAGAAGGCTGGTTTGACAAAGTCAAAGACCCAACCCTCGATACCGACGATACCCCAGAAGACGAAGGAGATGGCGGGGATAATTGATCGATCTTTGTGTCGATCATGCTTCAGAATTCATCGTTGCGTTGTCGGTATCTACATCAATCTCTATGAGCTTGCGTAGTGAGCAAGCGACCGCGTAGAATGAAAGAAAAATGGCAACGAACTTCAAATTGCCGAAAAGATCACCAAGACCATTTCTGCGTTTGGGGCATAATCTTGGAACTTGTTGAAATTTCATTCCTTAACGAGGACTTGCACATTGAAGCGGTCGAATAGCGCGCCAAAAGGCATGCCTCTTGATACCTGCCTGATCGGAAAGCGTACAATATTGTAGCCAAGTCTTGCTGGAAATTTGCGGTCAAATGCACAGATTTAGTAAACGCCGCGATGTAGCCTCAATTCCCCATCGCCAACAAATACATCACCGCCATCCTCACCGCGACCCCATTCTCCACCTGCTCCAAAATGATGGACGACGACGAGTCTGCCACCTCTGCGCTGATCTCGACGCCACGGTTGATCGGGCCGGGATGCATCACGACCAAATCCTTTTTGGCGGCATGGAGGCGATCCATGGTGAGGCCATATTGCATCGTGTATTCGCGCAGAGTAGGGAAGTAGCGCACGTCTTGGCGCTCCAGTTGGATGCGCAGCATATTCACGGCATCGGCCCAAGACAAGGTGTCGGCCAGGTCATGGCTCACCTCGACACCTAGCCCATGGATAAAGCGCGGCATGAGGGTCGGCGGACCGCAAACGCGCACCTTTGCACCGAGTTTTTGGAGGGCATAGATATTGCTCAGCGCGACGCGGCTGTGCAGGATGTCGCCGATGATGGCGACATTCAAACCTTGTAGCGTACCAAATTTTTCCTTGAGCGAGAAACAATCGAGCAATGCCTGCGTCGGGTGCTCGTGCGCACCATCGCCTGCATTCACGATGCGGGCTTGGATGTGCCTGCTCAGGAACACGCAGGCGCCCGGGTTGGGGTGGCGCATTACGATCATATCCACCTTCATGGCGAGGATATTGTTGACGGTGTCGAGCAGGGTTTCCCCTTTCTTGACACTGCTGCTGCTCGCGCTGAAATTGATGGTGTCGGCCGAGAGTCGCTTTTGGGCAAGCTCAAATGAGATGCGGGTGCGGGTGCTGTTTTCAAAGAAAAGATTGGCTACCGTGACATCACGGAGGCTCGGCACCTTTTTAATCGGGCGATTGATGACCTCCTTGAACTCGGAGGCCGTCTTGAAGATCAGGCCGATGTCATCGACCGTGATGTCTTGGATACCTAGCAGATGTCTTGAACTCAGCATTTATCGGGATTCAATTCTCACAGAGTCTTCGCCGCCGCCTTCTTTGAGGCGCACGATCACTTTTTCATCGGGCAATGCATCGACGCTGATGCCAGTGTACATCGCCTCGACAGGCAGCTCGCGCTGTCGCTTGCGATCGACGAGCACCAGCAGCTCTACCGAAGCAGGTCGCCCAAATGCCAGCATGGCATCGAGCGCCGCGCGGATCGTGCGGCCTGTATATAATACATCATCGACCAGGATCACCCGCTTGCCCTCCACCAAAAAATCGATCTTGGTGGCGTTGGCGATGAGGGGGGAGGCGTGGCGACGCACATCGTCCCTGAAGAAGGTGACATCGAGCTCACCATAAGGCATGTGCAAATCGGGTATCAAGCCTTGTATCAAGGCATGCATGCGGCGACCGAGATAGACGCCACGCGGCTGTATGGCCATCATGACCGAGCTTTTGAAATCGACGTGGTGCTCGATGAGCTGATGGCAGAGCCGCAGCAGCGTCACATCGAGCTGCCCGGGCAGGAAAAGGTCGAGGCGCTGTGTCAGGGGGCTATCCATTGCGTGGACCTCCTCCCAATGCCAAGATATGCGTATATTCGGCTACGGCCACAGGCTGTACCGAGAGGCGGGAAATGCGCAACAAAACCATCTCGGCGAGCTGTGCATCGGTCTTGATATGGTCGAGCGATACATGGTGTTGCAACAAAAATACTGGCTTCACGCCCACGGCTACCCAGCGCTCATCGTCGATGCTAGGGTCGGGATAGGCTGCCTCAACGATTTCTGCGACGCCCACGATGGCGCGGTCCTTGCCGGAGTAATAAATGAGTGCCCGATCACCTACGGCCATGGCTTTGAGGTGGTTGCGTGCAGCATAGTTACGCACGCCATCCCAATGGGACTGCCCTTCACGGAGCAGATCGTCGTAGGAAAAAGTCTCAGGTTCTGTCTTGAGCAACCAATACTGCATAACCACAGGAATTCTAGCCGCAAATTTCAGAAAATTTGGCCGAAGGCGAAAGTCATCCCCCTAGCTGTTATCAACATTCGAGGAGTCTGCAACCCGTGACAACGCAACCATGGAAAAATTTATCCCCGACCTTCAAATCCTTGGGTTACCTCTTTGATCCAAATGGTATTCAGTGTACATTTGTGATTCTTTTTCCAGCAGAATGCGTCAATTTAATCGGATACTGGGTTTTGTAGCGGTGAGCTTCGTGTTGGTCTTCCTTGGGAAGGTCAACAAAGTGGGCTTGTACACCGTCTATTTCAAAACCCTTGCCGATGTCGAGATCCGCAATTCCACAGCCCATGACCATGGCGATACCCAGTATGCCATCGTCGATGCAGCCCGTGGACAGCAGCAATTGGTCCAGCATACCGCTGGCGGTGCTGGGATATTGGGAAAAGGCATTGATTTTTCAATCCATCTTGTAGGTCACGCCATCGCATCGGCCGCTCCAGTTGCCGAGTCCTTTGGCTTGCGGTGTTTTATGGAGGTCGCTCCCCGCGCCCCCGGAGCCTAAAAGCTACATTCTCCCCGACCTATTTTAATCGAATGATTCTCGGTCTCGGCACCTAGTGTGCTAGACCACAATTCATACGCAGTTTATCAATATTCCATTCATCATTTGTAATGAGAAATAAGAATACCATTATCGTATTGCTGGCGATCTTCTCGGCAATATGTATTTTTAACCTCTTTATGACCTATCGGTCATTTAGTATGGAGTCGCGGTTGAACGCGCTCTCCGTAAAGGAGGCCGATGCAATGCGCTCAGAGGAGGGCTTCAAAGAGTCCTATGAATTCGCGCAGCGTCATGCATTCTCCCTGGGTTTGGACTTGCAAGGTGGTCTGTTTGTGACCATCGAGGTGGGTACCGAAGACATCTTGCGCGAATACGCAGGTGCTGCCGGTGCCGAAGACAAAGACTTTGAGGCCGCACTGAAAATGGCGATCGATAAGAAGATCACCAGTCAGCAGCCACTTGTGGATTTGTTTTATGAGAGCCTCAAGGAAGTCTATAAGGCCAATGGTCGCCCGATCCCTGTGAACCAAGGCAATGGTGAGGAAATCTTGCTTTCGCGCTACTTCAGCAGCCAAAGCCGTGGCATCAGTTCCACCGATTCCGACCCTAAGATTGTCTCAAAACTCAAGGAAGACACCGAGGCTGCCATCAACAATACCTATACGATCATCCGTAGCCGGATTGACCGTTTTGGTGTGGCATCTCCCAACTTGTCATTGCAAGCAGGTACAGGCCGCATCTTGTTGGAGCTTCCTGGTGTCAAGGATCCTGAGCGTGTAAAACGGTTGATTCGTGGTTCTGCAAAATTGGAGTTTCGTGAGACCGTCGCTTATGAAGATGCCGTGGGCACCCTCAATGAGATCGACAAAGTCGTGAAGCGCATCGTCGATTTGGAAGCAGGCATTGCGCCAGCTCCCGTCGCAGTGACACCCGACTCTGCCGCGACAGACTCCAATGCGGTCGCCTCAGCAGCCCCTGATGACAGCACTGCAGTCGCCTCGGCCACTGACTCTGCCGACAAAAGTGGTGTCGAAGACCTCTTCAACCCCAAGAAAGACTCTGCCACCGCCAGCAGCGACTCTGCGGGCGACTCCAGCCAAACTGCCGACGCAGGGGCCGACATTGCAAAATTCAAGAAAGAGCATCCATTCTTGGGCTTGTTTGACCTCAAAAACCAAACTGCTCAAAAAGGTCGTCCCTTGATGGGCTTGGTGGCGCTTACCGACACCAGTGAAATGAACAAATGGCTTAATCACCCCGACGTGAAAGTCATCATCCCTTATACGGTGAAGTTCCTGTGGGAAGCGAAGCCAGATGTGGACCGCGATCCATCCATGAAGGAAGAGTTGGGCCTCATCGCCATCAAGAGCAACCGCGACGACAAGGCGCTGTTGGAAGGCGATGTGGTGGTCGATGCTACCCAAGGATTTGAACCCAACAGCACCGCTGCGATGGTCTCCATGAATATGAACTCTGAAGGTGGTGCTATCTGGCAGCGTATCACCAAGGACAACCAGAACAAGTGTGTAGCCATCGTACTCGACGACTATGTGCAGACCTACCCGACGATCCAAAGCGTGATCGCTGGCGGCCGCTCACAAATCACTGGCAACTTCTCGGTCGATGAGGCCAAAGACCTTGCCAACTTGCTCAAAGCAGGTGCACTTCCTGTCAAGGCCCGTATTCTTGGTGACTCGCTCGTGGGCCCAACCATGGGTGCCGACAACTTGAGCAAAGGTTTGCTCTCCTTCGTCGTGGCTTTCTTCGCCGTGATCTTGTTCATGGGCTTCTACTACCGAGGTGCTGGTATGGTGGCCAACATTGCACTGATCGTAAACCTGTTTTACATTTTCGGTGTCTCGGCTGCCTTGAACATCGTCTTTACACTACCTGGACTCGCGGCCGTCGTGCTCACGATGGGTATGGCCGTGGACGCCAACGTGCTTGTATTCGAACGTATAAGGGAAGAGCAACTGCTCGGCAAATCCTATAAGGCATCTGTCGCTGCAGGTTTCAAGAATGCATTTAGCACAGTGATGGACTCCAACATCACGACTTTCCTCACTGGTTTGATCCTGTTCTGGTTTGGTATGGGGCCGATTTCGGGCTTCGCTGTGAACCTCATGATCGGTATCGTGACGTCGCTCATCTGCTCCTTGTTCCTTACCCGTATCATGCTGGAGTGGTTTGGCGACCGCAAAGCAGAAGGTGTCACCTTCGGTAGCAAGCGCACCCTCTCCATCTTCAACCACATGAATATCAAGATGACCGAGCGGAAGAAGTATTTCTACATCTTCTCGGTAACTTTGAGCCTCCTTTGCATGCTGAGTGTGGCTGTTTTTGGCTTCAAGACGGGTGTGGAATTTGACGGTGGTACCCAGGTAAAGGTGCAGTTTTCGAAGGCTGTGAATACAGAAGACATTCGGGAACCGTTGGCAGCTGCCTTTGGCAACAAATCGCCGCTGATCCGCGAAATTTCTGGCAGCGACATGATGCTGATTACGACCAGCTACAATGATCAGAGCGTCGAAGGTAGCGACTCCGTGAACAATATGATCAAGGGCGTTTTGGAAAAAACCGTTCCTGGCTGTAACCCTGTGATCCTTGAGAGCTCGGTTGTGGGTCCATCTGTCGCGAGCGATATCAAGCAGTCGGCGTTCCTGTCGGTGGCCTTCTCCTTGCTCGTCATTGGGCTCTACATTTTGCTCCGCTTCAGGCGCTATCAATATTCCTTGGGAGCGCTTGCATCCTTGGTACACGACGTGTCCATCGTAATGGGATTTTTCTCCTTCTTTGGGCATTTTGAATTGCTTCCCTTCTCCTTGGAGGTGGACCAAGCATTTATCGCCGCCGTGCTCACCGTGATCGGCTACTCGATCACTGACACCGTGATTGTGTTCGACAGGATCAGGGAAAACCTTGGGGAGATGAAATCTTCTCCGCTCGGTGTGATCTATGATGACTCCATCAACAAGGTCTTTAGCCGTACCATCATCACCTCAAGCACCGTTTTGCTTACTGTTTTGGTGATGTTCCTCTTCGGAGGTGACGTGATTCGTCCGTTCATGTTTGCATTGTTGATCGGTATCGGTGTAGGAACCTACTCCTCGATCTTCGTTGCAGCGCCGATTGCCTACGACATGATCCGCGCCGTGGAAGGTGAAAACCGCGAAAAACTCAAGGCTGCAGCACCTGTTGCCAAGATTTGATTTCGCAATCATTGTTAAATGAAGCCACCGGGGTCACAAGCCTCGGTGGCTTCATTTAAAGAGCCTGTAATCTTGTCAGGCCAGCCTGACCATTTGCCACGCAATGCTTGTGAATTGCGGTATTTTGACGAATTTGCAATGGATGGCATTGCCTTTGTGATGCTCTCGGTTGAAGATTGAGCGCGTTGCGCTTGCAGTGTATAAAGACACAAAAAGTGATGAGATTAGCCGAAACGACCTTTATAGATAGCGACTTCCCGATGATGAGTGAGGCGGAGGAAAAGAGCATGCAAAATGAAACGGTGCCGGAACTGCTGGGCATCCTTCCTTTGAAGAATACGATTTTGTACCCAGGTGTCGTGATCCCGATCACAGTGGGTCGTGACAAGTCCATCGCCCTGGTCAAAGAAGCTTATGCAAGTCCAGATCGCCTCGTGGGCGTGATTGCGCAGCGCAATATGCACATTGAGGATCCTGAACCTGCCGATCTCTTTCGATTTGGGACGCTGGCACGCATCATCAAATTGATCCGCATGCCAGATGGCTCTATCACGATTGTGATTCAAGGCCGAGCAAGGTTTGAAGTAGGGGAATACGTGCAGGAAGAGCCCTATTTCAAGGCACGCGTCCAAAAGCTCCAGGAAGAGTATCCGAGCAAAAAAGAGGCCCAGGCGCTCATGCGCAACATGAAGCGCCAAGCCCAGCAGATCATCGAGATCTCACCCAATATCCCTACAGAGGCACAACTCGTGCTCCAAAACATTTCCAGCCTTACCTTTTTGGTCTATTTCATTGCCTCCAACCTGAGTTTGGAGATCCAAGAAAAGCAGACGATTTTGGAGATGAATTCGCTGCTCGACAAGGGCAAGCAGATCCTTGGCTATATGGGCAAGGAATTGGCCATTTTGGAGCTGAGCGAAGAGATCCACAGCAAGGTCAAGACCGACCTTGACAAGCAGCAGCGGGAGTATTTCCTGAGGCAACAGATCAAGGCGATCCATGACGAACTCGGGGATAATGGTGACGAAGGCGATGTCGAGGCCCTGCGGAAGCGCGGTGCTGAGAAAGTGTGGCCCAAGCGCGTGCAAGAGGTTTTTGAGAAGGAACTGTCGAAGCTGAGCCGTCTCAATCCCATGCAACCAGACCACAGTGTCGTCGTGAATTATCTCGATTGGTTGCTGGAGCTGCCTTGGCAGAAGTATTCAGAAGACGTCTTTGACTTCAAACGCACACAAGAAATCTTGGACAATGACCATTATGGTCTTGAGAAGGTCAAAGAGCGCATCATGGAATTTTTGGCTGTCTTGAAGCTCAAGGCCGACAAAAAGGCGCCGATCCTATGCTTTTACGGTCCTCCGGGCGTCGGCAAGACCTCCCTTGGTAAGTCGATCGCGACCTCCTTGGGCAGGGAGTTTGTGCGCGTTTCCCTCGGGGGCATGCGCGACGAGGCCGAGATCAGAGGCCATCGCCGCACCTACATCGGCGCGATGCCAGGCCGCATCATCCAAGGCCTCAAGAAAGCCAAGACAGGCAACCCCGTCTTCATGCTCGACGAGATCGACAAGGTCGGCAACGACCATCGCGGCGATCCCTCGTCGGCCTTGCTAGAGGTGCTAGATCCTGAGCAAAACGACACCTTCCAAGACCATTTCTTGGAGGTCGATTACGACCTTTCCCAAGTCATGTTCATCGCCACCGCCAATTCGCTAGGGAGCATACACCCCGCCTTGCGCGACCGCATGGAGATTATCGAGATCAATGGCTATTCCTTGGAGGAAAAGCTTGAGATCGCCAAGCAGCACCTGATTCCCCGTGCCCGCAAGGAGCACGGGCTCAAAGCAACCCAGCTCAAGATCGCCGAGCCGGCCTTGCGCCGCATCATCGAGGGTTACACCCGCGAGTCGGGTGTGCGCAACCTCGCGCAAAAGATCGCCCGCGTCTGCCGCGCTACGGCCAAAAGGATCGTGGTCGATGAAATGAAAAGCGTCTCCTTGAAGGCCAACGATGTCGAGGAATTTCTCGGCGTTTCGCATGCCGAAAACGATTCCTACCAAAAGATCTCCACGCCAGGCGTTGCGATCGGCTTGGCTTGGACACCCACCGGAGGCGACATCCTTTTCATAGAGACCTCCCTGAGCCGCGGCAACGGGCAGCTCACCACCACTGGCCAACTCGGTGACGTCATGAAGGAGTCTGCCACTTTGGCACACAAATACCTCAAATCCAATTGCCACCGCTTCGGCATCGCCTACGAGGTATTCAACCATTGGGACCTGCACTTGCACTTCCCTGCGGGTGGGATTCCCAAGGACGGCCCCTCTGCGGGCATTGCGATCCTGTCGGCGATGGCCTCGGCCTATTCCCAGCGTAAGGTCATGCAAAAACTGGCCATGACAGGTGAGATCACCCTGCGTGGCAAGGTGCTTCCGGTCGGTGGCATCAAGGAAAAGGTGCTAGCCGCTAGGCGTGCAGGCATCAAGACCATACTCCTTTGCAAAGACAACAAAAAGGATGTCTTGGAAATCAAGGGTGATTACTTGAATGAGCTCACGATCATCTATGTCGAGCGCATGGAAGAGGTCTTGGAACACGCACTGGAAAAGACGCGCATCCCAGCGGGCTTGGATTTGATGGAGCCTGTACTTGAGGCCCGCAAGCGCAAGCAGCATCGGGACGATGCAGATCTAGGCTTGATGGTAAGGCATTGAGAGCGTGGCGTTTTGTATCTGTGTCCTACCGAATTCTGAACGCAAGGCTATTTCTCTCCTACCCGCTCCCGCACCAAAATCCCAGCGACATCGAGCTGTATGATTTCGCCGACTTGCACCAATGCCTTGTGAAAGGCACCGCCGACTTCGTTGGGTTTCAAGCTGCGAATGCGTAGCAACACGATTTCTTGGACTTTGCTCAGGTCGGGTTCGATCCCGATCGGTTGGATCACCTCTAAAACTTGGCGGATGTTGATCAGTGCTTCCTCGCGGTTGTTGCGCGTGGGAATGCTCTCGGCGAGCCGACGCAGACGGTTGCTCACTTTGTAACGAAATTTCTCGACATCGATCTTGATTCCCCATTTTTCCAATTCTTGCACGCGGCTCTTGAGCTTTCGCACGGAGACACGACGGTCTGAGTCTTCAAACAAGGTTTCCAATTCGCTGTTCAAGACCTGCTCCAAGTTGCGCCGCAAGATCTCGGGCACTTCCAGTCCAGAGGCCCGCATTACATTCATGAGATTGTAATTGCGGTTGTTGATCTTTTGGTAGGACATATTCGCTTGTGCAAGCTCCTCCTTCAAAATGCCATTCAAAAGATTGAATTGCTCGTCTTTGAACATGTCAAAAAATGCGAACGAGCGCTGATTGGGGATGGTATGCAGCAGCTCGATGACGGCAGAGAGGTTGCTGCGGTCAAATGCTTTTTTCAATTGCTCAGTGAAATCCCGGTATTGCTCCGAAGCCCATTCCCCAAAAGTATGCCCGATCACATGGTGCTGCCCGAGATACAGGATCACGAAACTAAACGTCTCTTCATACAATGTGACCTTGGAGCGCACGCGTGTTACACCCAGCACAAGGCGTTGTGTACCTGCATTATAGCGTTCAAATTCCTCACTCTCGCATTCGTAGTTGAGGACCTCTTGTTTCTCGCTGTCATCGCTAAAGATCGCACGTAGGGCATAGTGCATGCCCACCTGTGTGAGGTTGAGGCGCGCAGGCGCGACATATTGCGCATACACGGCGCGCGCATTTGCAAACTCAGGCATATTGCTCGGCGCGACTTCCAATATTTGGAGAAAATGCTCCTCCAAGGCTACGCCAAAGTAGAATTCGGCGAGTTGGATACCACGATTGGCATATTGCAGCACTTGCACAGGCTCGATGCCCGAAATTTCATCAAAAAACCAGCCACAACTCGTGTACATGTACAAGGATTGGCGTTGCATTTCCAGCAATCCCAATATCTTGGTTTTGTCGGTGGGGCTGTGCTCGCCGGGCACGTGGGCGCGCAAAAAGGCCTCTGCACGCTGTATGCTACGCTTCAGCGGGACCTTCACATATTCATTGCGCAAGGTCCAGCATTGCGGATGGTAGGGCTCCATCTCGATTTCATAGATGGCTGCAAATTGATCGCGCAGCCAGTCTAGCGCCTCGCGCAGCGGGGCACGCCAAGCTTGGTTCCAATTGGGGGTGCCACCAGTATTGCAACCGCAATCTGCGCGCCAGCGCTCGACGCCATGTACACAGCTCCAAGAGCTGTTTTCGACGATTTCGACCTCATACTCCACGGGCGCGAGACTCAGAAACTCAGCATAGTTGGTGAGTTTGGCCTTGCTGTGGGTCTCAATGTAATTCATGGCGTAGGCCAGGGCCATGTCGCCATTGCGGTGGTGGTGGCCATAGGTCTCGCCATCGGTCGCAATATGCACGAGCTGTGGTTCCTTAAGTGCAGGGTCAAAGCCATCCAAAAGGCTCTCTGCAAAGCGCCGACCATCCTCCAAAATACCGCCAAATGCGACCATTTGCGAGCGGTCCCCGTCATAGAAATAGAGGTAAATTTTCTTGCCGGAGGGAAGATTGCAGACATAAGGTCGCTGGGTCTGAATGCCATCCACCCATGTCTTGGTCCCGATTTTGCGGTAGGCTTTGGCTTGACGCGGAGCCAGAATCGTAAATTCAATTCCTTGCTCAGAAAGGACTTCCAATGTCTCGGTATCTACTGCCGACTCTGCGAGCCACATGCCTTTTGCAGGGCGTCCAAAGCGCCGTTCAAAATCTTGCAAGCCCCAATTGACTTGCGTTTCCTTGTCGCGCCGGTTGGCGAGTGGCATGATCAAATGGTTATAGACCTGCGCAATAGCCGAGCCGTGCCCGCCAAATTGTGCTTGACTCAGCTTGTCAGCGTGGAGAATAGTTTGGTAGATCTGCGGACGTTTTTGCTCCAACCAACTGAGGAGCGTGGGCCCGAAATTGAAACTCATCTTCGCATAGTTGTTGCGAATGTCTGTGATGCGACCGGCATCGCTCAAGATGCGCGACACCGCATTGGGGCCGTAGCACTCGTCGGTGATACGCTCATTCCAATCATGCCATGGACGCGCAGACTCTTGTACCTCGATCTGCTCTAGCCACGCATTCTCGCGCGGGGGCTGATAAAAATGGCCGTGGATGCAGATGTATTTCATGCCTGATGCCGATAAATGAGAATCCCTAATGGTGGCAAATTCAATGCGATAGATTGTGCATGGCCATGTGATGCAATATTTTGGATTTCAGGAGCTTGAGATACGCTGAAGCCTGAACCATAATATTGTGTTTCATCACTGTTGAGCGCCAATTGCCAGTGCTTGTGCTCGGGTACGCCCACGCGATAGCCCTCGTGGGTGCGGGGAGTGAGATTGGTGACGATGAGCAGGTCGTCTTGTGGATCATTGCCTTTGCGAATGAACGCCAAGACGCTGTTTTCATGGTCGTTGTGGTCGATCCATTGATAACCCTCAGCAACAAAACCACGCGCATAGAGCCCTGGCGATTGCCGGTAAAAGGCATTGAGGGCCTTGACCCAAGCGGCTACGCCTTGGTGGGGTGCATATTGCAGCAGGTTCCAAGGCAGACTGTCATCGGCATTCCACTCACTCGTCTGCCCAAATTCGCAACCCATAAACAGCAACTTGGTGCCGGGATGGGTAAATTGCACGCCATAGAGCAAGCGCAGGTTCGCGAAACGCTGCCACTCGTCGCCTGGCATGCGGGCGATGAGTGCGCCCTTGCCATGTACGACTTCGTCATGGGAAAGTGGCAACATGAAATTTTCTGTAAAGGCGTAGGTGAGGCCTTGCGTCAATTGATTTTGATGGTATTTGCGATAGACCGAATCATGCTTGAAATATTCAAGCGTATCGTTCATCCAGCCCATCATCCACTTCATCCCGAAACCCAAGCCGCCCAAAAAAGTGGGACGGGAGACCAATGGCCATGACGTACTTTCCTCTGCGATCATTTGAATATCAGGGAATTTAGCATAGGCCGTTTCGTTCAATTCACGCAGCAAAGAGACCGCCTCCAGATTTTCGCGGCCACCATATTGGTTGGGAATCCACTCACCTGCGTTGCGTGAATAATCCAAATAGAGCATGGAGGCGACCGCATCGACACGGATGCCGTCGGCGTGATATTGTGCCAACCAAAACATGGCTGAGCTGATCAAAAATGCCCGCACTTCATTGCGACCATAGTTGAAAATATAACTTTTCCAGTCGGGGTGAAATCCTTTGCGGGGATCCTCATGCTCAAACAGGGCCGTCCCATCAAAGCGGTAAAGCCCATGGGCATCACCAGGGAAATGACTCGGCACCCAGTCCAATATTACGCCAATGCCTTCATTGTGAAAGCACTCCACCAAATACATATAGTCTTGCGGCGTGCCAAAGCGCGATGTTGGGGCAAAATAGCCTACTCCTTGGTAACCCCAAGATCCGCCAAAGGGATGCTCCATCACTGGCATGAACTCCACATGCGTGAATCCCATTTCCTTCACGTAGGGCACGAGTCGGGCAGCGAGCTCGCGGTAGGAGAGGGAGCGCATACCTTCCTCAGGATTGCACATCCAGCTTGCCAAATGCACTTCGTAGATGGAAAATGGTTGGTCCAGGCCGTTGGCTTGGGCGCGGTTTTGCATCCAAGCACCGTCGGTCCAGTCGTGCGCAATATCCCAGACGACCGAGGCAGTGCGTGGTGGTATCTCCCAATAATGGGCAAATGGATCAGCCTTTTCGAGCTGCTGCCCACCGTTTTTGGAGGTGATATGGTATTTATAGACTTCGCCTTGCAATACATTGGGAATGAAACCCTCCCAGATGCCCGATCCATCCCAGCGTGGGAAAAGCAGGTGCTCGGCGGCATTCCAAAAATTAAAATCCCCAATCACGCTCACCCGCTCGGCATTGGGTGCCCAAACGGCAAACAAAGTGCCTTTTTGGCCATCCATTGTGAGCAAATGGCTGCCCAACTTTTCATAGAGCGCGAAGTGTTTTCCACTTTGAAACAGCGCAATGTCATGCTGCGTAAATAGACTGTTAGCCAAAACGTTAGGGGGCGTTATGGAGGGGTCGGAGGAACCTTTGGCGGATGCTTTAGTCATTGTTGAGAATCTGATTGAGGCCCTTGAGTGGAATGATCACCCAATCTGGACGACTGTTGAGTTCATAGCCCAATTCGTAGATCGCTTTTTCAAAAATATGGTAGCGCAGCAGGAAATCGATCTCCTGGTAATAGCCGATATTGAGGCCATTGTCAAAGGCGGTATTGAGGTAGGTGTCCAAAAATACAGCTACGATGGCGCGGTAGTAGCGGCCACCAGCTTCAGACAATGCATCTTCACTCAGCTGGAAATTGTTTTCGCTGAAAATCGTCGCAAAGACCGCGTAGTGAAAACTACGGATCATGCCAGCGACGTCTTTGAGGGGCGAATGCTTGACCTTGCGGTCGCGAATCGTCGCTTCTGGCTCGCCTTCAAAATCTAGAAAGAAAAAATCCTCATCGACACGCAATACTTGCCCGAGGTGAAAATCGCCATGAATGCGAATGCGCGACCCATTGAGGCGTGTCTCGTCAAAACTCAAAATCCGGTTTTTGATTTCGACCTTGCGGGCTAGAAACTCCTCGGCATAGACACGTGCCTGCGCCGAAAATTTACCCATCACACTTTCCATGGTCGTGATGCGATAATCGAGCATGTACAAAATGCGGTTGAGCAACCAGACCTTGTAGTCTTCTGAATAGGCAATGGGCGTAAATGCCGTGTCTGAGCGGTCGCGAAAGAGGGCTAGATGCAGCTCTACGGTGCGTTTGGCGAGCAACTGCAGGGCTCTGATCGTGTCTTCGCCGATCAGGGCAGGGTAGGGTTCCGGCAATTTGGAAGCTGGCATTGGCTTGTACAGGGGCACTTTTGCGAGGTCTTCGGGAGCGAGTCCCGAGGCCTGCAAACGCCTGAAATAGGCTTCCACGCGGCCCAAAAAGTAGGGCCAAGCATCACCTTGATTCTCGACCTTCATCTGCATGAGGCCAAGTGTCACCTTGTAAAAGCCAGGTTTGGTCCAAGTGATCGCCCCGCAATAGGCGGGCGTATTGTCGAAGTGTGTCTTCTCGGAAAGGAATCTGCTGACCTCAAAATCGGGGTTCAAGCCGCGGTAGAGCTTGCGGTAGATTTTGAGGAAAAAGCGATCGTTATAGACGATGGTTGTATTGCTCTGCTCGGCGTTGAGTAGGCGTGATTGCAATGGCTCGCCTGGCTGCCAATCGAGGGCACTGCCGCGCTCCATGTCGAGACGGCCATCGAGCACGTCGAGGCGGGCATTTTCCTGAATATTACGGAAAAGCCCTTCGCGGATATTGGGCACATGCAGCGCATCTACCAGCCAACCCGCATTTCCGCCGACTTCAATCTTCGCGATCAAGCCTTCAGATTCAAAATCTTCACGCATCCTGAAGCTCAAGGGCAAAAAATACGTGTCGCTGTTCGAGGTCTGAAAAGTGACCTCGATCATGAGCAAATGCACCAATTCACCTCCATTGGAATATTGGAGGTGGATCTCGATTTCATATTTTTTGATGCTGGCGCTTTTGGCACCAAACCATCTTTTGGTGATGAGAAAGGCCGGTATGACCTTATCCACCAAGCGCTTCCGCAATCGGGCGTCTTCCAGGAAGCTGCTCCATGTATGCGTGGTTTTGAGTTCCTCCATGCGTCGTAAGGCGTTTCAGTTGAAACAAATGAAAAGGCAGGGCGTGTGGATTGAGCTCGACAAAATTCCACTCCTTGTCCCAATTGTAGGTATTGCCGCTGAGCAAGTCGTGCGCCTGAAACGCCTGACCTGCTTGGATGCCCAATTTTTGCAGCGGAATTTGTACAAACCCTGATTGTGTATAGTGCGGATCGAGGTTCACGACCATCAAGAGGGCATCGTCGGTGGCAGCGTCATATTTGAGCCAGGCGATGATATGCTCATTTTCAATCGCGCACAATTGCACATTGTGCATGTGCTGCAAGGCGGCATGTGCCTTGCGGGCAGCATTGACCTTGGTCATCACATAGGTGATGCGGTTGCGTTTTTCCCACTCCCAATTGCGGATTTCGTATTTTTCTGAATCCCAATATTCCTCGCGACCCGGCACAGCGTCATGTACCAAATATTCAAATACGGGGCCGTAGATGCCATAGTTGCTGCACATGGTTGCTGCCATGAAGTAGCGCACCAAATATGTGGCTTCATTCCCATTTTGGAGGTGCCAAGGCAGGATATCGGGGGTATTGGGCCAGAAATTGGCACGGAAATATTCCTTGCCAGGGCCCTGAGTGAGCTCGGTGAGGTATTCGCTGAGTTCATATTTGCTCACCCGCCAGGTATAATAGCAGTAGGACTGCGAAAACCCTGCTTTGGCCAATTGATGCATCACCTTGGGCCGGGTAAATGCCTCTGCCAAAAAGATCACACCTGGATCGACTTTGCGGGCCTGGGCGATGAGCCACTCCCAAAAACGGTAGGGCTTGGTATGCGGGTTGTCGATTCTGAATATGCGCACGCCGTGGTCCATCCAATACTTGACTGACTGCCAGAGTGCCTCCCAGAGATTTTTCCAGTCCTCGGTTTCGAAGTGGATTGGGAGGATGTCTTGGTATTTTTTGGGCGGGTTTTCGGCATACTGGACTGAGCCATCGGGCCGCCAGCGAAACCATTGCGGGTGCGCCTTGACCCAAGGATGCTCGGGTGCACACTGGAAGGCGATGTCCATGGCCATCTCCATGCCATGGGTGGCTGCATCGGCGATCAAGGCTTGGAAATCTTCCAAGCTCCCCAAATCAGGCAGGAGGTCGGTATGGCCGCCTTCCTCAGCGCCGACGCCCCAGCAAGAGCCAGGCTCATGAGGACCGGCGGTAAGGGAATTGTTTTTCCCTTTGCGGAAGCTGCGGCCAATCGGATGGATGGGCGGGAAATACAAGACATCAAAGCCCAGCTCCTGAATGCGTGGGAGCAGCGCTTGCACATCTTTAAATGTGCCATGTTGGCCCGCGATGCGCGAGGTCGAGCGCGGGAAGAGTTCATACCAGGCACTGAACTCCGCGCGCTGCCGATCGACCCAAACCTTGCGCACAGGGTATTCCACGGGCCAGGCCTGCTTGGGATAGGTCATGAAAAGGCTGTGCAAATGATCTGACAGGGCTGCCTCTAGGGCTTCTGCGTAGAGTTCAGGATCAGAAAGGAGGCTTTTCCAGGCGAGGAGGGCCTTTTTCTCAGCGGCTTTGCATACGCTGAGCAAATGGTCGATGTGCTGTATGCCATCCAGCAATTCGACATCGACATGCTGCCCACCGCCGACCTTGCGGCCGAGTTCGTGTTGCCAGTTGAGGGCATGATCGACCCAGCCGAGCGCCTTGTATTCATATTCACCGACCTCTGATAGGTCAAATGTCGCCTCCCAGCGATCATTGACAAGGTTCATGAGCTGCACGGTAGTCCATTTTCCCTTGGCGCCGTGTCGGTAAAGCAAGTGCCCATTGACCACGTCATGGCCATCGCCAAACAAGTCGATTTGCACGGTAAATCGGTCACCGACAGTGCGTTTGACCATGAAGCGCCCGCCTTCGATCTCGGGGCTGATGTTTTCCAGGATGACCCTGCTTTGGGACATATCAATCAATAATAAGTGTCACTCGGACACTAAGATAGGGAAAAAGTCTTGGTGTCGTGCAAATGTGGGAGAATCATCGCTGCAAGCTTTCCTTTTTGCCGATGAATCCGTATTTTCGAGTATGACGAAGATCTTGGAGGAAATCATGAAGTTGAGTCGCGAGGAGCGGATCAAACTGGCAGATGTGATCTGGCAAAGTACCTATGATGATGAGCCTCCATTATCCATCGATGGAGATGACGAAGGAACATGGCTACAATCAAAACTAGCCGAGCAAGCCAAAACCCCTGAAAATGTAATGCCTTGGGAGGAGATGAAGACTCGCATTCAGGCACGCTTATGAGCTATTCGCTGGTGGTAAGGCTTGAAATTGAGGAGGAAGTGATTGATGCAGCGGTATGGTATGAATCTAAAAATGTTGGCGACGGGCATCGATTTTTCGCTGCTTTTGACCAATTGTTGGATGATATTTTGCATCGACCATTGAGGTTTGGAGTTTCAGTTTATGGACCTAGAAAGGGTAGGGTCAAAGGTTACCCCCACGATGTGTACTTTACTTTGGCTGAAAATGTGATCACGATTCGTGCCATTGTTCATGTTAGAAGCAATCCAGATTGGATTCAAACACGATTTTTTTGATCATGTCACTCGGATACAAAGGTTTAAAAAAAGTCTTGGTGCCGTGCAAATGTGGGAGAATCATCGCTGCAAGCTTTCCTTTTTGCCGATGAATCCGTATTTTCAGATAGGCCCAAGAAATTTGGAAGGGGTAAAGAGGCTCGGTCAGGAAGGCAACTTGGGATTGCGAATGCCATTTGGGGGCGTTTTGATGCTAGCGGGGATGTCATTGTCGTCTATGGTATGAGTGTGATGATAGGGATCCTGAATGGGTAAAGCATCTTTTGCAACGCTGATCGCAAGCCTTCGATCAATATACTTGGATCGTTTGAATGCAACTGCAAGTCGCCGATACATCATCCCTCAATTTTTGCATTCCCATAATTGCCAAATCCTCCCTATTTTAGCCTCGTGAAGAAACTGTCGCTGATACTCCTTGTTTACTTGCCGCTTTTGGTTGCTGCGCAGATTGGTGGTCGTCATCCCTATGACTTCCTCAACCTGAGTCCTTCGGCGCGGATCTCGTCGCTGGGTGGGACCAATATCTCGACTTATGACTATGATCTCAATTATGCTTTGCTCAATCCAGCATTGTGCAACGACTCGATGCATCAGACGGCTTCGTTTTCGGTATCCAACTATCTGAGTGACATTACTTATGGCTATGCTGGGTATTCACATACATTTGAAAACATCGGCAATTTCCACACAGGCATACAGTTCCTGAGCTATGGCAAGATGATCGAGGCCGATGTTTATGGCAATCAAACAGGTCGTTTTTCGGCATCTGACTTGGCCATTGTCGTAGGTGGCGCTCGGCAGGTCGATCGGTTTCGCATCGGCACCAATCTCAAGCTCATCAACTCCAATGTGAGCCGCTACCGCTCTCATTTTGCCTTGGGCATGGATCTCGGCGGCGCTTACATCAGCGACAACGGGCTTTTTGCCGCAGGCATGGTCTTCAAAAACATGGGTTTCAACATCACCAAGTGGGAGACGCCCGATGGTGTGAACACGCCATTGCCATTTGAGATTCAAATCGGAGTCTCGCAGCGCCTGAAGCACATGCCATTGCGTTTCTCGCTCACGACAACCAATCTGCAGACGCCCAAATTGATCTACTACGACAAGGATGCGCCACCGCAAGTCGATCTGAGCGGCGACACGATCAAGACCAAATTCCCATTTTTCGACAACATGTTTCGCCATACTGTCTTTGGGACAGAATTCTTGATCGCCAAAGGCTTCAATCTGCGTGCTGGATACACACATATGCGTCGGCAAGAGCTGCGCAGTCTCAACCGAGGCGGGCTTGCAGGCTTCTCCTTCGGCGTCGGCATCAAAGTCAAAATGTTTCGCTTTGACTATGCCTTGAGCAGCTTTCATGCTGTCGGGCCGACCCACCAATTCACATTGGCCACCAATGTGGGGAGCTTTAAGAAGCGGCAATAGGAACAGAATTTACAGAATTGGGTTGGGGAGCTCAATTGCGTTTGCTTGCATTCCCTCGTGAAAGCAAGCAGGTGATCATTGTCCCTCTAAAATGGCCGAATTCCCAGATGCAAATGCATCTGAGAATTCGGCCATTTTTGAATACCGCAAGACAAAGGGTGCAGGCGGAATCCAGTAGGCGAGTCGGGAGCCTGTCCCGCCGCGTCCCACTCAGAAGCTGGGACCAAGGCCAATCGGGCTCACGAACACAATGCCTGCCAGGTAAGTCGTGCAGGTATGGCAAAATCCTCCTCCCAAAAAGAAAGCCCCACCTTGCGGAGGGGCTTTCCCAAGAAGATCGTTCTTCTCTTAGCGGTTTTCTTGGAACAAATCCAGATTCTTGCTTGCACACCAGAACTCAGGAATTCCGGTAATTCTGCAAATTCTGGTAATTCTGCTCACCTGTGTTCGATCGCGACGAAGGGCCTCGAGGTTTCGCCGGTATAGATTTGACGTGGACGGCCGATCGGCTCGCCACCATCACGCATTTCTTTCCATTGTGCCATCCAGCCTGGGAGACGGCCGAGGGCAAACATCACAGTGAACATCTCGGTAGGGATGCCTAGTGCGCGGTAGATGATGCCGCTGTAGAAGTCCACGTTGGGATACAGCTTGCGTGACTTGAAGTACTCGTCGTTGAGCGCAGCTTCTTCCAGGTCTTTAGCGATTTGCAAGACAGGGTCGTTGATGCCAAGCTTGGCCAAAATGCTGTCGCAAGCCTTTTTGATGATGCGCGCGCGTGGGTCGAAGTTCTTATAGACACGGTGACCGAAGCCCATGAGGCGGAAGTCGTCGTCTTTGTCTTTGGCTTTGAGGATCCACTTGGCGGTGTCGCCACCGTCGGCTTTGATCTGCTCGAGCATCTCGATCACCTCTTGGTTGGCACCGCCATGGAGCGGACCCCAGAGTGCGGTGATGCCTGCGGCTACGCTGGCATAGAGGTTGGCGTGGCTGGAACCCACGATGCGCACGGTCGAGGTAGAGCAGTTTTGCTCGTGGTCGGCGTGGAGGATGAGCAGCGTGTTGAGGGCTTCGTTGACGATCGGGTCTGGGGTATATTCCTTGCCGAGTGCGCCATACATCATTTGCAGGAAGCTACCGACATAGTCGAGGCGGTTGTCGGGTTGCAGCAACTGCTCGCCTTGACCTTTGCGGTAGATGGCAGCAGCGATGCCCGAGAAATTGCCCATGAGGCGATCCATGGTGCGCGCTACTTTTTCGGGGGTGTAATCGTCGTCGCTAGCAGGATAAAATCCAGAGAGGGCCACGGTTGTTGCAGACAGCATCGCCATCGGGTGCATCGACTTGGGCATTGCATTGATAAATGCACCCATGCCTTCAGGCAATGCATTTTGTGCCTTCAAACCCAATACATGGGAGTTCAATTGCTCTTTGGTGGGCAGTTCGCCATTCACCAAGAGGTAGGCAACCTCGATGAAGGAGGCTTTTTCAGCCAATTCTTCAATCGAATAGCCGCGATAGTGCAAAATGCCCAACTCACCGTCCAAAAAAGTGATGGCACTCTTGCAAGCTCCCGTGTTTTTGTACCCTGAGTCAAGGGTAACGTAACCCGTTTGAGCACGCAATGGTCCGATATCGATCCCTTTTTCATTTTCGGAACCCGTGATCACAGGAAATGGGAAGGATTTGTCGCCAATCCTCAGCTCTACCGTCTCATTTAACTCAGCTATCTTAGACATTTTCGTATCAGTATTTTATGCGTTTTTTATATCGGAATCGTGCTGACCGCACCTCAACTCTAGAAACGCGGCAATTTAAGAAAATCGACCGCAAGGGCAAGTTATTTTCAGTGCTTGCCCATCATTTTTGTTAACCATTCTGCTCTGCGTTTGGTTTGTCGAGGCAACATGAATTTTGTTAGAATTATTGGCCCAATGGGCCACTTTAGAATTTCTTAACTTGCTACGATGAAGCCCAATTGGAAGGAGATCAGGAAGAAATGGCTACGACGTATGGCCTTGGGTACCTTATGGACACTTGTTTTTGTGTTTTTGTTGGAGATTTTTTATAGAAATCAATGGATTGATACCTATAAACGGGAACTGAGAGCACTAAATGTCGAGGTTGATGCAGTTTTTTCCAAGAAACGCGTGCTTGTAATGGGGGATTCTTTCACCGCTGCCCCCAATTCATGGGTAAATGCCTTGCGTTTGCGTCATCCAGGCGTCCAATTTGTCAATAGTGCAGTGCCAGGAACCTCGATTTTCCAGGCCAACCTGATGTTGGCGGGTCGCTTGGAGACCTTTCGGCCTGACTTGCTCATTTATCAAGTCTATGTGGGAAATGATCTTTTCGACCTCCGTTATCCGCTCAATTGGAGCGAAATCGGCTTTTTGCGCAACATTTATTGGGCGGCTGCCAATCACTTGCGTGGTCTGGGCTGGTTCAACTATGCCCTTGGGCAATTCAAGCGCGGGATACAGAACTCCGATTTTGCGCAAGGCAAGGTCAATGAAGGCGAATTTGATCCCACCAAATACTCTGAGCGTGACCGCCTTTACCTCCGAGCAGAGCCTGGGCTCATCGCAGGCGAAGTGCTCCTTGAGGGCGATCGTGCAGACGACATGGTGGACTATGCCGCACTGATGAAGGAATTTTTGGCGACCACGGTGCAGGCACGCGTGCCGGTGATTGTGCTCGTTTTGCCACATTGCGCACAGGTACATCCACGTTATGGGGCGCGCATGAAGCAGGTCGGCGCCTTGGGCATGGGTGCCCCGCAGTTTTACAACGTAGATTATCCTTTTATGCAGCAAATCACGGCACTGGGAGGGCGTAACGCTTTGTTCATTAACCCTTTGAGCGGTCTCAGGGAATGTGAAGAAGCTGACCGCGCGATGTACTATTTACACGATGCCCATCTCAACGATGCAGGGCAGGAATTGGTTGCCGATCTGGTCGATCACCATCTACAATTCTATTTTGACTTCTCCAAAATGGCAGATCCCGAATAAGCCGACCTACTGGTTTTTGCGACCCAAAACAAGCTTTGTCCCAAGTCAACGGCTGCCTTTCATCCGCACCTTGGCGACTCTGGCCTTCAGGCCCATTTTCAAGGCCCCAAAAAATTCGCCTTTTTTGCGCGCTTTTGCGGCATTGACGGAGTTCACGACATACCGCACAGCGTGGTCGTAGAATTTGCGAGGGTGCGTGCGCTTGAAATCCAAATCGCGGTCGGTGCTCGTGTCCCAAGGCAATTTTTCCAGCATGACCGACTCGACCTCGGTATAGAGTGGCGTTCCCTTGATCGGGTAGGCGACCGTGATCGTGAAGAGATCGGGGTTGCTGCTCACCAGGTGGGCGATCGTTTCTTCGATGTCTTCCTCGGTCTCGCCCGGGTAGCCAAGCATGATGAAGGTGCCCGCCTCGATGCCGCTCGCTTGGGCGAGATGGATCATGCTGCGCACTTTCCCGACCTCGATGCGGCGGTCCATCGCATCCAAGATACGCTGTGAGCCACTCTCGGCACCGATCCAGACACGGAAACAACCTGTCTGTTCCAGCAAGGCCACTGCTTCTTCATTCAGGCGGTCAGCGCGGGTGATGCATTCATATTTGATCTCAATGCCCTTGAGCATGAGCTCCTCTGCAAATGCTGCAAGCCATTTGTGGCTGATCGTGAAGACGTCATCGACAAACCAAAAGCTATCGACGGCATAGTTGTCTTGCATCCAAGCCAATTCCTCGACCACCAGCTTGGGTGATCGGCGGCGGTAACTCAGGCCATAGACGGCCCGACTACACCATTTACAGGTGTAGGGACAGCCCCGCATGGTGCTCACCGAGGCGGTAGAGTAGCCATGACGGTCTTTCCAGGCATGGAAATATTTGTTGAGGTCAATCGCCTTGCGGTCTGGGAAGGGCAGTATGTCAATGTCTTTAATCTTTTCGCGCTCTTTGGTACGCACGATGTCGCCCTTGCGGTTGATGAACGCGATGCCGTCGATCGTGTCCAGAAAGGGACTGAAGGCCGAATCGACCGATGTAAGCAGGTCGTAGATCGTGGTTTCGCCTTCTCCCAGAATGATGAAATCTGCTCCTGCCCGCAGGAAAGCCTCGTCGTGGTGGGTGACTTCGGGGCCACCCAAAATGATGCGCGTATGCTTCAGCCGTTCATCGCCGCGCACAAACCGCATGATTTCCAAGATGTTGAGCTTGGTCATCAGGTTCACATACAGCCCGATGAAGTTGGGCTGCGCTTGCAGGAGATAGTCCTTGAAGGCCTGCTTGGTCGAGAAGGTCGTGTCATAGACCTCGGTGGCAATGCCTTTGCGCTTCAAATAGGCATTGATATACAGGATCCCCAACGGCGGATAGGGGCGCATGATCTCCTGCTCCTTGGGGTCATCTGCCAAAAAATAGCCGTGTGAGAGGATGATCTTCATTTCTTCTGAAAAGCTACCAAATAATGGTCGGAATACATTGCAGGAAAACGTTGAAGGTAAGCCTTTGTTTCCCAACGCTCCATTTTGGCGAGCAGCTGCGGCCGTTTCGCAAAAAACGGATCGAGGAAGGAGGGAGGCAAATAGGCGCCTACTGCCAATCGTCTTTGGGGAATAAAATGGCTCTTGAGGAGACGTTCAAACCTGCCGACACTATAATAATATGTGTCTTGGTACCGATCGGGTGCCAAGCGTGCGGCAACGGGGCCGCGCCGCAGTCGCCTGAATGCGGTGCCCAGCTTGCACTTTGCGCCGAAATAGAGCGTTTCCCAAGCACAAAAATTTCCCATGACGACCGCGACGAAAAAGCCTTTGGGTTTGAGCATCGTGTGCAAGGAGCTTGCTGCTTGCGGGATTTCCAAGGGCGTGAGGCAGTTGAATCCACCAAAATTGGACCAGATGAGGTCGTATTTTTCGTGCGGCAGGGCCTTGCGGATGTCTTGGATGCCTGCTTGGAGCACACGCACACCTTGACCGCGCACTTTTTCGGTGGTCACCTGCACCATTTCAGCAGAGAGGTCGGTTGCTGTCACGAGCAGCTCGCGCCGGGCGAGCCATAGCGCGTCTTCCCCCGTGCCGCAATTCAGCTCCAGGACCGATTTGGGTCGGTGGGTTTGGATATGGTCGGTGAGAAAACGATGGGTGACGGCACGCTGCATTCTCCCGACTTGGGTTTCTGTAAACTCCTGGTCATAACCATGGGCGGTAGCATCAAAGGGTGCCGTGTTCAAATTCTCATCGCTTTGGGCGAAGATAGGGGGGAATGTCTTAGGGGGCAAATGCGAGAATGCAGGTCCACATCCAAAAGATCCAGGATTTCCGCATTCAGCGAAGCTAGATCCGTCAAACACGCCAAATCCCCCGATCACAGGGGAAGCGCGATCCTTATGTCTTGAAATCCGGGGAGCTTGATGAACTGATATCCTCCCGCATCTGCCTAAAGGTGAGATTTATCCTCGGCTCCCGCACGCGCAGGGCCTTGGGCAAGCTGTGTTGCCAGTGGGATTGCGTCTCCTCTGCCATCACGAGCAGGCTACCGTGTGCGAGGACCAGGCTTACTTTTTCCTTGCGCGCCTTGTGCCGAAAATCGAAGCGTCTTGCTGCACCCAAGCTCACGGAGGCAATTGCCGAGTTGGGGACGATTGTGTCTTCATCGTCGCTATGCCATCCCATGCCTTCACTGCCATCGTGATAGAGATTGAGGAGGCAGGAATTGTATTGCTCGCCCGAATAATCCTCGGCCAATTGTTTGATTTTCAGCAGCTCGGGTGTCCAAGGGAGCGCGACCTTGGTGGCATGTGAATAGGTGTAGGGAAATGCACGGTCGCCATACCAAGCAGTCTCCCGCTGGGTCACGATGCGCCTCCCGAAGATCGTGAGTTCATCGTGTTGCCAGGCGATACGCTCCTGCAAATCCTTGAGATATTGCGTGGCCATCGCTGGATGCAAGATGGCTTCAAAATAGATCGCCGAGCCGTCATGCGGCAGCAGATTGGGAGTGCCATCTTCCTCGATGCCAAATAGGTTCATGCGACCAAGTTCCGCAATGCTGCTGAGTTGCACAAGCATTTTGGGATTTGCTCACTTTACCTTCTGGCAAAACGATTTTCCTAGCCCTTGACCCTTCCCTTTTCGCTGTCGGCACTGCCGCCATTGTGGCGGCGCTGATCGCCGAGGCTCTTGCCAAAGCGGTAGTTGAACGTGAATGACAAGACGCGGGTATCGACCGTGCTGTGGTAGGTGGCTGTGGTTTGATACAAATTGTTGATCGTGCCTCTAAATCGGCGCGTATGCAGCACATCGCTCAGACTCACTTTGATACTGCCTTTGTCCTTCAAAATATTTTTCTTCAGGCCCACATTTACAAACCCAAAATCTCCTGTTTTGACCTGCGCCGACACAAAGTTGGAGATGTATTCGCCGCTCAGCTCCCCACTCCAACCCTTGCCAAATTGAAACATATTCATGGCACGCATGAAGATGTAATTGCCGCTGGCATCGAGCTTGGTATTGTACAATTTGCTCAGGTAATGCGTTCTCCCAGCTTCTACATAAGCATTTGTGCTGAGCCATTTGGCAAATGGGATCGTCGCATCCATCGCAATATTGATGATTTCGCTACGCCCGATATTGCCAGGACGACTGTAATAAATGCCGTTCTGGATTTCAAGGGTTTCATTGATCTCTCCACTGCTTTTGTTGTAGCTCACGGTGGTGGTCAATACATTTTTGAAGGTGTGTGCAAGCGAGACGCTATGCGCAAATGCGGGCTTCAAATAGGGATTGCCTGAGTAAAAAGTGAATTTGTCCAAAGGACTCAAAAATGGATTCAAATCTTGGAAATACGGCCGGTCGATGCGTTTGCCATAGGAAATATTGAATTGGTGATTGGCTGCGGAATCCAATTTGTAGGACAGGTACAGGGTGGGAAAGAGGTTGTCGTATTTGCGGTTGAATTGTGTGGCGGGCTGAATGGCATTGCCCAATTGATTGCCTTTGGAGCGTGTGGACTCGGCCCGCAAACCTGCCTGCATCCCAAATCTTTTCCACTCCTTGCTGGCATTGGCGTATGCGGCTAGGATGGATTCATCATAGAGGAAATGGTTGCTGATGTTGTAGTCGATCGCCGATATGCCGGCGACTGTGCGCACATATTCGACGCTGTTGTCGGTCTTGGTAAACACGGTTTTGATGCCGCCACCGAGGTTCAATCCGCTTTTGAGCGGATGGCTGTAGTCGGCTTTGAAGGCATAGATATTGATCGCCGAGGGGATCACGCCGTCGAGCTGATCGTTGTAGGTGAGGTCGCCATTGGGGGTATAGACTAGGTTTTTGAAGAGGGCGACGTCGTCTGAGCGGTAGCGCACATGGTCTGCATCGACGGTGAGCGACCTCCCTAAGCTGTCAAATTGGTGACGGAAATTCAAGTTGAGACCTGCATTTCTGAAATTGGTTTTTTGCGCATTGTCGGCGAGCACCACGCTCGTGAGGATCGCGCTTGCATTGCGCACCTCAGCGGTATTGTCGGTCTGCACGCGTGCCGGCATCCATGAACCATTGGCTACCAAGCCGATCGTGGTCTTGTCGCTCAAGTAATAATCCATGCCGACTTTGCCGCTGCTGCTTGCGGTGCGTTGCGCAATGTAGGATCGCTGTCCAAAATACGACTGCGGTGCACCGTCGGAGTAGAGATAATTGCGATCGATGTACAAATCTTGGAAGCCATTGCGTATCACGCCACTTCCGTTGGTAAAGAGGTTAAACTTATTGCGGCGATAATTGAGCGTGAAGCTGTTGTTGCTTTTGACGTAACGGCCTTGGGCATAGTTGAGTGTGACCGCGCCGTTGACGCCTTGAATATTGTTTTTCTTGGTCTTGATGTTGATGATGCCCGCATTGCCCGCCGCATCATACCGAGCAGGTGGATTGGTCATGAGTTCGATTTGTTTGATGGCACTTGCGGGCAATGAGCGTAGGTAGTTTTCCAAATCCGCACCTGATAGGTAGGTGGGTTTGTCGTCGATGAAGACGATGACGCCAGTCTTGCCTTTGAGTTTGATGTTCCCATTTTGATCGACCGAGACGCCAGGAGATTTTTCCAAGGCATCCATGGCGCTGCCACCTGCGGCGGTGATGAGTGCATCCACATTCACGACCGTGCGGTCGATCTTGTGCTCGACAACAGGGAGTTTGGCGACGATACTCACTGTTTCGAGTTTGGTATCCTTGCCCGGCTGCAATAGGATGCGGGGCAATGCAATGGTGGCATGCTTGGCATCCAGCAACAATGTGCCACTCATGTAGGGCAGGTGCTCGATATGCTTGATCACCAGTAGTAGGGTATCGGCTTTGAGACCTGTGAATTCAAACCTCCCATCGACCTCGGTGAGTGCCACCTTCACGACCGAGGAGTCAGCCGACCTGAGGAGATAGACATTTGCATCCGCGAGTGCGGTGCCATCTGCGCCCGCGACTTCGCCTGTAAGGATACCTATGTTTTGCGCTTGTAGCGCCCCAAAAATCAAACACAGAATCGGGGCTAACCCCAAGAGGAAACTTCTTTTCATGCCGTCTTTTACATTTCGCTTTGCAACAACTTTAACCTGAGATGCAAACTAAGGTCAATCGGTTGCACAGTGCAAGTGTTGATGGCGAGATGCGCAAGAATTGAACCCTTGCTTCATCATTTTTAAGGAAATTTCAGGTTTTTTGGGGGATGAAGGGCGCAAGCGGGATACAATTCTAGGCATTCTCCTCTATGATCGCCTTGATCGAAGCCAAATACGCTTCCATGCCTGCTTGCGCTTTTTGTTGTGCCTCTTCATCGGCATAGCCCGATTGCATCCACGTGAGTGCGGTCTCACCCTCTCCACGATCCTCTAAAATATAGCTCACACGCATGTAATTTTCAGGCAAATCAGGCAATCCAAAGAAACCGCTGAAATAGCTGTAGGTGATTTTTTGAAGGGGATTGAACTCCAAAATTTGACCATGGTCACGGTAGATTTGATCCTGATATTCTCCTTGAAAAACGATGTCACTCCCGATTTTCCAATCGGTAATCGTTTGCGTCCCGTGGAGATACAACTTGATGATTTCAGGATCGGTAAGGCCGCGCCATACCTTTTCGGGAGTCGCTGCAATGAGGCCAGTAAATGAGACGATTAAATCGTGACGCATGATATTTTTGATTTTGAATACAACCCAAAGTTAGCGCCTTTCATCGTTGCAGAATTACTAAATCCGGATTTTTTCTAACCAAAAATGGAGTGCTGCCGTATTTTTTCTTGAAGGCATTGTTGAAATGTTGTGGCGTAGCATAACCCAAGTCAAATGCAATTTCAGCAATGGATTGTTGACTGTCGCGAATGGTTTGCAGCGCTAGTTGCAACCGCTGATCAGTCATATATCCAAATACCGTATTGCCATACATCTCCTTGAAACCACGCTTGAGTTTGTATTCATTGATGCCGATGATTTTGCAAATATCACTGAGACTAGCGGGCTGATTTAAGCGTTTGTCGATCAGTTCTTTGGCGGCGACCAATTTGTCTTTGTCGGCATGTCGCTTCACAAATGCGTCATGTGCGGGCATGGGACGCAAGTGCGCCTCTGCCGCCAACACGAGCAACTCGATGGCTTTGGAGAGCAAAAACAATTTCTGGATTTCGCCCTCGTATTTGTTTTGCATGATTTGCGCAATCACCTGCTGGATTTGCACATCGACGACTGGCCAATCTGGGGAAAACAAACTGCTTTTTCCAGCCAAAATCGCATCTGCAAAGCGCTTGAGCTGGTCATTGGCGTTTTGCGTGAATTCAAGAAAAACAGATTTGTCAAATTGGATACCAAAGGTTTCCAACACCAATGACTTGTTGTGTACTTCGATGTCAAAGCCTTCGGAATACATGAAGTTGTGCTGCATTCCGATGGATTCAAATTTCTGACCCAATTGCCGATGGAAAACATCGCAATTTCCACGCAGTCCAAAATGCAGCCGAATTTTTTCATCGTCGCGCCCCGCTGGAAATGAAATATGCTCTGTAAATTCCGAATAGACATAATCCATCCCGATGCCATCCATTTTCCACCGTGACACCGCAGCACGGCCATGCGCAAAATTCAAGATTTCAAGCGCAGAAACCGGACCCAAGGGAATTGAATTTCCTTGCCAAGTTGCGGTGTTGGAGGGAGCTGCGCTTTTCATCTAGCGAATGTCGGGAAAATGGGAGCGACGTGCAATACGGCAGCTGCGGAAAAGGAAGCCGATTGAGCAATTGAGGCAACTTGTTCGGTGGATTGTTCCTCCACACTTATCCCGCATCCTTCACGTGCACCTGCGCCCATGCCACCAAGCCTTCATACCGCAATTCACCCTTGGAAACCGCGATCACCATTGCATAGCGGGTGTCCAAGTCTGCGCGGATGTCCATGCCCGCGCCCAGGAGCAGCAGGCGGTAGAGCGTGTAGGCGATGCGTTTGTTGCCATCCACGAAGGGGTGGTTGATGGCGAGGCTTTCCAGCAAGGCCGATGCCTTTTCTTGCGGCGTGGTGTACAATTCTGCACCACCAAATGTCTGGTAGGGGCGCGCCATGGCCGATTCTAGACTGCCAAGGTCACGCACGCCCTGTGCGCCGCCAAATGTGGTCACGAGTTGCGCATGTACACGCAAGGCGGTCTCGATGGTGAGCTTCATTGGGCGAGGTGGTGCAGGAGTGTTGCGTCTTCGGTAAAGATGCGTTGCAGGTCTAGGGATTGCTGCTCAGCGGCTTGCGTGCTGAGCACGGCAATGGCTTGCAGCACCTGCAGCAAGGCTGCATCAGGCAGGTGGTCGAGTTGTTCTTCTATTGCTGTGAGGAGTTCTGTGCGAGACATGGTGTATTGCATTTGCCGCAAATATACGGCAATATTTAGCTTCGGCTTTGGATTAGAGGATCTTGAAAATTTTGCAAATTCCGCAGGAATGGCTGGTTTGTTCAAACATGCCCATGTAGGGCAAGGTCGCGACCTTGCCCTACATGTACGAATCACATATTTTTGGGCCATTCCTGCGGAATTGGCATGCATAAAATGATCTTGATCTAGGCGTGTGGTTGTTTGGCTTGCACTGGGTTTCGCAGCACTTTGT
>JANORP010000042.1:0-1834 GCA_031415375.1 Bacteroidota bacterium | reverse complement strand
CGCGCGATGGCGGCGAAAATCACCGAGGCCATGCGCGATCGTTCCTACCTGTACTCGGTGGAGCTGGCGCGCGAGCGCGGTGCCTTCAAGCTCTTCAATGCCGACCTGTATTTGTCGGGCGGCAACTTCGCTTCGCGCCTGCCGGCGGAAGTGAAAGACAAGATCCGCAAACACGGCATCCGCAATTCGCACCTGCTTTCGATCGCGCCCACCGGCACCATCAGCCTGGCGTTCGCCGACAACGCATCGAACGGCATCGAGCCGCCGTTCTCCTGGACCTACACGCGCAAGAAGCGCATGGCCGACGGCACCCACAAGCAATACGCGGTCGAAGACTATGCATGGCGCCTGTACAAGCATGTAGGCGGCGATACCAACAAGCTACCGGACTACTTCGTGACCGCACTCGAAATCTCGGCCCAGGCGCATGAAGAAATGGTGGCTGCGGTCGCGCCCGCGATCGACACCAGCATTTCCAAAACGGTCAACGTGCCGGCCGATTACCCCTACGCCGAGTTTGAAGACCTCTATATGAGCGCCTGGAAGTCCGGCTTGAAGGGTCTTGCGACCTACCGGCCCAACAGCGTGCTCGGTTCAGTGCTCTCGGTCACGCCGGAGAAAGCCGCGGAGAAGGACGAAAAGAAAAGCCCGCAGGATGTGCAGATCGCGGCGTTTGACGGCGGCGCCAACAAGCGCCTGTCGATCAAGAGCCTGCCGGCACCGGTGCTGGCCAGCCTGCGCTGGCCCGGCCGCCCCGAAATGCCCGGCGGCAACGAAGCCTGGGCCTACATGATGAGCCACCCCGGCGGCGACTTCGCGCTCTTCGTGGGCCACGTCGAAGAAGAAGGCAAGGCCTTCCCGTTCGAAGTGTGGGTCAACGGCACCGAGCAGCCGCGCGGCCTGGGCGCAGTGGCCAAGACACTCTCGATGGACATGCGCGCCAACGACCGCGCCTGGCTGAAACTTAAATTGGATGTGCTGGCCAAGACCCCCGGCGAGAAATCATTCCTCATGCCTTTCCCGCCGCACGGCGAGCAGAAGATGGTGCCAAGCGTGGTGGCAGGTCTGGCGCAACTGGTGCAATGGCGCTGCGATCGCCTGGGCGCCCTCGACGAAAAGGCCCCGGACCTGCTTTCCCCCGACGGCCGGCCGCACCCGGTGCTGGACGCCATGTACGCGAAGGATGAACCGCGCACCGGCACCGACGGCACCCTGTCGTGGACGGTCGACATCAACAACCCCGCCACCGGCGAAGACTTCGTGCTCGGTTTAAAGGAAGTGACCCTGCCCGACGGCGTGACCCGCCCCTATTCGATGTGGCTCTCCGGCAACTACCCGCGCGCCCTCGACGGCCTGGCACGCATCCTCTCGCTCGACATGCGCGTGCTCGACCCGGCATGGGTGGGCATGAAACTGCGCAAGCTGCTCAACTACGCAGAACCGCTGGGCGACTTCATGGCCTTCGTGCCCGGCGAGCGCCGGCAGCAAACCTGGCCGTCAACCGTGGCCTACATGGCGCGCTTGGTGATCCATCGCTACGCCATGCTGGGCGTGCTCACCGAAGAGGGCTTCCCAACGCGCGAAATGGGCATCCTGGAGGCGCCACGCAGCCAAAGCCAGCGCGGCGATGTGGCGGTGATGCAGGGCGGGCTGTGCAACGAGTGCGGGAACTACACCGTGATCAAGAAGGATGGGTGTGAGTTTTGTACGGCTTGTGGGGCGGTGGGGGCGTGTGGGTAGGAGGGGTTCTGAACCGCCCAGCTGAGGTGTCGATTGACGCATAGCCGTATGGCGCAAAGTCGCTCAGTTGTAGCCTAGTCGGGGGAGTCACAGA
>JANORP010000041.1:0-6908 GCA_031415375.1 Bacteroidota bacterium | reverse complement strand
TCGCTGGGCCAGCCGGTGACGTGATCGACAACGACAACCTCAACAATATCGCCAACGACATCAACGGCGACAACGATGCATTCCCCAACTTCCTCGACCTCGATGCAGACAATGACGGCATCGCAGACATCGTCGAAACTGCCAATGGCAACTTTGACGTGAACAACGACGGCGTGATCGACAGCGCAACCGACGTGGACGCAGACGGCCTTGCAGACGTGGTCGATGGCGTGAACAACAATGGCGCGGGCGGTTTTGTCGCGGGTGCAGCAGGTGACGTGATCGACAACGACAACCTCAACAACCCCGCAAACGACCTGAACCTCGACAACGACGCATTGCCAAACTACCTCGATATCGACGCCGATGGCGACGGTATTGCAGACTTGACCGAGACGCTCAACGGTACATTGGATGTGAACAATGACGGTGTGATCGACAGCGCGACTGACGTGGACAGCGATGGTTTGGTCGATGTCGTGGACGGTGTGAACAACAACGGCGCGGGCGGCTTTGTCGCAGGTGCAGCTGGTGATGTGATCGACAACGACAACTTCAACAGCACCACCAATGATATCAATGCCGACAACGATGCATTGCCCAACTTCTTGGATCTCGATGCCGACAACGATGGCATTGCAGACATCACAGAGGTGCTCAATGGCAACTTTGACGTGGATAACAATGGCACGATCGACAGTGCAACCGATGCAGACGGCGACGGCCTCGCAGATGTCGTGGACGGCGTGAACAACACCGGCGCTGGCGGCTTTGTCGCAGGTGGCGCAGGTGACGTGATCGACAATGACAACTTCAACAATGCCAGCAACGACGTCAATGCCGACAACGACGCATTGCCCAATTTCTTGGATCTCGATGCCGACAATGACGGTATCGCAGACATCGTCGAGACACTCAATGGCAACCTCGATGCCAGCAACGATGGCATGCTCGATGCAGCCACCGACGTGGACAGCGATGGCCTCATGGATGTCGCCGACGGCGTCAACAACAATGGTGCAGGTGGCTTTGTCACCGGCTCAGCGGGCAACGTGATCGACAACGACAACTTGAACAACGTGAGCAACGATGTGAATTTTGACGCCGACGTGCTGCCCAACTACCTGGACCTCGACGCCGACAATGACGGCATCGCAGACATCGCCGAGACCCTCAATGGCACGCTAGACGCCAACAACGATGGCATGATCGACAGCGCCACCGACGTGGACGCAGATGGCTTGATCGACGGTGCCGACGGCATCAACAATACAGGTGCCGGTGGCTTCGTTGCAGGTGCAGCAGGTGACGTGATCGACAACGACAACTTCAACAATGCCGCCAATGACATCAACGCCGACCTCGATGCGCTGCCAAACTTTTTGGACCTTGATGCCGACAACGATGGTATCTCAGACATCACCGAGTCGTCCAATGCAACCCTCGATGGCAACAACGATGGCATGATCGACAACGTCACCGACGTCGATGCCGATGGCCTGCGAGATGCAGCCGATGGCGTCAACAATACGGGAGCAGGCGGATTCATCGCTGGCGTTGCTGCAGACGTCGTTGTGAACAACAACTTCAACAGCGCCACCAACGACATCAATTTTGATGCCGACCCATTGCCCAACTTCTTGGACCTCGATGCCGACAATGATGGTCTCACCGACGTGGTAGAGGCAACCATCGGTGGCACGACCACCAATGATTTGGGTGGCGGCGGCTTCCTCGATGGCCAAATCGGCAACGCTGGCATCACCGATGCCAATGTCGATGGCTGGCACGATGCCGCATCTGGCTTCCCGATCAACGATTTTGACGGCGACCTGCACCCTAACTATTTGGATCTTGATGCCGACAACGATGGTATTCCAGACTATATCGAAGGAGTTTGCACAGGCTGCATCAACTCTGGCCTCACCTTCCCAGTAGGTGCCGACGTCAATGGCAATGGTATCATTGACACCTATGAGTCGCTCAACAACACCAACAATGGTGCGGGTATCAACAGCGGCGTGAACCCCTACAACCATGAGTTGACGGGCTTCCCAGACTTCCTCGACAACGATGCCGACGACGACAGCTACCCAGACTGGACCGAGGGCTTTGACTTCAACTGCAATGGCGATGCATGGGACGATATCGTACTGATGGCGTTCAACTATGAAACCGCCAACGGTGTCCCCGGCAATTACACCGCCTTGGACAGCGACGGCGACAACGTCCCCAACTGGCTCGACAACGTCGCAGGCGGCGGTGGCGCAGTACACGGCATTCGCATGCCATTCATCATCTTTGGCAACACAGCTTATGTCGATCTCAACGGCAATGGTCTGGTCGATGTCTATGACCCATTTGTCTTGGGCACCGTCGCACCGACCCCCAACTGTGATGGCCTCGCCGATGATGACTACCGCGACATCAACACCAGCACCAACCTCCCGATCGTGTTCATGAGCAACACGGCCGTGAAATTAGGCGCAGTGGCCCGCATCAACTGGAGCATCACCGAGCCAGAAAACATTGCCTCGTTTGAGGTAGAACGCAAATTGCCCGCTGAGTCAGACTTTGTCTCTATCGGCAGTGTGGAGGCCAATCCTGGCAACGTGACGACACAAGACTACCTGCTTGACGACCAGCGCCCAGCGATCGGCCAAAACGCCTACCGCATCAAAGTGATCTCTTTGAACGGGGATGTGTTGTACTCGACCGTAATGGAAGTAATGTTTGACGCTGGCAGCACGATTGTCGTAGGTCCCAACCCGATGGCTATTGGTGACGACATGATCCATCTCTACTATGACCTGCAGGCGAACGATCGCATTGATGCAGTCATAGTCTATGACCTCGCTGGCCGCGCCGTGCAGTCTCTGCCTGTGCAGCTCACTGGGCGTGGTGATCAGCTCATCGACCTCCACGACGTCTCCAAAGGCCAATACATGCTTGTCGTGAAAGGCGGCAACATCCAGAAGACCTTCCGCGTGACCAAGCTCTAAGCCTGGTCTGCAATTAAAATGAGCGGCTGCCTAGCAATGGGCAGCCGCTTTGTTTTTGTGGGGGAGGGGCGAATGGCGCATGAGGGATCAACCGCCGCGAATTTCTGTAGGGAATGGTATGTGAGGGGGAACCCCGAGTTCTCGTGGTGGTGAGGCCAGCAAGTGACAGCCCGCCTCACGGAACCCCAGGAATCGGCCCGATGAAGGCGCAGCATATCATTGTCTTTTTTGAGGAATTGATGCGAGCGAAACTTGCTTGCGTGCAGGCATTTGTGGGTCAGCCTGAATTCCCAAGACTTTTACTTGTGCTCAGGTCAGCGGAATTTGGAGCATGGGTAGCTTTGGGCGAGATGAATATTATCCGACCCACTGAAGCTCACATCTGATCACTCGTCCAATTGAACTCGCCTCGTAACAGCGGTAGGGCGCGCCAATCTAGGGCCTGTAGCTTCATGGAGAGCGTATCACCCTCCACGACACCCGAAAGTGCGGCGAGATGATGGCCGACTGCGCGGAATTGCAAATCGTTCCACTCCAGTTGGGCCACATCGACCAATAGCCTGAGGCGGCCTTGCTGTTCATCGATCTCAAGCGCATAATCTCGCATGTGATCGTCCATGTACTGGACGATCAAGTAGCCCTGTCGATGGACAAAGACGCGGCGCCAGCGCTGCGCAAATCGCAAGTCGAGTGCGCTTGTGTCGCCATTGGCGATGAACTCAGTTACTTGGTAGGCGCCGTGATAGGCTGGGCGGGGTGCCAGGTCGTCGTTGAAATTGCCCTGCTCGAAATTGGTGCCGACGGCGTCAAATAGCAGGGCGCAAACGACGAAAGTCTTGGAGGCTACAAAAGCCAGGCGTTGCCAGCGCAGGGTAAATGTGGGTGCCCACAACCGCGACGCAGGCACAGCACGTCCGCAGATCAATGCCCATAGGCGTCCCAGATTAGGCGCGGCGATGAGCACAGCCAATAGCAACAAGAGCGTGGAATATGCCTTCACCGAAATGTCATAGCTCAGATTCAGCGCCACGACATTCACCATCAGTGCGATGCCCAGGAGGCTGCCGACCAAGCGACTCCCTCTGAACAGGAGCAGCAATCCGACCAAGACCTCAGCAAGCCCCGTGAACACCGAATAACTATGGGAAGCGCCCATGGTGCTCCAAAAGAGCAGATCACGCGGCACCTCACCCAGGGGGGTGAATAGCGTATTGGGTTCGGGTAGGTAAAATTGCGTTTTGAAGACCTTGGCGAAGCCATAGCTGAGCATGGCTGCTGCCAAAAAGTAGCGCATCCCCGTGAGCAATACATATTGAAGCTTGGGATAGGCTACCACGCGGCGGTCACGCCAACCCCAGATGCTGCTGCCCAGCACCGCCAATACGAGCATGAGTACGAGATGTACATACATAAGCTTGCTGTCACTCGCAATCTCATCGAGATAGGGCTGCTGCACGCCTACCATCACGGCGACGGCCTTGGCCAGCGCCGTCGTAAGCGGCAACAACAGCTTGCCCAAATCGGGCAAATAGGGTCTGGGAATCGGAAACGTGGCAAGCACCAATCCCACCCCCACAAAGACAAACCGAAACAGCTGCCGTTGCCAACGAGTCCATGTATCTTTTTGTTCCATCCAGCGATTGTTCTCAAAAAGCAGCAGCATGCAAATTTGCGAGATTTGCTGCCGATGGCTTAAATTAGATAAAATTTAGTTTGCATGCGTTTCCTCATCTTATTGGGCATCTTTTCACTCTTGCTGTTGGGTAGTCTGCAGGCCCAGACCCGCAAGGTCGGTCACCGCAGTCACAGCGGCGCTGCGGCCACATTTGCATTGCTGCTCGACGAGGATCATCTGGGATTGTCGGAACCCAGTCGAAGGCAACCCAATTATGAGGTCGAGCCGTTCGTGGCCCGCATCCGCAAGCACTATGAAAAGATCGCCAAGCAATTTCCCGATGTAAATGCCGAGCTCCCGCCGAGTGCCGACGTTCCCAACGGCAGTCCTGCTGCCGACACCACCCAAGCGAAGGTGCCGTCCAAAGGAAATCAAACGCAGCAACCGAGGCCCAAGCCCAAAGCACCCGAAGCAGCAGCCATCGAGGTTTCCTCGCCTGATTTCCTAGTCCAAACCCAGCGCAGAGCCGCGCCCATCACTGCGAGCCCAACCAGCGAAAATCGGCCGTCACGTGGCATTTGGATACTTTTGGGACTGCTGGCATTTCCCGTGGCGCCAAGTGTATTTCTAGCCTCAGCGGTCGTGCAGCGCAAACGGCTGCCCGGCTAAGCGCCTCAAATTCCCACCCAATCAAATATTCGGGAGCCTGCGACGTAAGATGAACATCATTACCGTCGTCTTATGAAGTTTGTACCAACGCTCCCCATTTTTTTCGTTTTGATCATGCTCGCCAGCGTCACGCAGGCGCAGACCCGCAAGATCGCCCACCGCAGTCACAGCGGCGTCCCTGCGACATTTGCATTTTTCATGGACGAGGACCATTTGGGTGGCCCAATGATCACTTTTCCAAGACCAGCGTTGGAGCTGAATTTGGGGAATTACGATGTGAAGCCTTGGATTGACAGCCTCAAGCGCAAATATCAGCCAGCTGCCGAGGCTGCTGGCGCAGAGCCGACGATGCCACACGCGACGCCTCAAGACAGCCTCAACGCAAGTCCACAACCCAAACAAAAACTACGTTCTCCAAAAGGCAAGCACCCTGCCGAAGCGGCACAGTCCATGCCGCCAAACGACGAGGGTAGCACTGCCCAGATGAGCAATGCAACGACAGGTCCGCACAGCTCCACGGCGACCCGCAATTCGGTGGGCTTGCTGCTCGCATTGTTGTTGTTTCCCGTGGCCCCGGCCGTGTTTCTACTATCAGCTGTCTGGAGCAGCCAACGCAAGGTGGCCTAGTCGGCTGGCATGAGCGAATATCCTTCTACCTTGGAAAATACGAATGCGTTGTATCGACTCAAGCGGGCATGCGTCTGCGTTCGCCAGGCAAGGCCCGGACGATGCTGTCGATGTGGCGGCTGATCTCGGCACCTTTGTTGAGTACCATGAGGTGTGTGCCGCCGCGCACAGGAATGCAGTTGCGAATGTAACGGATCGGGAAAATGCGGTCTTGGTCTCCATGGATGTGAAACAGGCGCGGCGTATGGTCGTCGTGCCGCCAATTGACCGCTTGATCGATCGCCCAATCGGTATGGCGATGGTTCAGGTCCTTGCGCATCGCATGGATGAATTCCCGCTCCATCGAATTTTGGGGATCGTTCATCCAAGTATAGGCAAACCTGAATTCCTTGCCGATCTCCGAGGGGATGATGCGGTGCAAACCAAAAGAGGAGGTGAGCCACATGCCCAATGGGCGCTCTTTGTAGCTTTTGATGCTCGATATGAGGATTACCGTCGCATCAGGAATGAGCTTGGCCATCTCCTGGGCCACAATGCCACCAAAGGAATAACCGATCAAGATCGGCGCTTCCACGCCTTGCAGACTGGCTACCATGCGCTCGGCGTACGAACGAATGGATTCGTTTCCAGTAGGTTGAATCCAGTCTAGATAGACCTTTTCATACTGCGGCAAATCCAATGCCGCAAAGACCCTGCGATCGGTCGCCACACCCGGTATCAGATAAAGCCTACGTTCCATGCAGAATGATACGAAATTCCTATGAAAAGGTGAAATTTCATGATTTGCAAGCTAGGGCCAACGCATAGAATCGATGATAGCGGTGTCAAGGATGGCATCTGAAAATGGCAATTTGGATCGGAATTTCGTCGGTAGTGCCATTGAGACTACCGATGCTAGCCGTTCGTCGGGCCCACCACAACTTGTGGCGAAACCCGTTCGTCGGGCCTCCCCACAAGTTGTGGGAAGGCCCGACCAACGGGTCATCAATATTACA
>JANORP010000040.1:0-5087 GCA_031415375.1 Bacteroidota bacterium | reverse complement strand
TGCCCTAGATTCGCCTCGATCGGCTATTGGCCAACATCCTCGGGGCGAATTTGGACATGCATCCACCAGAAAAATGGTTGCGAAATGAAAAATTGATCGCTTGGCTGGACGCAACTTGAATGCACAGAAGTGATAATTTGCCGTCAAGGTTGCGCGATTGGTTTCATTTTTCAATCCCGTTGGAGAAATGAATCTCCTATGGATTTGGCGCGGAAACGCGGACGATGGCGCTCTTCCTAACATCTATAAGGTTTTCGGAATCATCGCACGCGCAAGATTTCCTACTATCTTCGTCCCATGTCCATTTGGTTCAAATCCTATACACTTGCCGAGCTCAAACCTTTCAATGAGGTCAAAATGCTCGCGCACCTCGGGCTCGAGCTTACCGAAATCGGCCCAGATTTCCTGAGCGGTCGCATGCCTGTCGATGACCGCACGCAGCAACCCTTTGGCATTTTCCATGGCGGTGCCACAGTCGTGTTGGCGGAATCATTGGGCAGCATTGCTGCCAACCTGATCCTCAATCCCGCTACACATTATGCAGTCGGCCTAGAAGTCAATGCCAATCACTTGCGGTCTGTGCGCAATGGTTGGGTCACTGGCGTAGCCCGTGCAATCCACATCGGCCGCACGACACAGGTCTGGGACATTCGGATGCACGATGACAGCGGCAAGCCCAGCGCCATTTCGAGGCTCACGATGGCCGTTTTGGAGCGATAAAACCTCACCTTAAATATTATTTTTGAGGCTTCCTGTAATCCAATGACGGGTTTAAATGCCATTCCTGCCGCATCTAAACCGATTTTCAAGCACTTTACCCACCCTTTGGCATAGGTTCAAACTGCGTAATCCATTCCTATTTCTCGGTTTCATCACCCAAAAAAATCCCTGCATCTTGGTATCAGAATCAGGGACGAACTTGGTTCTGGAAACACGGAAGTCAAAAACGATGAAAACCCACACCTTGAAACTGATTTTGCTCAATATCGCCTTTGTCACTGCCATCGGCGCATTGTTTGTCTTGCGCACATACATGGGAAATTAATGTAGGACCAACTCGCCCTCTACGGCGGAGATACGAAGACCGCAGCCCCGTAAGGCCGCAAACCACGAACCGCTGCCCCGTAAGGCAGGACCACGAACCTCGCAGCCCCGTAAGGCCGCAAACCACCGACCACTGCCCCGTAAGGCAGGACCTCATGCGCCATTACAAGCAGACCTAGGGACGACGCTCAGCCCCGACCACGATGAGGATTGTAAGCCCGCCAGCCACCGAGTGTAAAACCTAGGTGGTGGCGGCGGGCTGCTCCGAGCGCAAGGACAGAAGCAGCTTTTTTTTTCATAGTTTGATTGATTTCATAGCTTTTTGAAAATGCCAGGAGCCCCCTGGCATTTTTGTTTGTGGGCACTTAAAACAAGGTTTGCGGCGGCCATAGCAGCTCTGGGCCATCGTTGCGTGGCGAATTCACGAGGTCGCCGACCGTCTGGGTCGTGAGCAAGCCATCAGGCAGGGGCATGAGCAAAGCTTGCACTTCGGCGGGACCAGTAGCCGGGTCTAGCCAAACGGCCCGCTTGGAAGGAGGAATGATCACCGGCATACGGTCATGGATCGTAGCCATGAGCGCATTGGGGGTCGTGGTGATGATCGTGAAACTGCGCAGTTCTCGCCCCTCACCGTCGCGCCAGCTTTCCCAAAGCCCCGCAAACGTGAGCAAGTTCCCAGAAATCAGGTGGATGTGCTGTGGCAACTTGCCAAAACCAGTCTGTTGCCATTCATAAAAACCGTCTGCCGGAATGAGGCAACGCCTTTCTTGCAGCGCCATCCTAAAGGCTGGCTTCTCGGCGAGCGTCTCTGCACGGGCATTGATCATCTTGCTGCCAATGCTTGGATCTTTGGCCCAAGAGGGAATGAGGCCCCACCGCATCAGTTGCAAATGGCGCGGCTGCTCCTGCGTGAGCACAGGCAACCGCTGCGTAGGCGCAATGTTGTAGCGCGCAGCAACCTCAAATTCAGGGCGATCAAGGTCCAGCTCCTCGGTCACCAAGGCGATGGGCATTTTCAATGTATAACGTCCGCACATAAATGTTCCTGAAATTAGGCAGATTTCCCAACTCTGCGAAGTACCTGCATGACTACATTCGCAAGCACTGGAAATCGCCTATTCATCGGCTCACAAGGATCGTTTTGGGGCGGGTCAATGAAAGGAAGCTGAATTTTAGTTTGGCTGAATCCCTTGGTCATACATCTCCCTTGTTGGATGCTGACTGCTAACCCGTACATTTTCCCTAACTTTGCCCCGATGTCAAAATTGATCAATATCCACGCGACCAAGGTGCCCAATCCCTTGGCGATGAAGTTTGAAGTAGAGGACTTGTTACTCACACCTGCTGCCTTCACCTTTGATTCCCTAAGTGCTGCCAAACGCTCGCCCTTGGCGACCAAGCTCTTTGGATTCAACTATGTGCAGCAAGTTTTTATCGCCAAAAACTTCATCACAGTCACCAAAAAGGAAGAACTCCCGACTTGGGATGCCTTGATGATCGACATTCGTATCATCATCAAAAAACACTTGGAGGGCAGCGAGGCGCTCTTTGATTTTGATGGGACGCAGCTTCCGGTATTGCCCGAAGGCGAGGGTTATCTCATCGAGAAGATCCGCGAGACGCTAGATCGCCAGATCCTGCCTGCTACCTGGCAAGATGGCGGCGAAATCTATTTTGATTCATTTGAGGATGGTGTGGTCAAGGTAAAGCTTGCTGGCAGTTGTGTCGGCTGCCCATTTGCGCCTCGCACGATCAAGTATGGCGTGGAGCCATTGCTGAAACGCCACTTCCCTGATGTGATCTCCGTCACTAGCGACGATGTCGATTGGGGAGATACAATTCAAGAAGTCAACTCCGAATTTGAAGCATGAGTACACCTGTGGTCCATTTCCATGATTGGGGACTCACCCGCTATCAAGATGCTTGGGATCGCCAAGAGGCACTGCTCCAAGAGGGCGTCTTGATCAAGACCAATAACCGCAAGTTTCCCGATGAGCCTGCACGCACGCCCGCCAATCATCTGGTTTTCTGCGAACACCCCCACGTCTATACGCTGGGTAAAAGCGGGAGTATGGACAATCTCTTGCTCAACGAGCAACAATTGGCGGAACGGCAGATCGATTTTCACAAGATCAACCGTGGAGGTGACATCACCTACCACGGCCCTGGGCAAATTGTAGGCTATCCGATTTTTGACTTGGAACAATTCCGTCCCGACATCCATGAATACCTGCGCAAACTAGAGGAAGCCTGCATTCTTACGTTGGCAGAATATGGGATCGTGAGTGGACGAATCGATGGCCTCACGGGCGTGTGGCTCGACACCGAGGGCAGCGACCCACGTAAGATCATGGCGATCGGCGTGCGCTGCAGCCGCTGGATCACCATGCACGGCTTTGCCTTCAATGTGAATAGCGACCTGAGCCTCTTCAAAAACATCATTCCCTGCGGCATCGACGACAAGGGAGTGACCTCGCTGGCTACAGAGTTGGGCCACGACGCAGATTTTGGGTTGGTCAAGGCGCAAATGAAGCATCATTTGCAGGCGATGTTTGGATTTGCATGGGCTGAATGAGGCGCTATCCGCACTGGCAGGGACATTTGCAGGATTCTCAATCCGTGCTGCGCGCAACTTTTGGGGCTAAAATCAAATCGGCGAGGCCATAGTGCCTCGCCGATTTGATTTTAGCATCATCTCCTCGCCTCAGTGCTGGACCTCGATGCGTTTCACACCACAAAAGTGGCCATTGACTTCCATGCGCAGCAGGTACATGCCCGCGCTCAAGTCGCGTAGGTCGAGTGTGGTACTTTGCGCAGCAGAGGAGCTCGGCGAGTTGATCAAGACACGACCTTGCAAATCTGTGAGTGTGAGTTGCATCTCGCCCGAAACAGGCTGCTGCATGCGCACGACCAAGCGACCATTGCTGGGATTGGGGAATGCTTCCCATGCGATTTCCTGACTAGTTTGGGGCTGTGCAACACCCGTGAGCCCGGCTCCGCTGTAGAAACCCAATCCGCCACGTACATTGCCCACGACCCACTCCCAAATCCCGTCGCCCGTAAGGTCCACACCAGTGATCGCCGTGCGGCCACCTTCTCTCATTTCTCCAAAGTTGGCTTGGTCGAGCGTAAATGTATCGCCCAACTCGCTTTCAAAATCCTTGTAGTAAAAGAGAGACCCTTCCTCTGAGCCGACAATGAGGTCATATTGTCCATTGTCGGGATTGGTGAAAATGAATGGCACACTGAAGCCCGTGCAACAAATGGGTTGTACATCGACCGCACCCCAAGTAGCATTGTCAGGGAGATTGCTAAATGCTGCAAGTTGTGCAGTGCCTGTATTGTGAAAATAATTGAGGTTGCCACCCAATTCACCGACGACCAAGTCCATCTTCCCATCGCGATCGATATCGACAATGGCTGGTGTCGAAAACTGACCGATATCGACGCCCATATAGTTCTGGATTGCTGAGGGAAAGCTCGCTGTCTGCCCCGAGGCAGCGGTATTTTGGAGATAGTGCAGTTTACCGTCCACATCCCCGACGATCAGGTCTTTGTCTCCGTCGCCATCCATATCGCCAAACGCGGGCGTGATGCCGTATGACGCTGGCGTGATCAGGCTGGGGAGATTTGCGTAGTTGCGGCTCGTGAGGGTAAACTCTGGCGTGGTCGCTGTGCCAGTGTTTTCATAGAGCACCAACGTTGATCCGATGTTGGTGGCAGTGACTTTGCGCGAATAGTTGCCGACGATCAGGTCTTGGAGTCCATCGCTATTGTAGTCAAAAAAGGTAGGATAGGCACACATGCCTACATCGACCATTTCCTCGACCAGGAAGTCCTTTTTCTCGCGGGTGAGGAGCACGCCGTTTCCTGGCGAAATGTTTTTGTAAAACCAGCTGTTGTCATAATTCACGCTCACATTGGTTCCATTTGGGGCGGCGATCATGTCGAGTTTGTTGTCATTGTCCACATCGACAAAATAGCCTGCGGGAAAAATATCGAGCGCCACAGAGGCATCATAACTGGGAAAAGTGATGTCGATA
>JANORP010000039.1:0-6265 GCA_031415375.1 Bacteroidota bacterium | reverse complement strand
CGAACCCCCATGTCCTTGCAAGATTTATTTTTGAGGGAGGGCAGGAATGCTTGCAACAATGCGCCAAGCATTCTACATTTGCACTCCACAAAATGCCCACGTGGCGGAACTGGTAGACGCGCTACGTTCAGGTCGTAGTGTTCGCAAGGACATGGGGGTTCGAGTCCCTCCGTGGGTACACAACGGGAGGAAGCATCAAAACTGATACTCCCTCCCGTTTCTTTTTTGCACAAAACCTTGCTCAATTCGCTGGAAACGCGGATTAGCTCATTCACTCTTGGGGTTCGAACTGTGTCGGTTTTCTTGGAATAGTACATGCCCTCGGGGAAGGCTATTTTTTGAACCCTTTGCTTGTCGCGGTAGTCACCCTTTTCCCACAATACGGCCAGATTTCGGCATATTTTCACGCATTCCTCGATGTCTTGCATGAGGTTCGAACTTTTTTGCTGGACTTGCTCCAATTCCCTCAAAATCTCCTGCTTCTCGGCCCTGAGTTTTTCGCTGAATTCCTCGTAGTCGGCCTTGCTGATTTCCTCGTGCAGGACGAATCTTTCCTTGAGCCTTGTGAGCTTTCCGTTGATTTCCTTGAGCCGCTTTTCCATCACCCCGGCTTCCTTGAACTTCTCGGAATTCATCTTGATCATGGTCGCCTCAAGCTCCATTGTGATGATGGGAATGAACTCGTCCTTGATGGTGAACTGTGTCAACTCTCTCAGGAATTTCTCGCCTAGACTGTTGGCATTTACGTTGCTCTTGCACTCGCGGCCACGGCAATTGTAGTAGGGCAATGGGGTGTTGCGCACCTTCCCATTCTTTTTCTTGGCGATGTAGCCCGTGAAGGGTTCGCCGCAATGCTCGCAGATCAAAAACTTCTTGAGGGGTAGGGCATTGTTTTCCTCATTGACTGCATAGCCGTGGTTGTTGTTGGATTTGAGGATGCCGTTCACCGCAAGGAAAACCTCCGGGGAAATGATCGGCTCGTGCTTCCCTTGGATCACATCGCCTTCCAGCAGGTTGTGTGCAAGCAGTCCGCAATACAAGGGGCTTTTCAGCATCCGCGACATGGTGTTGCGGGGGATGTCGAGGCCACGCGCCTTGAGCTTCTTGCGAATCTCCTCGGACGACAGTGCTGGATTCTCATACTTCCAAGTGAAAGCCTTCTTGATGAGCGGAGCCTTGGTCGTGTCGAGGTGCAGCACCTTGTTCACCCACTTGTAGCCTATCGGCGCATTCCCGCACCAATGGCCCTGCCTGAGCCTTGCCTTCGTGCCGTCCACGCACCTTTTCCTGCGGATGTCATTTTCCTGCTTGGCCCAGATCAATTGCTGGTCTTCCATGCCGGAGCCATAGACCTCCTCGTTGTTGATCGGCATGGTCGCCGACTTGATGGTGATGCCGTATTTCGATTTCAATTCCTCCTTGACCACGATGGCGGAGCCGCCCTCGCGGGAAAAGCGCGAGTAGTCATAGAAAACGATGTAACGGATTTGGTTCACCTTCTTCCGGGCGAATGCCAGCATTTCCTCGAAGTCCTTGCGGACACTGCCAGACTTGGCGCTCTCGCCCCTGTTGCCGAATTCGGACACGATCTCGTAGCCATTGCGCTCGGCGAATTGCCTGCACGTCCTTGCCTGAACTTCAAGGCTCATGCCGTCCTCTTGGGCCTTGCTGGAAACACGGGTGTAGAGGATGCACCGCTTGTTTCCAGAATCCACCTTTTTTGCCTTCCCGATTGCGAAAGGCTGGAACAAATCAAGGTCATTCATGCTCATGCTTCTTTTGGATAAAATTGGCCATCAATGAAACAAACTGCCGAATCGAGGCGAGTATTCCTTGCGCCTCTCCATCGGATAGGTGCTCGTAACCCGCGATGCTCCTGATGTCGTCGAGGGTCGCCCACCTTGGGACTTTGGTCTTGAAAATTGCTGGGGTATTGTTGTTTGCCTTCACAGCACAATGCGAATGGCGCAGCTCCCTTTTTTCGGGTCGCCGTGCCTTGTTGCATCATCCCCTTGTCTGGGGTTTTGTAAGCGGTATATGTCATCGTCAAGCTGGAAATTTGAACTTGAGCGTGTTTTCGATCTTCGTGATTTGGCCCTCGTGCTGCACGATGGAGATGTCTTGGTACTTGCCAGCGGCAAGCACGTCCACGATCTTCCTCGTCACCTCCTGGCTTTGCCTCAGCTCCATGCTTTTCATCTTCTTGTCCTTGAAATTCACCGTCACGGAGTCATATTGGCCCGAATGGATGATGCGCAAGACGGTTTGCTCGTTGGGTTCGAGGATTTGCAGGTCGCCCATGCGCTCGATTGCAAGGCCACCCCTGAGAAACTCCTTGATGATGCCCGTGATCGGGATGCGCACATGCGTCTCGAAGGACAGGCGATCCATGTGCTCGGGGAAAATGAAATATCCGGGTTCCTCATGGATGGCGAAAGGCGTCCCATCCGTGAATACCACCAAAATCACGGGGCAACGCTTGACGATGGAGGACAATATAAGATGTTGCAACCAATTGCCGTCCAACTGCTGCTCCTCGAATCCGCCATCGAAACGACCCTGCATGTCCTTTTCCATCGCTTCGCGCCCTGCCTCGTGATACACATTCGCAGCACCCCTCGCCTGATAGATGCTCCTCAAATGAATGTCCAGATCGACAATCGACGCTGGTTGGAAAAGGCTTTGTTTCACTGCCTTGATGGTGTCCATCGGCAATCCGACCCTGCGCATCTCGTCGATCATGCGTATCCAGATGAATTCCACGAATGAAAACCGACGCCAGCTCCGAGCCTCGCCACGGTCATTTTCGATCAAGCCGGAATTCTCCCAATGGTTGATCGAGCGGTAGGGAACGCCCGTATCGGTGCCAATGAATGACTTTTGCATCAGTCGCTCCGACAACTCCAGGATTTTGTCGTAGCGCCGTTCTCCGATGTAAGGTGTGAAGTCCATGTTGTGTGCTTAGTAAATTGAACTCAAATGTATAAAATAATTTTCAATAGTGCAATAGTCACTGAATATTTTTTCTGAAAGATCGACCTTGAATGAATAGATACTCCGTTCTGCATGCCAACCAGCACCCTCTACTTTCGATTTGTTAGGAATCATCGTGTTTCCATTGTGTTCCTGATGAGTTTTTTCGTGTTTCATTCGGAACTGTTAGGAACTCATGCGTCCGCCCCCAAAAATCCGCCGCAATTCATTCCCAAAGGAAAGCTGTGCGAAACCAATGTCCGTTTCAGCGTCCAAAACCATCGTCCACTCCTACAGGACTTTGATTCATCAAGAGAATCACTCGGCTAACCGTGTAAGGCTTTGAGCAAGTGTCCTTTTCCCAGCCACAAATCCTAGCAAAACAGCCATCCTGCATTCCCAAAACACCCTCCGATTCGTTATCTTGCGGCATGTCTATTCTTACATCCATCAATTTCAGAAAGCGTATGAAAAGGTTTTTGGCCCTTTTTGCCTTCTTGCTGGTCTCGTTTTCGTTTGTCGCGGCGCAGGGGAATGGCGGTGGCAATAATGGAAACGGCTACGGCAACAACAACGGAAATAGCAACCCCTGGGCGAGCATAAACGGCCCGCAATGGCTCATGTCCTGGCTCCAAAATGGCGGACAAATCCCGGTGCCGCTTGCCTTGGTGATCATCCACCGCGAGCGCGAATGGGGAATGAGCAACTTTGGCCTCACGCAGGGGCAGATGATTCAGAAGTACGCCATCGGGCAACTGACGATTGAGTTTATTTCGACTTCGCCGCCTTCATTGACGTTTCGGGTGCGGTTTGGGGGACTGAGCGACATTCTGATCATTGACGGTTTCTAGTCGCTTTGAACTCAGCCATTGTGAAAATGGCCCGTACCAAAGACTTCGCCTTGTAGCCTCATTTGCCTGAAACTCGTGCAGCCTTTCCAATAAGGAGTCGATTCTCGAATTGAACCTTGCAATCAGTTTCAATTCCTCCTTGCTGGGGCGCTTGGCTAGGCTTGGGATTTTGACATTACCCCTCAAAAATGCCAGGACCTCCAAAGCTGGCGCTGAAAACGGAAGATGCGTTTTCAGGAATGCGGTGTAGTTTTTTGCGAATAGCTGGATATCCTTCTGAACACCAAGCTCGAAGAGGATCATCAGGTGCGAAATCATGTATTGGATGCGGTATTGTAAGGCTGGCTTTTGATCCTTGATGCGATAAACAGCGTCGAATACGTGCTTGGCCTTGCTAATCTCATGGTTGCCAAGAAAATAGGTCATCAAGAAAATCATGATCAATAGCCAATCCGGATCCTCTTGAGCGGAAAGGACAAAACGCTCGTGCGCTTCAAAAATGGCAACTGCCCGCTCGCCCAATGATGCATCCTTGGTCTCCAATGCGAGGAAAAACAGTGAGAATAAGTGCCGCATCAGGTAGATGTGCTCATATTCTGCATTTCCAGTGGCAATGTTTTCAAACGCATTCACCACGCTCACAGCCTTTTCCGTATCTCCCAAGTCCGAATTGTACCGAACCAAACGACTCAGCAGCAGACTGTAATCCTTGGGATTTAGCACTGATTCCGCTTGATGCCGTTCAAATATTCGATGGGCTTTCGCGCTTGCAGCACCCACATTTCCTATGAGCCGAAGGAAGAATTCATCAAGCATCAGCTTTGCACAACACAGCCTGGCTGGAAAGGATGAGACATCTATTTTGGCGAATTCCGAGGTGTTGTAGGCGGCAACCAATTGCATATCAATGGTTCCTGAAGCATTAAATTGCTCCCTCACCACGTCAAAGTAGTTCGCCTGATAGTATTCGATTTCAGCCGACATGAGGATATTGGCCTTGGATTGGGCGATTTCCTTTTTCACGCGGCGCAACTCGGCTCTTAACGTCGCCCCCACGTGAAGCAGCATAATCACGCGCTTTTCAAAGGCAAGCAACTTTTGGAGCCGCTCAAAATACCCCCGACGGATCGCATGACTTTTGGAATCACTGATCTGTGCCATCACGGCCTTTAGTTCCGAAGGGCTATCTGTTGCTACCCGAATCGCAATTGCCTCCAGTTCCCTTGGCAGCTTTGAGCGCAGTTCGACCATTCCGTTTTGGATTTCTTGAACGGCCTTCTTTCGCAGGGAATTGAGGTCATAGCTTTTGAAAGTCGCTTTTTCTTCGTCAGGGTCGTAGGGCGACCTTCCCCGGTGCCACTTGCAGAGCTTCACGTAGCCAAACTCCCTGCCAGAATCGCCATTCAGTGCCTCCCAATCCGCGAATTCACCATCTGTAAGCCGATTGATTGCATCATTCAGCTTAGTAGATGGCATTCTTTCGCCGTGATTTCGCTTACGGGGCATTGACTAGACCAATTCCAATTGACTGCAAAGAGAATGATACCAATATGGGACAAAATTAATCTTGGTGCAAAGCGAGTTCACAAAATTTCAATGGATAGGAGCGCCCATGTGTCGTCTTGGAGCTTGTCCCGGAGTAATTTCCAGTGCGTCTTTTCCTCTATTTCTGTTGAATCAGAGGCATATTGGCCATTTTTGGGATGCCATAGGAGAGGGTTAATCATCGAGAATCTCAAATCCCCAAAAGATTGCAATCATCAGAAAAATATTCTGAATTGGACACACTTATTTAGCATCATAGAGTTGGGGATGAATCACAGGTGCAGAAGGAAACGCTCTTTTAATGGAAATGGCAACGGGAAGCCGATGGGGGTAAGAATAGACAACTCGCCCGATGGGATGCCCTTGCCTACGAAAAGATAACCCGGCTTCCCGAGGAAATCGGGATACCGGGCCTTTTCAATCCCTTTCAATGCAGCCTCAGTTTCGAAGCAGGAAGCCGCAGAGAAAGCACGATCTTTGACGTAAAACTACGCTTTTGGAGATACTGTCGCAATAGTCGCGAGCGGTGAGCTGTGCCCATGATCGTTGAGATCGCCACAACTCACCGCATTCGCCGTTGTGAAGAAAGATGACTGGTGGACGGGAGCGGCCTTGATGCTTGCTACCCCAAATTTTGGATAGTTCGACCCAACCGATGATCACAAATCCCAATTTTGTTGATTGATTGAACTTCAGGTGCCGCTCCCGGTTCACGGAGTCCTCCTGATTGCAGCTTGAAAGCTGCTTCTCACGGCTTATCTCCTTTTGTGTGTCCTGAAGTTCAAGGACGCTTTCGTTCAAGGCAGAAGGCCGTGAACATAATATTTACGGTCGCCACCTTGGCGAAAAGTTCTTTAACATGCTGCAATCAAGATGAGGGTTGGCCCCTCGATGGC
>JANORP010000038.1:0-3745 GCA_031415375.1 Bacteroidota bacterium | reverse complement strand
GTCGACCACGTGAGCCGGCTGAGCCCGGCCTTGTTGCCGGAGCGGCTGCACTTCACGTTCACCGACGGCGCGGCGGGGAGCATGTCGCGCGAAGAAATGCTGGCCCACGTTGCGACCCACGGCGGCTACCATCGTGGTGCGGTCGGCCGCATCATGGCGCAGGCCTTGGTGCCGCCGCCGCGAGACATCTTCACCGTGCATCTTCACCAGGTGGAGCCGTGGCGCCGCGAGCGGCGCTCAGCGGTGGTGCCCGTCACTCCGGAGTACGAATGAATCAAGCGCTCGCTCCAGGGTCTGCCGGATGGCCAGCAACCGCCGCGTTGGTGGGGCTGTTGACCTTGTGCCACGCGGCCCCGGCCGCTGCGCAGACGGCTTGCTACGTGCGTGCTGAATCGCGCGCTGCCGCGCCGCTGGCGACGTCGCAGGGTGCGGACACGCGTGCCGCGCAAAGCCACGTCGGCATGCGCCGCAAGAGCGACAAGCTGTTCGAGCTCGACATCTCGGTTGCCGGCGCCGACAACGCGGTCTGCACGGTCGGGGGCGTCGCCCGGCTCAGCGGCGCGGCCGGCAAGGAGTCGCTGGCGATGGCCGTGCGGCCCGACCCGTCGCGCAAAGGCGTGCCCAGCGGTACCTTGTGCCAGGTGTTTGTGCACCTGACTGCCACGGCCGTCGAGCTGCGGACCACGCCGCGTGCCTGCCGGGCGCAGGCGCTTTGCGAAGGCCGGGTGGAGCTCGATGGCCAACGCTTCGATGCCACGACCCGGTTGGCCGCGGACGCCCCGGCGCCTTGCTTCGAGCGCCGCGTGCCTTGAGCGGTTGGCGTCGAGCTGCTTCAAACGTCGAGTGGTACCTTGCGATGCCAAGCTTGACCGACGCTGACCTGGGCTTCACGCACCGCACGCGCAAGACCGGCGAGGTGCAGGTGTTGCACCGCGGTGTGCTGGCGGCCACGTTGCGTGGCGTGGCGGCACAAGAGTTCCTCGCCGAGGTGGCGGATGGCTCGACTGCAGACGCCCAGCAGTTGATGGCACGGCTGACCGGGAACTACAAACACGGCAACGAGAAGCTGGCTGCACGCCACCCGCGCAACCGATGAGCGCGCTGATCGACGCACCGGGGACCGCGCGAATGAGCCAAGTTCCCCGCGCCCACGCCCACGCCCACGCTCACGCTCACGCTCACGCTCACGCTCACGCTCACGCTCACGCTCACGCTCACGCTCACGCGAGTGCGCACGCCGCCGCTTCCGCCCAGCCGCTCTGCCCACTGTGTGGGGCCCCCAACGCCTGCGCGCCGGCGGCCTGCGGGCACTTCAATGCGCCGTGCTGGTGCCGTGACGTGGCGTTCTCTCCAGAGCTGCTGGCGCGAATCCCGCCCGCGCAGCGCGGTGTGGCGTGCGTGTGTGCTGCCTGCGCTGGAGCAGACGCCGCCGCGCCACAACCAGTGGCTGCCCCATGACGCGCGCTCGGCCGTTCGGCAATGCCGCGGTGGAGCAGGCCTTCCTGGCCGTCCCGCCCGAGCCACGCAGGCGCTTGCTGGTGCTGCGGGCGATCATCTTGGACACGGCGGCCCGCACGCCCGGCGTCGGGGTACTCGACGAAACCCTCAAGTGGGGCGAGCCGGCCTACGTGACGGCGCAAAGCGGCAGCGGCAGCACGGTGCGCCTGGGGTGGAAGCAGGCGGAGCCGGCGCGCTGCGCGATGTACTTCAACTGTCGCACCACGCTGGTCGAGACGTTCAAGGGCCTGTTCCCGAACGAGTTCCGCTTCGAGGGCCAGCGCGCCATCGTTTTCGGGCCGGGCGATGCGGTGCCCGCTGATTCGATCGCTTTCTGCGTGGCCGCTGCGCTGACGTACCACTTGACGAAGCGGCAGTTGACGGGTTGACGGCGCAGAGATGAACCGACGGAAGCGGCGCTGATGCCAGGGCGGTGAGGCCGCGCACTGGTGCCCAGTGCTGCCGTCGCGCAACGAAAATCAATGGAGAAGGCCATGCCGGATTCGACACCTCTGCAGTTCACGCTGCACGACGACGTGCCCGCGGAGGCAGCCGGCATCGTCGACGCCGGGCTGGGCGCTTCCAACGACGCAGCAGCGCCGTTGCATGAGGTGCAAGCGCTCGCCTGCTTTGCGCGCCTGCCCGGCGGCGAGGTGGTGGGCGGTGCGGTGGGCCGCACCTGGGGCACTTGCTGCGAGTTGCAGCAGCTGTGGGTCGAGCCGGGCCGGCGCCGCCACGGCATCGGCAAGCGGCTGGTCGAGCAGTTCGAGGCGCGCGCGAAGGCTCGGGGCTGCCGCACCTTCTACCTGGAGACGTTCAGCTTCCAGGCGCCGAACCTGTATCGCTCGCTGGGCTACGAGGTGAAGGTGGAACTGCGCGGCTTCAGCGCAGGGATCGTGAAGTACACGATGGCGCACGAGTTGCCGTGAAGCGCTGAAGCGCTGAAGCGCTGAAGCAGCGCGGCTGATTGCCTGCGACGCTTCGGCGCTCAGCGTTTCTCCACCGTCCCGAAGATCTCGATCTCCACACGCCGGTTCGGCTGCAGGCAGTCGTAGTAGGCCTGCATGGCCTTGGCGCCGGCCTTGCCGACGGTCACGCCGTCGGAGCCTTTGGGCACGGGGCAGTCGGTCTTCACTGGCTGGCGGTCGCCAGCGCTGGCCACGTCGGTGCGGCTCATGTCGGCGCCCTTGACCGTGAGGTAGCTGCGCACCGAGCTGGCGCGCGCCAGGCTCAACTTGTCGTTGAAAGCCGGGTCGCCCGAGCTGTTGGTCTTGTCGGCATGACCGGTGATGACCATGCGCTCCATCGCCTTCAGCCCCTGCAGCTTGGCCACCAGTTCGTCGAGCTGGGCGCGGCCGGCAGGCAACATCTGGTCGATGGCCGACTGGCCGTGCTTGAACAGCGCGCCGGCGGCGAGCGTGATCTTCTCGTAGGTCGGCACGGGAACCGGCGGCACGGGCGGGATGGGCGTCAGCGGCGGCACGTCGGCCGGCGGGATCGGTGGGATCAGCTTGCATTGGTTGCGCGCGGCATCGGCACACAGGTCTTCGGCCATGCGCACGTGCGGCGTGGCGCGGCGCCAGCCGCCCAGGTTGGCCAGCGCGTGGCCGCTCCAGACGAGCTGCACTTCGCAGAAGGCGGTTTCGGTCTGCGCGCAGCACAGCGGGCCCGGCACCGTTTCCTTGATCTTCTGCGCGATCGCCCACAGGTCGGGGCGCAGCTTTTGCGCGTCGGACACGAGCGGTGTGTCCAGACCCGGGTCCTGGCCGGCTTCGAGCGCGTCGACGATGCGGCGCGCTTCGCTGAAGGTGGTGGTCTGGATGTCCTTCTGCCAGGCACGCTCGTGGTACTGGTCGCGGCTGAAGTTGAGCCAGGCCTGCGCCTTGGCCACGTGGTAGTCGCGCGGGCACTGCGCTTCGGTGGTCTTGAGCTTGGCGATGCGCGCCTGCAGGTCGACGAAGTAGCTCGGCTCGGTGACACGCAGGTTCGGGTCGGTGGGCTGGCCGGGCTGCAGGTTGACGGGCGGCAGGTTCTTCTTCAGCACCGACTCGGTGGTGCTGGTGCCGGCGTTGCCGCCCACCGTGGCGTTGCTCGGCGTGGTGGTGTTCTGGCCGTGCGCAGTGAAGGAGGCTGAGGCCAGCGTCAGCAGCGCGGCGGCGAGGAGGGTCGTGTGCTTCATGGTGCGGCGCGTGTGGGGTTCATTCGCCCGGTCATTCACGCCACTGCCGCGGGCTGCTGCCATCGGCCG
>JANORP010000037.1:0-9009 GCA_031415375.1 Bacteroidota bacterium | reverse complement strand
CGGTGACATTCATCACAAAAGTGGATGCGCCAGTCGTGAGGTTCAGGGCATAGAGCTTGCCAGCCGTGGGGCCAGCATTTCCAGTGACAGCATAGAGCACGCCCGCATTGTCAAAGGCGATGCTCGAGACTTGTAGGCCTGTGGGGCCTAGCAAGGTGCCTATACCTGTAAGTGGGTTGATCGTGATCAAATTGCGCACCGCCGCAGAACCCGCGACGGCATAGACAACACCTGTAACGGGATGTTTGGCCATGCCAAAGTTTTGACCACCCGTCAAGCCTGGGACGGTCATGGGCACGGAACCTAGTTGAGCCAAAGTGGTCGCGTCAAAGGAATGGATCAAGAATGCATTGGCTTCGGTACCATAGACCCGATTGCCCGCATTCCCTGTCTGAAAATTGACGACCGCATTGCAAAGCCCAGGGGAGGTGCTGACGGTGACCGTACTTGGGCAGGTGATCGTGGGCAACTGATTGTCCACGACAGTGACAGTGAAGCTGCAAGCTGCCGTGTTCAGGCTGGCGTCGGTGATGGCAAAGGTATTGGTGGTCGTGCCGACGGGGAATATGCCTCCACTGACAAGCCCCGAAGACTGGGTGACGGTAGCGCCCGCGCAATTGTCGCTGGAGCTCACCGTGTAGGCTACCGTGGCGCCACACACGCCCAAATCGGTGTTCACATTCACATTGGCGGGGCAGGTGATGGTCGGTGCAATGTTGTCCACGACCGTGACCACGGCAGCACAAGTGCTGCTGTTGCTGTTCACATCCGTCGCGGTCAATGTGACGTTGTTGGCACCGACATTGGCGCAAGTGAAATTCAAGACTGCGGCTCCATTGATAGTGGTCGTGACAGGTCCACAGTTGTCGCTGCTGCCATTGTTGACTTGGGAAACGCTCACAGTTCCTGTGCCACTGGCATTGAGGATGACCGTGACGGGCTGGCAGATGGCAACGGGTGGTGTGGCATCTGTGACAGTGACCGTAAAGGAACAATTCGCAGACTGTCCATTGTTGCTCACTTGAAACGAATTGGTCGTAACGCCGACTGGGTAGGTGGCTCCGCTGGCCAAACCTGCGGTCTGGACGGTGGTGGCGCCTGGACAATTGTCGTTGCCCACAGGCGTGGTGTAGGTGACGACGGCATTGCATGCGGTCGTGCTGCTGTTTACAGCCACGTTGGCGGGGCAAAGTATCGTCGGTGCGGCATTGTCCACGACCGTGACGCTTACACTGCCAATTGCACTGCAACCATTGATGTCGGTGGCCGTGACACTGTAGGTGCCCGCATTGGCGAGGGTAGCGGCTGGGATGCTGGGGCTGGCCAAGCTGCTGCTAAAGCTGCTCGGGCCAGACCATTGATAGGTGAAGCCACCGCTACCGCCTGTGCCATTCGCAGAGAGGCTGAGTGTAGTGTTGGGGCAGATCGGCGCATTGGAGCTCACTGTGACGCCGACAGTTGGATAGACGGTCACCGTTGTCGTGAAGGCTGCCCCTGCACAAGCAGTCGGCGAGGGGCCCGAGGGCACGATGGTATAGGTGATCGACTGATTGACGCCGCTGGTATTCGTATAGGTACCCAAGAGGGTGTTGCCGAGCAGGTTGGATGTACCTGTGAGGTTGGGATTGGTCGTCTGTGCGGTGATGGCAAATGTCGTACCGACGACATTGTTGGTGGTACTGAGGCTGATGCTGAAGGACTGCCCTGTGCAGGCAAAGGCTGCCGCAGGTGATGCCACACCCACAGGGACAGGATTGCCAACGATCGTCTCGGAGTAAAAAGCAGAGGCATCACAACCTTTGCTGGGATTGGCAGCAATCCGCACAGCGACCACATTCGCACCCAAGGTAGATGCGAATACTGGCGGCGTCAATTGCGTCGTGCCAAATGCATGGGCACCATTTTGGTAATCCCACTCATTGATATAAGGTGGCACACCACCCGAGGCTCCCGAAACCGAGGCCCCTGTTGTGATTGTGTTGGGAACGCAAATCACGTTGAGCGGATTGGGGCTAATGAAGACAATGTCTGTATGCGGATTGGGGTCAGGATTGACCGTGATGGTCTGATACACGGGGATTGACCATCCGCAACACTGCTCACGCACTTGGAATTTGACCAAATAGCTGCCTGCAGTGGCAAAGGGGCCAAAGGTTGGCGTGCCCGTATTGGACGAGGCAAACAGCGGAGCTGCCGTTGTCGTCCCTTGATAGACCTTCCAGTCAAAATCGACGTTTGTTTGGCTCCATGCAGTTTCTGCAAATGCGCCCGTCACACTGCCACCTACGCAGATCGTCGTATTGGAGAACGACACCGTCGGAACAGGGCGTGTATTGTCTGTGATCCGGATCGCACCGTCGTAGATACCGCCATTGGCAGTGAGTGCGTAAGTGCCTGCAGCCGTGGCAAAGACCTCGGCGGGCGTGGATGTGGGGCCGTAGCTGGTCACACCGTTGCTCAAATTGCTTACAAAGCTCAGGCCCGAACCCAAGGTCCAGTTACCAGCGCCTTTGGTAATGGGGATGACCGAGTTGCGGCATCCTCTGCTATTGTCGTATTGCACGACGACCGTGGTGGGGTTGGGAACCGAGCCACCTGAAGCACTTGTGTTGATGGTAATCGCGGGGGACAATGTAGCCACATTGGGCGCATTGGTGCCTTGTGGATTGGCGATCGCGATCGCTACGCCCGAGGCACCAATGCCACCATTGCCACCACTGCCACCCGCCGAGCTTGCGCCGCCACGGCCACCACGGTTGGCGTCGCCGGGGGTTGCACCCTGTGCACTTTGGCCAGCGCCAGCTCCGCCAGCGCCACCGATACCGCCTGTGCCTCCGATGCCGAAGGTGCCAGCGGTGACTTTGGAATTGAGGATGGTCGTGCCAGTGCCATTGGCCCATATATAAATGCCGTAGGAAGAACCGCCACCGCGGCCACCTGCGCCACCGCCGCCGCCGCCGCCGCCGCCAGATCCACCAGATCCGCCGCCACCGCCCGCATCGCAGCCAAATGTTCCGCCCTCGTCATTGGCACCGCCGCCGCCACCAGCGCCGCCACCACCGCCAGCAGCGCCCGTACCGTTGCCGCCGATGCCGGGGACAAAGTACACGTTGTTGGTAGCAACGCCAGCTGCGCCCGTTGCACCATTTGCGCCGTTGATGCTGCAATTCGCCCCATTTCCACCAAATGGGCCATCATTGTTGCCATTGTCTGAGCCACCGAGCCCGCCGCCGCCGCCGCTGCACGTACCCGTGGCACCCGCTCCAGCGGTACCGCCGCCGCCATTGTCATTGGTACCCGTGCCACCGGTGCCTCCTGTGGCTCCACTTGCTGCAGAGCCACCAACAAGGCTTGCATTGGCGCCACCGATGCCGCCGCCGCCGCCCGTTGCACCTGCCTTGGTGCCATCGGAGCCGCAAGACGAGTTGCCGCCTGCACCTGTGCCACCGACGGTGCCCGTACTACCAACCGAACCATTGAACGTGGTGTTATTGTCGGTATTCTGCCCACGGCCAGCCGATGCTGCGCCTGCGGTGATATCACATCGCACGATGGAGTACCCCGCAGAACCGTTGATATAAACGCCATAGTTGGATTTTCCATTCAAATTAGTCGTTTGCCCAGAGGCATCGACGGTCGTGATTTTCAAATCTTGAAGCACCCAGTTGTTGGTGGCAGCCGACCTGAAGCCCATTACGTGTGCAGTATTGGCATCGATGGTCTCTGTGCCACTGCACAGGACTGTCGTGATGACAGCCGAGCTCTTGACCCAATTTCCGGCGGTCACTGAAAAGCCACCTTCGATCGTCAAACCCGTGGGAATGCTCACGATACCTGTCTCGGTGATCGTGCCACTCGCGACACGAATGTAGTTGCGCGTGCCGAGCTGGGTGAGCGCATAGCTGATCGTCTGGTAAGGATTGTTGGGGCCACCTGCGGTGATGACGTTGCTACCGCCGGGTGCAACGTAGGCAAAGCTACAGTTAGGGGAGCCCACTGACACCGCGCAAGACACCACACTGCTGGCACAACCTGCATAGGCATAGGTCGCGGTGATCGTATAAGTACCTGCTGTGAGCGGTGCTGTCCATGTGAAGGCCGTGCCCGTGCCCGTCGAAGGCGAGCCACCGCTGGCTGTCCAACTGATGCTGGTGGGATTGACCACCGCCCCTGCGAGCGGTTCTTGCAAGGCGTTGAAAATGGTCGTCTGCCCAGGCAACACCGTCGCTCCACATACTCCACTCACGATGGCTGGCGCAGCGTCTCCCGAGCCAAAAGGGTAGCCCAAGCCTGTCACGGTCGTGTATGACCCTGAGGCTGGGAAGGCATACGTGACCTTGGCGACGGTTGAAAAGCTGGCAAAGTTGTTGAAGTCTGTGGTGCAGTTGGAGTTTGCGGCAAAGCGGTAGTACCGCGTGCCCGATATTTGAAAGGGCGTGTAGCTAAAGCTTGTCGAAGTGGTGTTTTCTGTGCCATTGGCAGTGCCGGGGATGTCGCTCCAAGGGCCGTTTGGGGTATTGGAGATTTGCCACTTGTACCAGCGGGCGAGTGGCCTCCCATTGGCATCGGCATTGCTGGACGCGGTCAAGGCTGCGGGGGCAGCTCCTTGGCAGCGCACCTGGCTGGTGGGCGCTGCGCCTGTGAGCGCCGGCGCAAAAGCATATTTCCAGTACAGGCTCCATTCGATGCCATAGGTGCCGATGTCGCAGGTGCGTGAGTCGATAAAATAATTCCATTGACAGGGCGGCAAATTGGTTGCGTTTTCCGTGCGCAAGGTATTGTACCCGCCACAGACGTTGTCATCTCCAAAACAAAAGCCACCGTCTGACTCAGAACCATTGACTTGCATCGCTGCTGTGCTGCCGTAGGGGACGGTACTGGGACCATAGAGGCTAAAGTTGGTGATGGCTTGCCAGCCGCAATTGATGTCGTCGCGATCGACGTTCCAATCATAGTTGGTGCCCAAAACGACAAGGCGATTGCGCCAACGTGGATCGGCGCCGCCATTGCAATCTGAGCAGCCAGGCTCTGAATAATAGAGGTCGTCCCCGTCGATTTCGAGGATGATATTTTGGCCCATGGCTGCCCCAAAAAGCAGCAAGACGGGCATGAGTGTCAGCAGGATGCGTTTCATAATGTTGTCGTTGAATAGGTTGATTGATCTCATGACAATTCTGGTTGTAGGATTAGTGGAGATCGATGGCTTCAAACATCAAGGCTGTGTGGGGGAAGCTCTCTTTGATCTGTTGTTGGAGGGTGAGGGGCAAGCCCGTCTTCCATGCCGAGATGCGTTCCAATGTTTTGCTCAGCAAGACGAAGTCTTGCGGCAAACTGGCGATGGGATTTTCAAAAATACCCAGGTATCCCAGTCGGGTGCATTGCCGAATTTCAGCTGGCAAAGCGCTGAGTCGATTCTTACCGAGGTTGAGATAATTGAGTGCTGGCAATGCGCAAATCTTGGGATTCACGCTTGAAAGCTGGTTGTCTTGTAGGCATAGGGTTTTGAGGTGCTGCATTTGCCCTATGGCATCTGGAACTTGCGTCAATCCAAAATGCCATAGGCGCAGGGTCTCCAAGCCCTTCAAATTCCAAATGGCAGGTTGCAAGGAACTGCTGTTCCCATTGCCCGATAGCCAAAGTTCCTTGAGGCTAGACATGCCGCCAATGGCCGCATCGATCTGTGTGATCGGATTGTCGTAGGCGACCAAGACCTGCAATTGTGTGAGCTGAGCGAGCTTGGCGGGCAGCACCACGATCTCATTGCCATTCAAATACAATTTTTTCAAAGCGGTCGGGCAGGTAAAGCCGACCTCTAGGCTCTTGATGGCATTGTTGGAGAGGTCCAGCTCTTGCAGGTTGGGAAACATGCATAGGTCTGCCGGGATGCTTTTGAGCGCATGCCCTTGAAGGTTCAGGCGCACGACCTTTACTGGTGATTTGCGAGCAGCCTCCAGATTGTCAAAATAACCTTCGGCGGTGATAATTGGTGCAGACTTTGCGGCCGAGCCGCGACTTTGACTCTTGAGGTAAGACATGTCTGGGTGGCTCTCTTTGGCAGACTGTGCCATGGAAACGTGCATAAAAGAGAGCATGAGCAACAACGTTGCCCATACCTTAGTCAAGGGTTGGCTATTCATATATCCAGTTGATTGGTCAATGTAAGAATTCCGAAACAATGCAAACCCAAAAGGCCGTACTCCTTGTCGGGTTGGATGTGAAGTTAGGCTTTAGAATGGAATATTCCAAAGGAAAACTGTATTGCAACCAACAAATCGACAGCAAAATTGGCCATGCTGCCGCGCCCAAGCAAGTAATGAAATGGCTCAATTTGTCAGAATAGCCAAAATAAGTGGAATGCATGGGTTTGATTCTCCCTCAAATTCAGGATGCACCGCGTCGCTGATCATCGAGAATCATGCACAGATGTGGAAAAGATTTATCATCAGGTCACTTCCTGAGGGACAAGGCGCGACCCCAAAGGAAAACGGGAGGATGCTTGACCAAGATGCGTTTCTTGACAAAACGCATGCTCCCAAAGTCATAACTCACGACACGGGGCAAGTTGTGCAGCCATATATAAGGCAGGCGAATGAGCGGCACGTCGTAAAAAAACCAGATGCCCAAGACCATCGCCAGTGGCCGCAGCGCGGTGAGTCCCAGCCGTGGCAGCAGGCCCATGCGCACACGCTCGCGGCGCACGACAGCTGCACATTCACTCAAATAATTGTCCCTGAAGTCGCGTGATCGCTGACCCTCACGGCGGTACCGAAATCCACCCAAGAGGCTCTGCACGGTATATAGTTTTGCATGCCTGAAAAAGCGCGCCCACAGTTCCATATCCCCCGCCAATTTCAGCTCCGTACTCATGGTGCCACCTGCCTTTTCCCACAATTCACGCCGCCAAAATGTGCTCTCTTGCTGTACAAATTGAAAGTCATAGGTGAGGTAACGCAAACGTGACCAGCGGCACCATGGCAAGGTGATGCGCTGTATGATCAAGCCATCGGGGTGGTATTCTGATGCGAGGCCCGTGAGCCATTGTATTTCGGGGAATGTTTGGAATACTTCGGCGACCACAAACAGCGCCCGGCGCTGCAACATGTCGTCGCTGTTGAGCCAATACATAATCTCACCCGTTGCGCGTGCAAATCCCTTCTGCACAGCATCATACTGACCTTTGTCGGCCTCAGAAACCCAGTAGTTGATATGGGTTTCATATTTGCGGATCACCTCCAAACTATTGTCGGTGCTGCCACCGTCGATCACGATCAATTGGAGTGCAGGGTAGTCCTGCTCCACGACCGAGCGCAGGGCATCGTCGAGGTATTTGCCCAAATTGTAATTGACGACGACGACCGATATGGTAGGATATTGCGTCACTTATTTGCCCAGTATTTTTTCCAATTGTGCAGACACATATTGTGACATCTTGCGATGCCCCTGATTGTTGAAATGGCCATCGGGCCGCTCGTTGTAATCCTCCAACAGAAATTGATCACAATATTGCACTTCCAAGCCTTTAAACAGGGTCTCGTTTTCCTTGACGGTAGGTGGATGAATATCGTTGTGCGTCGGGATGAGATACAAACGAAAAGGAATATTGTTGGCGGCACATAAGGCTTCTATTTTTTGCAAATGTGGATTGGCATAAGGCCCTAGCACCCGCAATTTTTGGGCGGCGTCGATCGCTGCTTGCAGGGGCGCTGCATGGTGCTCGCCGACCACATGCAGCCGCAGCAAGGCGCGCCAGGCGAGGGTGCCCACGCAGGTGAGGGCGCAGAGGCGATTGAGGAGATTGGTGGGGGGAATCGTGAGCCGCTCGGCGCAATAGTCATAGGTCGCTTGGGCGTCGCCGATATAGACTCCGTCGATAAATGGATTGAGCCAGCCCACATTGGTGAGGTGGTAGCGGTTTTGGAAAGGACCCACATGCTGCGGCAGGTGCATGACATCGTTGGCCATGTAAAAAAACAGGCAGACCACGTCGGGCTTCATTTGCGGAATGTAAATCTCGGCAATGCGCTCGTATTGGTCGGGGTCGGCACCGGGGATGCCAAAATTCATCACCTGCCAATCGGGGCGGCGTATACGGTCGGCATAGGCGCTGTCAATGGGACGCGCGGTGGCGCCCCACGTAAAGGAATCGCCGATGAGCATCACCTTTTTGCGGCTGCTGTCTTGCGGTTCAAATTCCGGTCCCCTGAAGCCCATGGAATTCACGACATAACCAGGACCATGGACGTCGGGCTTGTTGGATGCTTTGAAAATACCGAGGCTGTCGGTATAGAAGTCGTAGCGCACCTCGAGTTTGGCTCCTCGCTCCAAAGGCTGAAAATCCATCCAACCCATTTCCAAATAACCTGGATGAAACCCCCAAGACCGCAAGGCGATTTCGGAAATCGCCAGGAGTACGAGCATTCCTATGAGATTCACCAACAATAAGAACTTGCGGGGATGGCGATGCATCCACCGTTGCTTGCCTGCCGAGGCAGGCGTTGCCGATTTTTGATTTCCCGCTAGACCAGCCATGTTCCTATTCCTGCGAATTCCCCTTGTTTTTTGGCTAAACTTACGCAATTTCCGCTTTGCAAAGACAGGAAGGCAGTATGGATAGAGAACAAGACCCCGCGCAACCCTTGCGACGCATGCCGCGCCTAGCCCATTTGGTCAATGTCTTTGTTCCGCAAAAAGGCTCTGAGTTTGAATATGTGCAGCCGATCACGCTTGCTTCCATGCAGCACGCACAAGCGCGAGCAGCCGAGGCTGGCATTCACGTGCAACTGCTCACGGCCCAATTTCCAGAAGATCACGCCGCTGTGCCCCCTGCGTGGCAAGCGACAGAAGACCTCGACCGATCGGTGAGGGATGTCTATGGCGATGCCTCCCACCCCCCCGAACCCCTGCTAGCCGCCCAATTGGGGGGCATTGAAGCAGAGGCCGAACCCGATTAACCGCTATAAAACAACAAACAAATACCCTTGCAACCGCAATATTAATTTGCCGTAGCAC
>JANORP010000036.1:0-26761 GCA_031415375.1 Bacteroidota bacterium | reverse complement strand
TGCCAAAGGGGCTGCACCAGTGCGCATTACGCCTGGGCCGTTACCCAATGGCGTTTATCTTTTGATGATACACACCGCAAAAGGGGATTTGCACAAGAAGGTAATTCATCACGAACGCTAACGTTGCACGTACAGAACTCGTAATCAATCAGCCCCGCCAGGGGCTGTTTGATTTTCTGCTCAATTCAATTTATTCGCAGTTGTCGATAGATTTGCGACTGTTCACCCAACTACAAGCCCTCATCACCCGTACACACCTTACTTTTGCAGCCTTATTGGAAAATGCAATGGCACGTCTAGCTTACATATCGCAACACCACTTCTGCCTTGGCGACCACGCCTTGGGGCACCGTGCGATTTGGGGAAACCACAGTCCCATAATAGCCTTGAGCCTGAATTGAATGCCATAAATTCAGGTGCCAACCCTGTCTGTTACAGATTCGATCGCCACGTAAGCCTTATTGGCTACGGCATATCTTGAGACTTACCGCGCGGTCAGGGCATGTTTGTTTTCCAACTCTCATCTTTTTTTGAATAGAACGATTATGAAACGCAAAGACACAATGTGGATGCGCAATATTGGTATCATGGCCCATATCGATGCGGGCAAGACGACTGTGACCGAAAATATCCTCTTTGCAAGTGGTGTGAACCATCGCGTGGGGAGTGTCGATGACGGCACGACGACCACCGATCACAATGCTGCTGAGCGCAAACGGGGCATCACGATACAGAGCGCCGCTGTTCATTTCCCTTGGACCGTGCAAGGGCAGGAGTATCGCATCAACCTGATCGACACACCCGGGCACATCGATTTCAACGGTGAGGTAGAGCGATCGCTGCGGGTGCTCGACGGCGTCCTTGCCCTGTTTTGCGGCGTGGCGGGTGTCGAGACCCAATCGCGCACCGTTTGGAGCCAAGCAGACAAGTTTGGGCTATCCAAACTTGTGTTCATCAATAAGATGGACCGTGCAGGTGCCGACTTTGGGCGTGTGCTTGGGCAGATTCGCTCAGTATTTGGCGTCAATGCTGTCGCGCTGCAATTGCCATGGTTTGAAGGCGATCGATTTTGCGGTGTGATCGACTTGGTGCATGAGCAGGCACTTTATTGGGCCGATGGTCAATCCCAGCCCGAGCGCCGCCACATGCCCGCTGAGATGCTGCCTGAAATCGTCGCTGCGAGTGCAGATCTGCTGGAGCGCCTGGCTGAGGCCGATGACCAATTTCTGGCTCAGTACCTCGATGAGGCGACATTTGTAGATGCCGAAGTGATCGCGGCGGCGGTACGCCGGGCTACACTTGCGGGCACAATTGTGCCTGTGCTTACAGGTGCCGCCTATCGCAACATCGGCATTCAGCCCTTGTTGGATGCTGCAGCCCAATACCTGCCTTCGCCTGAGGAGGCCCGTTTTCACAGCGATGATGCGCCTTTTTCGGGGCTGGTATTCAAGACGCTCACCGATCGCTTTGCAGGTCGTGCAGGGTTTGTGAGGTTGCGCAGTGGCAGCCTGCGACCTGGCGATAGTGTGTACTGTCCACGCACGGGCACCACCGAGCGCATCGCACGCATCTTTCGCCTGCAAGGCGGGCAGCGGGCCGAAATGACCGAGGCACATGCTGGCGACATCGTGGCTGTGACGGGTTTCAAGGAAATGGTGAGCGGCGATACTTTATGTGATCCCAAGACGCTGGTTGTCCTGGAAGCCATCGAATTTCCCAAACCCGTGATCGATCTGGCGATTGAGCTCGTGGGCAAGGGGCAGGAAGGCAAGCTTGCCGCTGCGCTGCATCAATTGGTGTCTGAGGATCCTGCCTTGCATTACCGCACCGACGCCGAGTCTGGTCAGCTTTTGTTGAGCGGGCTAGGGGAGTTGCACCTTGAAGTGGTCGTGGACCGTCTGCAAGAGGACTACGGATTGGCGATTCGCACAGGGCGACCTGCAGTGGCTTACCGCTCCACGATCACGCGCACTGTGCAACACCACGAGCGCCTCAAAAAGCAAAATGGCGGCACTGGCCAATTTGCCGAGATGCAAATCGAGGTGAGCCCCATTGCTGGTGGTGTCGGCTTTACATTCTCCAACGAGATCGTTGGAGGTGCGATCCCAGCTGCTTTTGTGCCCGCCATTGAAAAGGGCATGAAACGTGCTTTGCAGCATGGCCTCAACAGGAGCCATCCTTTGGATGGGATCCATGTGCGTCTGCTCGACGGTGACATTCACCGTGAGGATTCAGACGCAGCCTCTTTTGAAAGCTGCGGTTACGATGCGCTGCTGGCAGCTTGTGCAGCCGCAGGCCCGATCATGATGGAGCCGATCATGGCGGTAGAAGCGATCTCCCCAGAGGCGTTTACTGGAGCGGTTATCTCAGACATCAACCGTCGTCGTGGACGTATCACGGGCCTAGAGGCGGGCGTGCGTGACCAAAAGGTCAATGCTGAGGTTCCCCTCAGCGAGATGTTTGGGTATGTAGCATCTTTGCGTAGCCTGAGTTCTGGCACGGCAAGTTTCTCGATGCAGTTTGAGCGCTATGCCGCCAAACCCGAAGGGGTCATGCACGTCTGATGAGCTTTTTGACACGAGGCGGGGTTCCACAAAAGGAATTCCGCCTTTGTGCTTGTGCATCATAGGGACTACTTTTACGCAAATTGATTGATATGCTCACTGTCATTTCTCCTGCCAAGACACTGGATTTTGAAACGCCATCCTCGACATCTGTCGCTACAAGGCCGCAGTTTCTAGACGATGCTGCCGTTTTGATTCAGAAGCTTCGGTCGTTTTCTCCGAAAAAATTGATGGGGCTGATGGACATATCCCAAGACCTCGCCACGCTGAATGTAGGGCGATACCTCGCATTTGAGCCTGGAATTGCCCCTGCCTTGAGCAAGCAGGCTGTCTTGGCGTTTGATGGTGATGTCTATCAAGGTTTGGACGCGTCACAGTTTATGGATGGTGAATTTGAATTTGCACAAGACCATCTCAGGATACTTTCTGGATTGTATGGCGTCTTGCGACCTCTAGACATGATACAGCCGCATCGCTTGGAGATGGGGACCAAGCTCAAGGTAGGCCGACGCAAAAATCTGTATGATTTTTGGGGGAGTCGCATCACGAATAACCTGAATGAAGCTGTTGCCGTCTCGGGAAGCAAGGTGTTGCTCAATCTCGCGTCCCAGGAGTATTTTGGTGCAGTACGGGTGCCTGAGGTAACGGCACAAATCATAACGCCTGTGTTTTTGGATCGCAAGGGCGATGCATTTAAGGTTGTAAGTTTTTGGGCAAAAAAAGCTCGCGGCAAGATGTGTTCATGGATCATACACAATCGTGTCGATGACGTCGATGCCCTGCGCCAATTTGAGGCTTGGGGCTATCGTTTCAATCCTGCAATGTCAACCATTGAAACCTGGGCATTCACCCGCGACACGCCGCAGCTCTAAGCAGCCTAAAGTTGGGCACAAAAAAAAACAGGCTGATTGCAAGCATTCAACCTGTCTAATTTCATGTAAAGAACGCGCTATATTTACCCGTAAAGCTATTTAGGTGTTTAACCTGAGTCAAAACTAACATTCAACTCGTCGATGCCCAAGCCGCTTTTCTCCAGTAATTTGGATGCTAACCTACAATTACGTCAAAAAACACCATTGTAAACGATTGATTGTAAGCTATTTATGGATGTTGCGACATGAGGTTGAAAAGGAGAAAAAATCATTTTGGAATTTGTAGATTGTTGCCCAATTGTAAGGCCATTGTTGACCGTTAAGAAAGCAAGAACGCAGTTTTGACACAGATAGGGGCATTGTTCAGCGACATGTATCAAACCTCATTCAGGATGAAAGATTTTGGGCACTTTTGCCAAAAAACGATAATAAGATGGTTATTAGCTGTGTAGTGCCTGCAATCAAAGGCCATTGCCTCCAAATTTGTTTCCACGAAATGATGGCAGCTATTGACTTTGGGTATCGTAACAGCTAAATTAGAGCTTCTGATTTCGGAATAAGTTTCCGAGCCGGTGGCGTTGTAAGCACTGGTTAATGGTGGAGAGAAAATATTTTTGTCGAGCATGGGGTCTTGGAGGAATCCGTGCTTTGAAGGTGGTCTATGAAGAAACAGGACGCGCTATTTCAGCTAATCAAATCTCTAACAAGGGGTGAGAAGCGCAATTTTCATATCCTTGCCCAGCTCACAGCGGGTGACAAAAAGTATTTGCAGCTGTTTGACGTCATAGACAACCTTGAAGAGTATGACGAAGTCAAAATCTTGAAGAAATTCAAGCATGATGAGAAATTTGAAAAACAGTTTGCCTACAACAAAAATTACCTCTATAACTCAATTCTGAACTCACTGGCCTATTTTCACAAGGGCATCGAAGCGGAATATTCATCTATCATCTTGCATGTGCGCATTTTGCTGGAGAAAAACCTTTATTTTCAAGCTAAGAAACTCCTCAACAAAGCCAAAGAAAGCGTCTTGTCCCGAGAGCGATTTGAGGAGTTGCTCAGATTGCTAAGCGTGGAGGTTGAGATCATCAAGAGCACTGAAAACATCAAGCTTTTGCCAGAGATGATCAGGGAAATTGAGTTTGCCGAGCGGCTCGCGATAGAGAAGATCTCCAACCTCGTGGGCTATCAACGACTGGAGAGGCAAACGTTTATCCTGCAACAAGCAAGGCATGTGGCCCGTAAGGAAGATGACCTTCAAGAGGTCTCTAGCCTGCTCGCGCATCCATTGCTCCAAAATGAATCTCAGGCACTGAGCATCCGTGCGCGCATATTTTACAATGAAGTCCATCGTCGCCTTGGCTTTTACAAGGGTGAGCATGATGTGGCTTCCAAATATGCGAGTCGCGTCATCGAGCTGTATGACGGTGCGCCAGCAATCTTGGAAGAAGACAAGTTGGTGTACCACAAGCAGATCGTGTATGCAGCCCATCATAAGTTGTGGACCGATGGCTACGACGTAGTCATGCCTCTGTTGGAAAAAATCAAGAATGTCAAAATCAATACGCCTCAAGAACGTATTTCGCGGTTTGACAAATACTACCTGTATTCAATGGGGCTGCGAGTGACCATGGCCGATGAGGTAAGCCCAGAGTACCTGAAAGAATTTACCGAGGAGGTCGAGACGCTGGAAAATGATTTGGCGGTTTCGACACGTCTCAATGCCGCTTACATCACGGCGCACTATTACATGGTGATGGAGGAGTATTCAAAGGCGCTCGGTTGGATCAATAAATTCCTCAATCACCCGCGCACCAATCTGCGCACCGACTTGCAGTCTTGCATGCGCCTGATGAATTTGCTCACGCACTTTGAACTCGGCAATTACGATCTGATCGAATATAACCTGAAATCGACCTACCGCTTCATCTACAAGCAGGAGCGCATGCACCAATATGAGCGTCGCTTTATTCGATTTTTCAGGGATGCCATCGCACTCACCGACCGCAACGAGTTGCCGGCTTTGATGCGCGTGTTCAGGGATGAAATCCTCGAAATCGTAAAAGATCCCTTTGAAGCCAGGGCATCTGACTTTTATAGCATATTGGCGTGGTTGGATGCCAAGCTGGAGGGTTGCCCTGTGCGTGTTGCAAAGCGCCGTGAGGTCGATCGCATTTTTGGAAATTTCAAAGAAAATGTCGCCGTCGCTACAAAGGCAGATGAGTCGCATGCCTAGCAGTGTTGCTAGGTCTTCCCAATATTCCTACTCCCGTGAAATCATAAGTGTTTGCTCGGCAAGCACATGAAAAGGAAAGAGCCGCCCCTAAACTAGGAACGGCACTCTCAATTAAGGCATCGTCTGGCTTCAAATCGGAAGTAGGACGCATACGGTGATGCCATCGTAAGTAACCAAATACGAATCGTTTGGAGTCACGTGGGTGTTGATCACTACGAGCGTGGTGCCATGATTGCAACCGCTTCGCAACTGTCCGTAGGACGGCACGTTGGGCATCGGCCAAATATCGATGGCCTTCAACAGTACTTTCTTCAACAATTGGGCGCTTATTAACGGGGGGGCGCATTTCTCAAGTGCAATCGCTCCCGATCGTACACACACTGCCGCCGAAAGGCTACCGACTGCAGGGGTTGCAGCTAATAAAAGCAGCAAATACATAGACATTCTGTTCCTAAACATAAGCTTTCGAGTTTTGGGTTTAATAAAATAGCTGCTGAATCTTGACACCATAAATTCAGTCAAAAGGCAAAAAAACAACAAATTGAAATTAGATAAAACGTTAGAATAAATCGAAACACGTACCCACCTTTTTACCGATTTTGTGCCTTCAGGTAAGAAAAAACCAAAAATAGTACAAAATATAGCAGGTGCTAACAATTTGTTGTCGATAAGTTGCTGATCTTCACTTGTATCGAACTTGTAAGCTATCGATGACTAATTGTGAATTATAGTTGCAAGAAATGGGGCTAAAAATATTGGTTTTGTAGATGGGTGGTATTCTTGGTATGATGGTAAAAAGCAAAAAACGCGTCGCCAAGCATTTTGGCGGCGCGTTTTTTGCTCTTTGGAGCGAGGGGATTATTGCTTGATGAACTTCCGGTGGTCGCTAGACTTGCCGTTTTGAGCTTTCAGCTTGACAATGTACATCCCAGAGCTAATTTCATTGAGCTCGAAGCGATGACGATTGATGCCCACTTCCATTTCAAATTCTCCTGCAATCACGGTCTTCCCATAGATATCGACTACGCTCAATTCGTAGGTGCCGGCTGCAGGAATGAACGTTTCCAGTTTCACCCATTCGCGGGCCGGGTTGGGGTACAGGCCCATGATCTGCGCTCGTGCTTCCTCCTCAAAATAGATGTCGATGACGGCTGAGTAAGTCTCCAATCCATTTTGATCAACATACCTGAGACGGTAGTAATTGTGGCCGACAACTGGTTGCATATCAGTAAACCCATAGTTGATGAAGGTCGTTGCACTGCCACCAGAACTACCACCATCTTGGATGTACTCGGAGCCAGGCACATTGCCGATCACAGCAAAATCATCTCCCGTGAGGCTTCGCTCCACGACAAAATTTCCCGTGTAGGCATTCTCATCGGTGACCGTCCAGCGCAAGTCATGAACCTCGTTTTGGCGATAGCCAGTGAAGCTTGCATAGTCGATCGGCAATGGACAGTCGATCCTGATCTGGCCATTGTTGTTGCCAGTAAAGTCAAAACCATCGATTTGGATCATGACTTGGGTACCGACAGGCAGGGTATAGGCTTGGCTAAAATAATAGTTGTTGCCGAGGCAGGCATCGGTGATCTCGCAGTCGAGGAATGTACCATTCCAATCGCAAGGGGTATCGTCGATGTAAAGGGCGATTGAGAACCCATCGGTAGGTTCATCGAGGATACAAAGACCGCCTGTATTACCGGTGACCGTGACCTGGAAGATCTCACAGGTAGTGGTGTAGGTGAAGTACACCGAGTGTCCGGGGTCGGTACCATCGCCGCACTCATCATAGCCAGGGTCGGCTGGCTCGGTCTCGCCATTGGCACCGTCGGTGTCCCAGCAGTACCAGATACCCGTCTGCATGGGCTGAGCCGTCAAGCAGTCGTCTGAACCACAGCGGTCGGTGAGGCACAGCGCAAAACTCTCGTTGAAGTCGTCTCCACCATCGTCAAATATTTGCAGATAGACCGTAGAGCCGGGAGGCGCTGAGATGTAGTACTGCGGATCGTCAAACAGACCACCTTGGTCGCAATTGATTGGTGTGAGGTTGTTGCAAGGTCCTGTATAGGCGGCCACGCTCAATTGGGAGTTGTTGAGGCCCAGGAATCCATATTCGTCATTGCCCTCAAGCAGCACCGTACCCGAGGAGGGCATCGTAAATGAATACCAGGTGTCACCACAGTTGTCGCCGCAACCCTGCACGTTGGCATTGTTGAGAGAGACAGTTGGGTTGCCATAGTTGTACACGTTCCAGAGGCCTGAGCCTTGACATGGCTCTGTACCGATCGGTACATTGATGGCGCTATTGCAAGGGTCATTGGTCGGGCCTACAAAACCAGCGTGGGCGTCGGCCACAGTGACGGTAAAGTTGCCATAGTCACCGAAGATATCGCCGCCATCGATCTGGATATAATAAGTTGCACCAGGGATCAAGCACTCCTCAGTATGGCTCACGCTGAAACTGATCAGGTTGTCATGCTGGCTGCCGACTTGCTGCAAGTTGGTAAAGCTGCATGGCCCCGTGCTTTGGTACAGCGAGAAGTTGGCGTCGATGCCTGAGACACTGTTGACATTGATCGTGACCGCACCAGATGTGGGCGCGATGAAGGTGTACCAGACGGTTTCATCGTCGCCCGTCACGTTCTGTTCACCCGATTGCTGGGTCGCGCAGTTGTTGTTGCCAGCGATAGGACCGACCGAGCCATTGTTGGGATTGCCCATGGGCACAGCATTGCAGAGGTTGTCGTTGGTGGGTGCACCGACAAAGCTACCATTGTCGGTCACTCGGATGTTGAAGGTTCCATTGTCTCCCAGCACGTCCACACCATCGACTTGTACCAAGTATTGCTGATTGCCAGGCAAGCAGGGGATGGTGATGCTCACGTTGTTGCTCAACAGGTCGTCTCTCGACGCGATCAAGGTGAGGTTGCTGAAAAGGCAGCTACCAGCTGGCGATACGCTGTAGATGTTGATCACGGCATTGATGCCCACGGTATTGCTGATCGCGACCGTGATTGCACCAGGGCTAGCACTCGTGGTGAAGCGATACCAGACGGTCTCGTCACATGTGAGGCTGCTCACGACGGGGCAAGGATCGACATTGGGCTCGCCCACTTCAGTATTCGCACAGAAGTTGTTGCCAGGGGTCAGTGCAGTGCCGCCACCAAAGGGTACGGTACCCAAATTTTGGGCGCTGCAGATGGCATCGTTGATCGGGTAGCTGTTGGCGGTACCATTGTCTTGGACCGAGACATTAAACGTGCCTTCGTCTCCCAACAGATCTACGCCATCGATTTGTATGAAATAGATGGTGTTGGGGCGCAGACAGGGGATGCTCACAGAGACGTTGTTGCTAAACGGATCGTCGGCGTCTTCGATCAATGTGAGATTGTTGTAGTTGCAGCTGCCATTGGGCGATGCGACATAGACATTGATCGAGGCATTGATGCCCACGGTATTGTTCACGTTCACCGTCGTGAGACCAGGGGTCGCACTGGTGGTGAATGTGTACCAAACCGTCTCGTCGCAGAGCGGATCGCTCAGATAGGAGCAGCCGCTCATGTTGGGCTCACCGCCCTCGGTCGTCGCGCAGTAATTGTGGCCTGCGAGGTTGGCAGAGTTACCGCCCGTGGGCACGACACCAAGGCTAATGTTGTTGCAGATATCATCATTCGCTGGAAACAGGTGCGGTGTGCCATTGTCCACGATTTGAATATTGAAATTGCCGTCGTCGCCGATCACATCCAAGCCGTCGAGCTGGATATAATAGGTGGTATTGGGCTCCAAACAATCCAAAATCATGTTCAAATTGTTGTTGGGCAATATTGCGGTGGCATTGTCATACTCGGTGAGGTCGGCAAATGCACAGGAGGGCGGTGCATCGGCACGATAGATGTGCAATTGCGTTTGCAATCCACCATTCACACCCGTGACATTCACGTTGATCGTGCCAGGTGTGCCCGATGTCGTAAACCTGTACCAGACCGTCTCGTCATACAAGGGGTCGGTGCGGTCAGGCAATCCACTCACGTGGGGTTCGCCTGTTTCCTCGGTCGAGCAGATATTGGAGCCTGGTGTGACCGCAGAGGAGCCGCCGAGCGGGATCAAACCGAGATTTTGCGCGAGGCAAATGTCATCGTTGGCTGGCAATACCTGCGGCACGGCATTGTCGCTCACCTGAATGCTAAAGGAACCATTGTCGCCGATAAAGTCCACGCCATCTACTTGCACGTAAAAGGTCCTGTTGGGCGGCAAGCATGGGATGGTCAGGTTCAGGTTGGAAAATGGGATCGCCGTCGCGTCTGCAACAAAGCTCAGGTTACCAAAGGTACAGTTGGGGAATACGTTGGCTTCATACACGTTGATCACGGGGACGATCCCGTTCACGTTGCTGATGCTCACTTGGATGGCGCCGGGATTGTTGTTGGTGGTAAATGTGAACCAAACCGACTCGTCGCAAGTGAATTGAAAAGAAATCGGGCAAGTATCGACATTGGGCTCGCCGACTTCGGTAGTTGCACAATAGTTGCTCCCGTTGAAGATCGGCGTGGCCAAGCCCGAAGGCACGACACCGAGATTCACAAAGTTGCAAATGTTGTCGTTGGTGGGCATCGGCACAAACGCCGGATTGGCAGAGAGTGTGAGGTTGAAGTAGCCCTCGACCAAGACCGTTGGGAGTGGGGGTGGGGGCAACAAGGCACCATCGACCTGCAAAAAGTAGGTGCGGCCGGGCACAAGGCAGGTCAGGCTCAGGTCCTCACTGAAAAATCCAGGATCATAATCGCTATTGACCTCTGAGAAGGTGCCCAAGCAAGTATTGTTGCTGCTCTGATAGACAGCGAGTTGCAAGTCGATGTTGTCTGGGCGGTTCAAGGGGTCATTGGTGGCCGAGATGGTCATATTGCCCGATGGGGGGGCCGTGAATGTGTACCACACCGTCTGGTCAATGCCAAAGGGGATCAAGGACATGGCGGGTGTTGGCTCCCCAGGTTCGACGGTGGCGCAAAAGTTGTGCTGCTCGGGTGTCACGATGCTACCCACAGGTGGCACAGCACCCAGTGGCGTGGCTTGGCAGATATTGTCATTGGTGATGAGCGGTGGACCAGGGTTTTGCGTCACGGTGATTCTGAAGAAGCCATCGACTTCATCAGGATCGTCTGACCCATCGACCATGATCCAATAGAGACGGCCTGGCGTGAGGCAATTTACATCGATTTCCTCGTCGCGCGAGAGCGGGGGAAATTCCAGCAAGTCGTTGTAATCACAGCCGACTTGGGTCGCAGCGCCCGTGCAGACATCGCCCGCAAGCGCATATACCGCGACCTGTAGGTCGATGTAGTCACCCACATTGTTGGGGTCACTCTCCAGGTCAATGTTCACGCGGCCAGATGGCGGGGCGGTAAATGTGTACCACACCGTCATATTGGTTCCAAAACAGGTCGGGAACGGCTCCAGAATGTTGTCGGCGCAAAAGTTGTGATAGGAGTAGGTGACCGGACCAGCGCCGGGGTTGCCGAGGTAGATCGGGTTGCAGATACTGTCGTTGGTGGCAGCGGTCACGTTGTAGTCGCGCACGATGATCTGGAAATCGCCGATGTGCTGGTCTAGCAACGGGATGTATAAGCCATCGACCTGTATATAATAGGTAGCCGAAGTATCGAGGCATTTGAGGCGCATCGATTGCGGACCATCGATGCTAAATGAGAGCGGATCGTCATAACTTTCCTCTTCAGAGAAATAACCCGTACAGGCATTGTTGGAGCTATGCCATACCGACAACTGCAAGTCGATCACATCGCTGCCATTGTCGATGAGCTCGATTTCCACGCTACCACTTGCTGGCGGCTTGAAGGTGTACCATACCGTTTGGTCGAGTCCAAAAGCCAAGGGGACAGGCTCTCCAGGTTCCACGCCACCACAATAGTTGTTTTGATTGAGGAGTGTGGTTTGACCCAAGGTGGGAATTGTGCCCAAGGGAGTTGCGTTGCAACGCAAATCGTTGGTCGCGCGGGCACGGCCATCGTCGGTCACCGTAAGGCCGAGAAAGCCGCGTGTGTTGAGCGCAGAGCCGTCGATTTGTACAAAATAAGTGGTGTTGGGTAGCAGGCACTTTACCACCAAATCCTCCGCAAAGAAGCCAGGCGTGTAGTCGCAATCCACGGCGCTCAAGACACCTGTACATGTGCCATTGCTGGAAGTGTACAGGCCGAGTTGCAAATCGATTTGATCACCGAGACCCAAAGGGTCATTGGTGGCATTGAAGGTCATTTCGTAACCTAGGGAGGCGCCTGTGGTAAACCGCACCCAGATCGTGGCATCGATGCCAGAGAGGCAGCCAGGGAAGTTGGGCTCTCCTACCGAAATCGTGGCGCAAAGGTTGTTTTGATTGTTGTTGGTAAATGTGCCTGCCAAGCCGATGGTGCCCAAATTGATCGCATTGCAGATCAAGTCATTGTTGGCTTGTACTGGCCCCGTGGCGGTCACGCGAATCTGGTAATTGCCATAGTCGCCAGCGCCATTGCCATCGACCTGTACATAATAGGTCAGGCCTGGGGTGAGGCAATTGATGAGGGTTTCGGAATTGAGGTTGAACAGCGGGATGATGTCGTCGCTGCTGCCGACCTCGGTGAGGTTGCCCCAGACCGGGCCGGGGCAGACCGCCGCATTGGCGCGATAGATTGCAATTTCAGTATCAAAGGCAGTGCCGCCAAAATCGGTGGTCACGATCACTTGGCCCGATGCCGGCGCGACGAAGCTATGCCAGACGGTATTGGATGGCGAGATGAATGCTGAGGAGGGATCGACTTCGCCGGGTTCCACGTTTGCGCAATTGTTGTTGTAGGAACCGGTGACGCCGAGCGTAAGTGGAATCGCATTGCAGATAAGATTGTGCGTGGGCAGGGGAGGACCGACGGCACTCACATTGACCTGATAGTTGCCATAGTCCCCTGATCCCGCACCGCCGAGTTGCAAGTAATATGTGGAGCCGGGCGTCAAACATTCCACATTGACTTGGGACCTGGTATTGATCAAAAAGGTGATGTCGTCGTTGCAACCGCGTTCTCCCAGCAATCCAAAATTGGTCGCTGGGCAAGGATTGGAAGATGCTTGATACACAGTGACCTGTGTGTCAAAGTTGGTGCCACCGAAATCGGTGTTCACGCTCACTTGACCAGAGGCAGGGGCCACAAACGTGTGCCAGACAGTGTTGAATTGTTGGCCGCAAGTCCCCATAGGCTCGCCTGGCTGCACAGTCGCGCAATTGTTGTTGCCGCTGTAGGTAGTGCCGAGCGTGAGTCCGATGGCGTTGCAAAGGTTATTGTTGGTCGCGATGGGTGGGCCTACGCTGCTCACATTGACCTGAAAGGATCCAAAATCGGCGGCGCCATTGCCATCGACCTGTACATAATAGGTTTGGCCTGGCGTGAGGCACTCTAGGTTTACAAACGAGTTCAGGTTGAATAGCAGCGTGATGTCGTCGCTGCTCCCGACCTCGGTCAGGTTGCCCCAGACAGTGCCGGGACATGGCGATGTGGTCGCTCCATAGATCGCAATCTCTGTGTCAAAGGTGGTGCCGCCGAAGTCGGTGCTCACAGTCACGTGGCCCGACGCCGGAGCTACGAAGCTGTACCAGACCGTATTGGAGGGGGAAATTGTAGTCAATAAGGGATCGGCTTCGCTCGCCTGTACGGTGGCGCAGGTATTGTTGCCAGTGGTCGTGGTGCCCAGCGTGAGTGCTTGGGAATTGCAAATGTCGTTGTTGGTGGGGGTGGGAGACAAGAAACCTGATGTTGTGACCGTGAAATTCACGAAGCCTGTGCTGGCACCTGCTACGATCGAAAGCGTATAAGTGGCGCTGCTGCCAGGTGGTGGAATTACAAAGTTGTTGCAGATGTCTGTCTGGCAGCTTTGGCTCACGATGCAGCTTGCGCCGTCGTCTTCAAACGCCCTGAAGCACACGTTGACGGTCGCTGGAAGCGAGCAGACATAGGGCGTGCTGGTATATTGGACATTGGGCGGATTGGTGAAACAAATTCCAGAAGCGGGATAGGTTGTGAAACCTTGCCCTTCAATGTTTACGCGCCATTGCGGGTCTGGGGCACCACCGATGAAACCATCGGTGCAGGTCGTGCTACAAGAGCCTGAATTGACCGTGACCGTGACGGTGGCTGCGGCTTGGACCGACCCCGACACGAGGTAGAGAATGAGGCCATACAAGGGCAATGTAGAATATAATCTTTTCATACTCAGTCAAAATGATGATGGAAGGAGAAGATCTTGACTGTTTCAGTCTTTCTTGAGGGATTTCAGGTAATCGGCTTCTTTGAGCTCTGGTTCGCCTTTTTTGGATTGGCAGTTTTCCTCTGGCACTCTGGTAAACGTTTGATTGGCTTCGATTGCATAGACGCGTGCGGGCTGCCCACGCTGGGCCAAGTCGCTGAAGATCACGTCAAGGGTATTGTTTGAATTCTCAATCGTAAAGTTGCAATTCTTACCTTTGATGTCAAAGTCCTTTACCTCAGTGTGTTTGGTGATTTCGGTCTTGACCAACTCAGCATCGGCCGCAGTGCGCACGCTGTCCATGATGATGGTGACGCTCGTGACGGTGATGCGTTGCAAAGAGGTGCCGCTTTGCGCAAACATCGCTATCGGTGTAAACAACAAAAGCAGCAACAAGAATTTTTTGATACAGGTTGTATTCAGCATAACACAAACTTTTAGAATCACATGATTACCTAAACAAGTTCAATTTAGACTTTTTTCCTGATACGGGAAACAAATCTGGTGCCAATGAGATTTGGAACTACTTGTCTAACGTGGGTAAATAAGCCCAAACGCGCATCGTGATCTTTCCAGACCCTGCAAAGCATGTTGAAAAATGGTTGTAAAGTGTTGGTTATCATTCACAAAGGTGGACATCTGCCAGGCTTCCCAATTTTAGTATGCCGCCAACAATTCGGTCAAAAATCGCCATCTATGTTTGAAAATTACATGGTTAAAATGGGTCTTGTTTCATGCGGGCCTCCTTTAGATGATTTACTGTAACATCAGGAAGCAATTTTTCCCCAAAAAACAGCCCCGACCATAGGCCGGGGCTGTGAAATGAATATTCTATCTGATCCTTTCAAATGCTTAGATATCCCACCAAACCTTGCTCGTGATCGAGTTGTTGGCTGGCATATTGGGATTGAAAAGACGCTCCGACTGTGGGTAAGGCAGACGGGTAGGGATCACACCGCCAGGCGTGAGCGCATCTGGATTAGGCGTGAGCCTTGGGAATCCTGTGCGGCGCCAGTCATTGAAGATTTCTGGATCCAAATACAAGGCCACATACTTTTGAAACATGATCTTTTCCAGCGTGAGTGATGCGCTTGTTTCACTCAAGATATCGGCTGTAAAAGTACTGTCTGCGACCACACCATACCGCGCCATCGATGCTTGAATGCCATCAAGGTAAGCCGTAACGGCAGTGTTGGCATCACCTGTTTCAAAGCTTGCCTCGGCGATGATAAACATTTGCTCCACGTAGGATGCAAAGAAATAGGGAGAGCTAGTCGAATTGAAGTAAGAACCCAGCCAACCTGCCGAAGTATCATAGAATGCATAATACCTTGGATCGCTCAATGCAAGCATCGTGTCGGTCACAAATGACTCAAAGACGATGTCACCACGCTGATCATTGTACTGATACCATGGTGCAGCAGAGGTTTCTGTCTCACCAAAAATCAAGCGTGCGTCGTCGCCAGCACTGGAAAATCCACCGGCCAATTCTGTAAGTGCGAGACCATAGTTGGCAGGGTTGCGCTTGCCGAGGTGCAAGTAGGCGCGGGCTTTGAGCACGTGTGCAAGCTTAGTCCATTGACCTAGATCGCCACCATAAACAAGGTCCTCGCTACCAGGCTCAACCACTGCAGAGGTAGGGTCGGCCAGGTTGGAGATCCCTTGGTTCAGCAAGGAGTGAATCGAGTCATAGACCTGGGACTGCGTGTCATACTTGGGCTGCAGTTCGTCCAGACCTTGGAATGCCTCACTGTAGGGCACATCTCCCATCAGGTCAGTGGCGCACATGAGACCGTAGGCCATCAAGACTTTTGCAATCCCCATGTAGTGGATTTGCTTGCCCGTCTTGGCATAGTCGATCATGTTTTTCAAGTCCATCATCGCACCACCATAGTGGTTCAATTTCCACCAATTGTCGGTGTCGGTCTCTGTGATCGAATAGACCTGGTAGGTTGCAAACTGCCTATCAGCACCATACACCTGATTCATCAACAGGGATGTGAAGCGCGTGACGTCGCCTTGCATGCCATAGGCATAGAAGACTTCAGCACTTGGTAGCAATACCGTTGGGGTCACGTCGGTAGGCCGATTGGGATCGGTATTGACATCACCAAAGTACTTGGAACAGGAAGTGAGGCCCAGCAACCCAACCAAGAGGGCAAAATGAATATATTTAAGCGTTCTCATGATAGATTCAATTTAGAATGTGATGCCAACACGGGCTGAGAAGGAACGGGTATTGGGCATGTTGAAGTAGTCCAAGCCCTGTGCATTGACTGAACCCATCAAATTGGTTTCAGGATCGACGCCTTCGTATGGCGTGTACAGGAAGAGATTGCGACCTGAGAGGCCCACATTCACGCCACCAATTGGGGTTTTTTCAAACACTTTGGTAGGAATCGTGTAGTTGAGCGTGACCTCGCGGAGACGTGCCCAAGAGGCGTCTTGGATAAAGTGCTCGGCCACGTTGCCAAATCCACCACCGTTGCCTTCAAACCATTTTTGGTTGAGCGGGGCCTTGATGTCGTTGGTTGCGCCTGTGCTCACCAAATTGCCATCGGCATCCAGGTGGCCACCTACGCCAGTAAAGACGTGGTCAGGATCATCACGTTGATCGGTGATGCTCGACTTTCCAAAGAATGCCAATGCACCTTGTGTACCATTCCAGATCTGGCCACCGTAACGGAAATCCCAGAGAATGTTGAGGCTCAGGCCTTTCCAGCTAAGTGTGTTTTGGAAGCCACAGAGGAATTTAGGTTGAGGGTTGCCGATCACTTCTTCTTTGCCCTCGATGGGGTAGCCATAGCCGCCTTGATTAGGATCGTCTTGGATCACCAGGTTGCCATTGGCATCGTGCACAAATGTACCACCATAGATCTGACCGTAGGGTTGACCAGCGACGTTGCGAATCGAGGTGCCTTCAAAGCCTCCCAAAAACAAGCTCTCGATGCCTGGAGGCAAGGAAACTACGATGTTCTTGTTTCTCGTGAAGTTCACTTGGATATCCCAATGGAAATTTTTCGTCTTGATTGGTGCCGCATTCAGGGTCAGTTCGATACCTGTATTGCTCACTTCTCCAGCGTTCAAGATCAGATTGGTATAACCTGATGAGGAAGCCACTGGCACGCTTGAAATCTGATCGACAGACTTGGAGCGGTAGTAAGTAAAGTCAAAGCCAATGCGGTTCTTGAGGAAGCGCATGTCGGTGCCAATCTCAATCGTATTGTTACGATAGGGTTTGAGATTGGGAGATCCGAGTACGTCAGAAGTCGTAAAGCCAGCAGTTCCAAGCATAGGGAAGGTGACACCGTTTGTCCAACCGTCACCGATGGTAGATTGTTGGTAGTATTTACCGAGGGAATAAGGAAGTGCATCGCCACCGACGGAGGCATAGGAAAGGCGCACTTTGCCGTAGGGAAGGATTTTGTTGTCCTTGAGGCCGACAGCATCAGTCCAGACGATACCAAGGTTGGCACTTGGGTAGAAGAAGCTGTTGTTGCCCTTGCCAAGCGTGGATGACCATTCCTTACGTGCGGTGATATCCAAGAAAACCCAATCGTCATAAGACATTTTGGCTTCAAGGAATCCTGCGGCAGTCTTCTTGTTTTCGGAATAGTTCCTCGACAATGTGGACTGCATATTTGAGATGTGGTTGAACCCTGGAATGGCAAAGCCATCGCCTTGGGTATATAGCTTGTCATAGTGCTTGGAAAACGCATTGGCACCCAAGAGCAGACTACCTTGGAACTTTTCGGAAAACTGGTGCTGCGCTGTGACCCAAAGGTCGCTGCTCAAGTGGCGGTAGTTGTGCTTCTCCAAATACAAGCGGCCTGCAGGTGCAGTGGCAGAGCCTTGGGCGAGGGCCTGTTGGCGATTGTCGCTATAGGCATCGGTGCCCACACGGCCAAATGCGCTCAGCCACTTGGTGATGTCATAGGTGACACTCGTGAAGCCATAGATACGATTTACTTGATCCTTGGCTGGGTTTTGGTTGATCGTCCAGTAAGGATTGTCGTAGCCGCCACCGCCGCGATAGGAGCGCTGTGTACCGTCTGCCAAAAGGTAGGCGGCTTGATCTTTGGGATCTGTAGCGCCATTGGAGTTGTCAAACGTAATCGGTGTGCGGAGCAGACCTAGCATCAAACCAGATGTATTGGAACCTTGTTGCACACGGCTACCTCCAGAGTTGGTATAACCGACAGATGCAGCTGTCTTCAATCGGTTGCTTAGTTTGGCTTCTCCAGCAAATTTGGCCGTTGTGCGTCCCCAATCGCTGAGTGGCACGACACCCTTGGTATGCGTGTTGCCAACCGAGAAGCGGTAGGAGGCATCGGCATTGCCTCCGGAAAGTGCAAGCGAGTTGTCGGTCGTGAGACCCGTCTGGAAGAACGATTTCACGTTGTCATAAGGCGTTACAGCCTGCCTAGCAGAGGGATCGCTGCTTGGCACAATAGCACCATGGTTGTCAAATTGATAGGGATTTGTGGGATCTGGTGAATTGTTGTCCCAGCTCAAGGTATCGATCATGGCGCCCCAACTACGTGATTGGCCAGACTCTGGTGCTCTGTACAGGCCAAATCGGCCTTGGCTCCACTGATCCTGCATTTTCGGGAGGCGATTTACCTGGTCCCAAGCCATGCTGGTGTTGTAGGAGACGGCGACACCTTTTTTGCCAGTGGTGCTACCTTTTTTGGTCGTGATCAAGATCGCGCCATTGGCAGCTTGTATGCCGTAGAGTGCTGCGGCGGCTGGGCCTTTGAGCACGGTCATCTCGGCGATGTCATTGGGGTTGATGTCAGCACCACGGTTGGACTGGGACACACCTTCGAGGAGGGCGTTGTCGCCGTCATCGGGGTTACCGCCCGTGTTTTGGGAGTTGTCGATCGGTACACCGTCCACAACGATCAGTGGTTGGTTGTTACCTGTAAGTGACGATGAGCCCCTGATGCGGATAAAGGACGCCGCCCCCGGCGAACCGCTAGAACTGATCACCTGCACGCCAGCAACTTTGGCATTCAGGCCGTTGACCATATTGGATTCACCAGAGCTAGTGAGGGCATCGCCGCCGACCCTTTGCACCGAGTAACCCAGTGCTTTCTTGTCGCTTTTGATGCCCAAAGCGGTCACGACCACCTCGTCCATCATCAAGACGTCTTCTTTCAGGCTCACGTCGCCGCCGCCTGCCTGCTCAGTCGTGGAAAAACCCACATACCTGAAGACCAAGATGGCCTGACCATTCTTGACTTTGAGTTCGTAGCGCCCTTCGGCGTCAGTGATTGTACCGTTGGAGCTGCCCTTCTCGAAAACTGTCACGCCTGGGATTGGATCTCCCGTAAGGTCTTCTTTGACAGCTCCCCTGAGCACTTCCTGCGCGTACATGAATGTTGCTGTCAGTAACAGCAGACATACAGTTGCTAAGAGTCTTCTCATACGTTAAATGACCGTTAATGAATAAAATGAATGATGTTGAGTAATTGAGACATAATACAATGTTAACATTTTATTCCAATAAATCCATGCCTGCCCAAGTTTACTGCGAGATTCGGTCGGCTATCTAACAGTTTGACGGATTTTGCCCGAAGGCATGCCCGCCGGCAGGATCTTCTTGTGAGGCAAATTTGATTTTGAATCACCAAAAATGATCTGCATGGCCACCTTCAGTAGGCTATTGATGCTTTACCACGCCATCGTACTCATGGCAATTCGAAAGGAAGCCATTTCCTAGCTGCGGTTTCTCAAGGGATCCTTCTCTATCAGCTCCGCAATCATGCCGCTTGATCCATATTTCTTACCATGCAATCGATCGTCAATCCCTGCATCCAATTTTTTGTTTCCTAGGTTGTCCGCGATACTCTCAGTGCTCATCATTTGCGGCTTGCCTGCTCAGCGATACCATCCAGCACCAAGCCAAACTTGGAATAAAGTATCGCGACAAACTGTAAATTTGTCGGTTAAAAAATATTCATCACCGCCCATTATCGCATAATTGGGCGAGATTACTCAATGTCGCAATCCAGACAAATTGCCCAAAATGTCCTTGCAAAATAGGTCGTCTAGGCCCTACATTTGTAGCACGCTAGACAACCTGATTCGCACCTTACGAAATAAATTCCTATCGCAAATGAAAATGTCATTCCAAACTTTTTGTATTTCCAACAGTCTAGAGACGCATCCCTTTTCTATTTGGGCTTGGCCTTCGCCATACTGCGAATAGACCACTTCACGCTTGTATTTGAACGGTTGTAACTGTTCTAAAAACGCTGGCAACTTAGAAAATTGACCAATTCCAATCCTAATAAGATGGGCAGGTAATCATTTATCAGAATTCAGAGGCAAAAAATATAATGTAATGAAATCAAACTTTTTTATGAAAACAAAATATTGGATATTAAGTGCGTTTTTCGCATTGCAGATCACATTTGGTGGCTTGGCAGAGGCTCAGATTGCTGGACCATCCACCATCTGCCCAAATGTCGATGTGCTTTATACTTGGTCGGGAAACATCGGTCCTGATTGTAGTTTTTACAGGTGGGATGCGAGCAATGGGAATGTTTTTTACAATGCATTCGGGTCTTCAACCTCTACAACGGTCTATTCCAATGACATTGGACCTAGCTCCTTTGTATTGTCGCACACTGTAAACTGCACGGTGGGCAATACCGTCACATCCTCGGTTGCAACAAAAACAATCTCTGTGAATGGTGTAGGTGATGTAGGACTGACCTCTAGCTTGACATCGATAGCTTGCTCAGCGTCACCACAAACCTTTACAGTGACAGCATCCTCTGTCAATGCCAATTTTTATGTTTGGACGGTTTCTGGTGGCGGGAGCATCGTGAATCCCACCAATGGCAATGTTGTGACGATAGCCAAACCAGCCTCTTGCTCGGGCCCGATTACCGTGATCGGTAGAGCCAAGCGCTCAGAATGTTCAAGTTACCTTGGCAGAGCGACCTCGATTACGATTCCTGTTACAGCGGCTATGCCCTCTGTGATTGCTGGACCCGATGCATTGTGTGGCAATACGAGTGCGGTCTTTAGCGTCGCAGCCGGCCCCAATACTTGCTGGACTTACAATTGGTTTTTCAGTCCCACAACTTCAGGGATGACGATTTCCAATCCAAATGTCGCAAATCCTACCATTTCTGCTGTGGCGGGCATTGGGGGTGGTGTGAGAACCCTTAAATGTACGATCACGGCCTGCGGCCAAAGCGTGACGCTCACCCACAACCTCAATGTTTGCCCATCGATCGAAGCTCCTTCAGATATTTTTGCATCCCGTCAAGGTGGGACTTGTTACTGGAAATTTACCGCAACAAGTACATGTGCCCAATTCTATCAATTCCAGATCAACAATGGCAGCATTTTGACGCTTACAAGCTCCTCGACGGCTTTGCTCACGATGCCAGGAAGTTACACTGTAAAGGCTAGGATTGTGAACGGATGCGGCACGTCGGCTTGGCGCACTGAGTCATTTACGCTGTCTCCATTCCCATCTCCTTGCATGTGGAAAACTGGAGGCGATCTGGCTGGCGCTGAAGACGTCGAGGGGACCCTGGTTCCTGATGTGGACTTTGCCATCATGCCCAACCCTGCCCATGGGCTAGCAAACCTTCAGGTTTCTTGCTCGGAGTCACTCGTTGGCGGCACTTTTGAGGTGTTTGACATTGCAGGTGCCCGCATGCTGCAGACCGAGGTGCAGGAAACGCAATTCGGTTTTGCAACTGGTCAGCTGGAGCGTGGACTCTACTATTGCCGCATTACGAAGGGACAAGAACTCATCGTCCGAAAATTGGTCATCACAGAATAATTCAAACTTCACCTTGCTTCTGAATTTCGCTGCGAATGGGGTTCTCTCTCATTCGCAGCATTTTTCTTGATTCGATGCTTGATTCTGCGCGCTACGCCCGCTTGTCGAGCCGCTTGATGAGGCCATCGATCGTCAATCCCTGCACCAAGATCGAGAAGAGCACCACGACAAAGGTCACGGTGACGAGGATGTCTTTGAACGCACTTGGCGGCAGCGACAGTGCCAAGGCGACCGAAATGCCGCCCCGCAATCCGCCCCAAGTCATGATCTTGATCTGGGGCAGGGGAAATGCCTTGCGCATGAAAAATAGCTGTATGGGTAGCCAGAGTGAGATGAACCGCGCGATCATGAGCATGACGGTGACGACCAACCCGAGCAAAATATAACCCATCTTGAAATCGACAACCACAATTTCCAACCCAATGAGCATGAACAAGAGCGTATTGAGAATGTCGTCGAGCACCTCCCAAAATTTTTCCAAATAGTCGCGGGTCGTGTCACTCATGGCTTTGAGTTTGCCCTTGTTGCCGGTAATGATCCCTGCGATCACCATCGCAAGTGGGCCAGAGACATGCAGCCAATGACACAGGCTATAGCCACCCATCACCATCGCCAGCGAGATCAAGATCTCGGTATGGTAATGGTCGATGCGGCGCATGAGTTGGTAGCCCAAGTAACCGATGCCTGCGCCAGCAATCAATCCGCCGAGGGCCTCCTGGGCGAAAAGACGCGTCACGCCCAAAAAGGTCACTTGATCGGGCCCCATGAGGTGCGCCTCCAAAATGAGGGCAAAGATCACGACGCCCACACCATCATTGAACAGGGACTCGCCGATGATATTGGTTTGGATATGCCTGGGCAGCTTGGATTTTTTCAGGATGCCCACCACTGCCACGGGATCGGTCGGAGAGATCAGCGCCCCAAAGAGCAGGCAATAGGTGAGGGGAATGGCCAAGCCGAATGCGGGTGCAAGGAAATAGACGCCTAGCCCGACGGCAAACGTGGATATCACGGTGCCCACCAAGGCAAAGATGGCAATGCTCGCCGCGGCAGCGCGCAAATCCAGCAGTTGCACATGCAGCGACCCCGCAAAAATGAGGAAGCTGAGCAGGATTCCCAAAAGAAACTCAGAGAAATCGATGCGTCCCAACTCCTCCTTGACCATGTCGGTAAATGCTGGCGACGACTGCCCTGCGACGATCAAGGTTACAGAAACCAAGGTGCCCATGAGCATCAAGACCACGCCCGATGGCAGGTTCAGGGTGCGTGCATTCACATAAGCCGCCAATGCAGCCAGTGTGATGAGCACAGAAAATAGGGCAAATAGTTCAGCCATTGAAGTGCATCAGGTTTTGCATTCAGCCCAAAGATAGCCCATCCCGAGCAGATTTTGCACAATCAAAGCAATACATCCTCGCACGCAGCGATCGTCTGCTGAACGATAGATCCCTCACTTTTCAAAATTCAATCTTCGGCGCATTGCCATTGCAAGCGTCTAAAATCCTAAAATCCTGCCTACTTTTGCCCTGCTTTGAAGCCGCTGCACATATTACAGGTCACCAACCGCATTCCCTGGCCGCTCAATGACGGGGGCAATATCGCCGTGTATAACCTCACGCGACACCTGCACCGCGCAGGCCACCGCGTGACATTGGCGTGCCTCAACACCAGCAAGCACCATCAAGATCCAACTGTGATCCAAGAGGCCAGTGCTGTGCATGCGGTCGATATCGATACCGACTTGAGTGCTTGGGGCGCATTCAAGGGGCTGTTTTCCAATCTGCCCTACAATGTCGCCCGCTTTTTGTCTTATGATTTCTCGGTGCTGCTTCAGACGCTGGTGCAAAACGAGACATTTGACCTGGTACAACTCGAGGGCAGCTATCTCAGCTTGTATGTGGATGCCATCCGCGCGGTGAGCAATGTGCCCATCGTGCTGCGCAGCCACAATGTCGAGTTTCAGATCTGGGACCGCCTCGCGGCCCATGAGCCCAATCTGCTCAAGCGCATCTATATCAAGCGGCTCGCCCGGCAAATACGGCAATTTGAATTGGCGCACTTGCACGACTACGACGCGATCATTCCGATTGCCGGCCACGACGAGGTCTTTTACCGCGCCGAGGGCTATCGCCTTCCGATACGCACCATCAATGGCGGTGTTGATCTCCAAGCATTCGCGCCGCAAAAACCCTTGGAAGCCAACCTGAAAGTGGGATTTCTGGGCAGCCTGGAGTGGATGCCCAATGTGCAGGGCTTGACCTGGTTTTTGGAGGATATCTGGCCCCAAGTCCACAAGGCGTTTCCAGCATTGGAATTGCATGTGGCTGGCAAGAATCCGCCGGCATATCTCAGCGAGTTGCGTGTGCCTGGGATGACATTTCATGGCATGGTGCCCGATGCGGCTGCATTCATGGAAAGCTGCCATTTCTTCATCGTGCCCTTGCACTCAGGTGGCGGCATGCGCTTGAAGGTCGTCGAGGCCATGGCCATGGGCCGTTGCGTGATAGCCACACCCGTCGGGGCAGAGGGCGTCGATGCCCAAGCCGACACCGAGATTATCCTAGCAGAATCGGTGGCTGATTGGGTGAAGGCATTCTCGGCGCTTGTGCCAGCGCCTGTGCGCTCGCTGGCGATTGCACAGCGTGCACATGCAGTGGCACAGGAGCGGTTCAGCCTCGATGCTGTCGGGGCGCAATTGGAAGGTTTTTACAAGGAGGTGCTCGCATGAAGATCGTCGTCGCACTCTCTCGCTTCCCATGGCCATTGGAAAAAGGCGACAAGCTGCGCGCTTGGTACCAAATCCAGGGTCTGGCGCAGCAGCATGAGGTCCACCTCATCTGCCTCAACGAGCATCCTGTCACCGTCCACGACATGGCACAACTCGATTTTTGTGCCTCGGTGCAAGTGATCGTGCAAGGCAAAATCAAGGCTGGCTGGAATATGCTCAGCGCATTTTTCAACCGCCTTCCTTTTCAAGTCAATTATTTCCGCTCAGCGGCGATGAAGCGTGCCATTGCAGCGACGATTGCCCAGCACCAAGCCGACGTTTGTTATGTGCAGCTCATTCGGCTCGGCGAAAACCTACCCTATGACCAAGACCGCCGTTGGGTGCTCGATTACATGGACACATTCAGCATCGGCATGACGCAACGCATCGCGGAGGCCGGCCCGCTCATGCGCATGTTTGTGAAGGCAGAGGCGCGTCGCCTGCGTGCCTATGAGACCAGGATCGCAGCACAGTTTGATGAGCTGGTGATTATCAGTGACCGCGACGCCGAGGGCCTCGCGCCACTGCTGCGCGACGTGGTGCATGTGATCCCCAACGGGGTAGGGGAACCCTTCTTCGAAGACCTTCCCCAACCCCCACAAAAAGATTTCGACCTGATATTTTTTGGCAATATGGGCTATCACCCCAATGTACAAAGCGCCAAATTTCTCGTCGAGGAAGTCCTTCCCATCCTCCACAAGCGCGGGCTACGGCCCAAGTTGTGCATCGCGGGGGCGCGACCTGCGCCCATGATCAAGGCTTGGGAAAGCCCAGAGATCACCGTCACAGGGTTTGTGGCCGACATCCGCGACTATGTCTTGCGCAGCAAGATCAGTGTCGCACCCCTCGTCGGTGGGCAGGGCCTCCAAAATAAACTGATCGAATCGATGGCCATGACCATGCCCACGATCACCACCCCGATGGCCAATGCAGGCTTGGGGGCACAGCACGCAGTCGATTTGCTCGTCTGTGAGGGTGCCGAGGCATTTGCAGATGGTATCGCAGCGCTATTGGCAAATCCTGAAAAAGCAGCTGCGCTCGCGGTAAATGGCCGACGTTTTGTCGAGCAGCACTTCAGATGGGCAGCAATGAACCGCCAATTGGAACAGGTTCTATTAGGGAAGTTAGGTAAGTTTTCATGATGCTGCGTATCTGCTGTTTCCTATTGCTGTCGATCGCCGCTTTGCAAATGTCGGCGCAAGCCCACCTCCAACATTTGATGTGGGCAGACAGCATCCGCGTCGCTGCCAAAATTCCAGCCTTGGGTTATGCCGTTGTGTCAGGGGATTCGGTCTTGGAGATGCATGTCGGGGGCAGCTTGGAGATCAATGAGCTTGATCCCGCCACGGAATTGCACCCTTTTCGGCTGGGATCCAATACCAAGGCGATCACAGGATTCATCGCCGCGCAGATGGTGCAACATGGAAAAATCAGCTGGGAAACCAAGTTTTTCGATCTTTTTCCAGAATTCAAAAAGCATTCGAATGTCGCCTACCATGAATTGACCTTGTTGAACCTTTTGAGTTTCCGCAATTGGTTGCCGATGTGGACGTATTCCTTCGCGCAGCCCAATCCTCGCATGATCAAGGGCGATGCGGTTGCGCAGCGTATGCAATTTGCACAGTGGGCGCTCAGGCAGACGCCCGTGCATGTGGGGGCGGAATACAACCACAGCAACCTCGGATATGTGCTGGCCGGCCTCATGCTGGAGCGCACGAGTGGGCAGACTTATGAGCAATTGCTCACCATCCTAGGCAGGCAGCTCGGCATGCAATTTTATCCCATGGATTACGTCGGCATCCAGCACGGCTTAGAAATTCGTGGTCATGACGCGGCATTGCGTCCTGCTTCGAGTGAGAATGTGCGCCTCAATTGGCTCATGGCAGCCGGCAATGCTCGGCTATCGCTGGCAGACTATTGCAAATTCCTCATGGTTCAACTTCAAGGCTTGCAGGGAAATTCGCCCTTGTTGCCGCAGGAAACCTTCCAATTCTTGCATTTCGGCTTGCCAGAATTTGCAGTCGGATGGTTTTGGGAGGAAAATGAAGCCGGGCAGCGTGTCTCCCGCAACCTCGGCAACCCAGGGAATTACGTCACACGGGTGCAGGTCAATCCCGAAAGCAACCGGGCTTATGTGGTGTTTGCGAGCTGCATGACCGATGCGGCCTATGCCGGGACCGAATGGTTGATGGCGCGCTTGGGGGAGTAGGGGGCCAAGACGGTGCAATCCGT
>JANORP010000035.1:0-4082 GCA_031415375.1 Bacteroidota bacterium | reverse complement strand
TCCACGAAATCAGTCCATTGAGTTTGAGGTGCGAAGAGCTTACAGGGTCGTCGCAGCCCATGGGATCGGCAAAAACCTCGTCCTTCTGAAAAAATTGATGCGAACCCAAATGCGCCGTACCTTAGCGGTCTATGGTTCCTACAGGTATATTTGACATGGTCGCCAAGACCCAAGCGGGTTTTGAGCAGGTGCTCGCAGATGAAATTACAGCGATTGGAGGCACAAATGTCGTGCCTATGCGGCGGGCAGTCTCTTTTCAAGGCGACCGCGCAGTGATGTACAAGGCCAATCTCTGGCTGCGCACTGCCCTGCGCGTGCTCATTCCCTTTCGCACAGCCGTCGCGAGCAACTCAGATACCTTGTATCAGCGGGCGCTGAGCATCGATTGGTCGGCCTATCTCACCCCGCGAGATACCTTTGTGATCGACTGCACGACGAGTGGCGAACTGCATCAGCACAGCCTGTTTGCTTCCATGCGCGTGAAAGATGCCATCGCCGATCAATTTATGGCCTCTCATGGCTTGCGACCCTCGGTCGATCTCCACAATCCCACATTGCGCATCAACGTGCACATCAACGAGGCCGATGTGATCTTTGCACTCGACACGAGTGGCGACTCGCTGCACAAGCGTGGCTACCGCTTGGAAAAAAACGAGGCTCCGCTCAACGAAGTGCTGGCGGCCGGCTTGATGAAACTCACGGGTTGGCACGGTGAGCGCAATCTCACAGATATCATGTGTGGGTCGGGCACGCTCCTGATCGAAGGTGCATGGATTGCGATGAACTATGCGCCGGGCCTCTGCCGGGGCACTTTTGGCTTCCAGAACTGGGCCGATTTTGATGCGGATTTGTGGCAGAGCCTCTTGGAGGATGCCAAAGCAAAAATGCACAAACCCACCTGTCTCATCTTTGGCTCAGACATCTCGCAAGAGACCGTCGAGGTGGCCCACCGCAATATCCAACGTGCAGGATTGGAAGGCATTGTGGAGGTGACTTGCCAAGATTACCATGACACCCGCCCGCCCGCGGGCGGCGGCGTGCTTGTCACCAATCCGCCCTATGGCGAGCGCTTGTACATCGAGGAGATCGAGGCCTTTTATGCCGAGTTGGGCGATGTCTTCAAGAAATATTACCAGGGCTTTGATGCATGGGTATTCAGCGGCAACCTCGATGCGATCAAGCGCATCGGTCTGCGAGCCAGCCGCAAATACCCCCTCTTCAATGCCACCATCGATTGCCGATTCAATAAATACGAGCTCTACGCGGGCACGCGTGAGCAGCGGTGAGCGCGGCAAACCTTGCTCAACTTTTTGGAATGGATCAAGTATCGAAGCGGTACTCGTCCACACCCAAGCTGACAAGGTCCGGTAACCAAAATCACATACTCCTTAAGACAAAATGACTTACTTTGCTTCATGAGCAGGGAAAATCAAAAAGCACATTGGGAAACGGTCTATGCGACCAAGCAACCCCACGAAGTGAGCTGGACACAGGAAACGCCTGCGACCTCGCTGGCTTTTGTACACAGTTTTAATCTCCCGAAAACGGCTAGCATCATCGACATTGGCGGTGGAGATAGCAGGCTGGTCGATTTTTTGCTGGACGAGGGCTATGAGAATATCACGGTACTCGACATTTCTGAGATGGCCATTGCTCGAGCAAAAAGACGCCTCGGTGCCAAGGCTGAAAAGGTGACTTGGATCGTGAGTGACATCACCGAATTTCATCCCACGACGACTTATGATTGCTGGCATGACCGTGCAACATTTCACTTTCTTACAACCTCTGCACAGATCCAAGCCTATCTCGACACGGCACGAGCGGCTGTCAAGGGTTTTGTTGCGATCGGGACATTCTCAGAAAATGGCCCCCAAAAATGCAGTGGACTTGAGATTCACCAATACAATGAGGAAGAATTGCAACAACAGCTTGCCAATGGTTTTGAAAAGCTCAAATGTGTGACAGAAGACCATGAAACACCGTTTCACACGCTTCAGAATTTTCTGTTTTGCAGTTTTAAACGGAGCGATCAATCCCTGGTGGCCTAGGCCATCATTGCATGCAGCTTGAAAAAGAAAATCCTTCGCATCGCCCTCGTGTCTTTCTTGATCGGCATTGTCGTCTTGGCGATGCTGGCGTTTTATCCGCGCACATATCAGGTGCCTGCGTTTGTGCCGCTTGCGGGGACTCAGTTTTGGGAATTGCAAACGGGGAGTAGAATTGGGTACCAACACATCGCGGCGCAAGGCGAGACCAATGCCTTTCCGATCATCTATCTACATGGCGGGCCGGGCGGATGCATCTGGCAAGGCAATGTCGATCGCCTGAGACCGCTCGCCGCCGATGGCTATGAAATCTACCTCTATGACCAGGTCGGAAGTGGCAGCTCTGAGCGTCTCGATAATATTGCTGAATACACCGTGGACCGCCACACGCGCGACCTCGCCGCCATCGTGGACCACATCGGCGCAGCCAAAGTGATCCTCATCGGCCAAAGCTGGGGTGCAATGCTTGCCACGCAATACATCGCCCTGCACCCCGACAAAGTCGCGAAAATCATTTTCACTGGCCCCGGTCCCATCTTGCCGATGCGCAGTGCGTTGGCAGACATTCCCGCCCCCGACAGCCTGCACCTGCGCGCACCCATGGCCACCAATGCGCAAGCCAACGCCGCCGCAGCAACCCTCAGGAGCAGGACCGTGGAATGGTGGGCAACAGCATTCGGCAGCAAACTTGCAACCGATGCAGAGGCCGATGCCTTCATGACGGCATTGGGGCAAGCGACCAATCAATCCATTGTCTGCGACACTACGCATGCGCCAGCAGCTGAAGGTGGCGGCGGATATTATGCCTCCATCATGACAGTCACAAGCTTCGCTGCCACACAAGACCCCCGCCCTGCCTTGCGCAACTGCAGTATCCCGACACGCATCCTCAAAGGACAATGCGATAACATAAAATGGGGCTATTTGACTGAGTATTTAGAGCTGTTTGTGCAGCACAAGTTGGTGATCATACCAGATGCCGGGCATGCCATCGGGGTGGAGCAGCCCAAGGCTTATTTGCAGGAGATCAGGATGTTTTTGGCGGAATAAGCATCTCTACATCCCAAGCAAATCCTCGCTTGCCTCTCAATGCATTTTTGCCGAATCTTGCAACGTATAGCCTTTTGCAAAATACAATCTGGCGAAGCAAGAAATGGAAGAACCCCAATCCACCCGCATCAATAAGTACCTCAGCGAGGTTGGTTACTGCTCGCGCCGCGCAGCAGACAAACTCATCGAGCAGGGGCGTGTGACCATCAATGGCCTCGTTCCCGAGATGGGCACCAAAATCGTCCCGGGTGACGAGGTGAGGGTCAATGGCAAGCTCATCACCGCGCCCAAGGAAAAACACGTCTATCTCGCCTTTCACAAACCCGTGGGCATCGTCTGCACCACCGATTCCAAAGTCGAGCGCAACAACATCATCGATTTCATCAATTACCCCAAGCGCATTTTCCCGATCGGTCGCCTCGACAAACCCAGCGAGGGCCTCATCTTCCTCACAAGCGATGGCGATATCGTCAACAAAATATTGCGGGCCCGCAACAACCACGAAAAGGAATACCACGTCACGGTCACCCGCCCCATCACGCCCGAGTTTTTGCATCGCATGCGCAACGGCATCCCGATCCTGGATACTGTCACCCGCAATTGCATGGTCGAGAAGATCGGCCGCTGCGAATTCAAGATCATCCTCACCCAAGGTCTCAACCGGCAGATTCGCAGAATGTGTGAATACCTGGAGTATGAGGTCATCAAACTCAAACGGGTGCGCATCATGAACATCTCGCTCGACACCGCTGTCGGGCAGTGGCGGCACCTCACCGACGCAGAAATCGCCGAGATCAACCGCTTGGTGATCGACTCAACCAAGACGTTTGAAGCCGATGACGAGGATCAGTGAGGCTGTCCCTTGATCTGCCTCACAAAGTGCTGCGAAACCCAGTGCAAGCCAAACAACCACACGCCTAGATCAAGATCATTGTATGCATGCCAATTCCGCAGGAATGGCCCAAAAATATGTGATTCGTACATGTA
>JANORP010000034.1:0-15776 GCA_031415375.1 Bacteroidota bacterium | reverse complement strand
TGGCTTTGGTGAGGCCGATGCGATTTCCCACGCGAAAGACGTGTGTATCGACGGCGAGGCGTGGGGCCTGCCACAAAATGGAGGTGACAACGTTGGCCGTTTTGCGCCCTACGCCGGGCAGTTCCAAGAGCGCGTCAAATGATTCGGGAACTTCGCCCGCATGAGATTCCACCAAGATTTCAGCGGTTCTGATGAGATGCCGTGCCTTGTTGGCAGGGTAGGAGATGCCTTTGATATAAGGGAAGACGTCTTCAAAGTCGGCTCCTATGAATGATTGTGGGGTGGGAAAGCGCTCAAAGAGGGCGGGCGTGGTCTCATTTACCCGCTTGTCGGTACATTGCGCAGAGAGCATCACCGCCACCAACAATTGAAACGGTGAGCCATAGTAAAGCTCTGTTTCTGGGACGGGGATCACCTTTGCGAGGCGTTCCAATACGATCTTTGCTTTTTCCTTGCGGCGCATTCTTTGGATTTGCTTAGCGATTTACCTAAATTTTAGGGAGCTTTCAAGCCAGAAATGTCCAAAGTTTAATATTGCTATACGTCATGGGGAATTGTGAAACAAAGGGGAATGCATTGCACCTGATCATCTTGTTATTGCTTGGTTCTCTGATCGGGTGGCCTTCGCTGGCCGACGCGCAGGGAAGCTGGACACCTGCCAATGCAGATTTTTCCTATCCACGCACATTGATGAAGGCTGCTGAGGTGCCTGCAGTGATCAATTGGATTGCCACCAATCCAGAGATGTATGGTATCTACCAAGGTGTATATGGGGCTGCATGGAGCAATGTCCCCACCCAATTGATCGACAATGGGCAGCGCAGGCACGCGGCACATACCGCCAAGGATTGCGCATTTGTTTATCTCCTCAACCGCAAGCCTGTGGGTTTGGGCTTGGACACGCTCACGACGGTAGAGGCAACGAGTCTTCGCAACAAGGCGATCTCATTGCTCGGCATCATCAATAACAATGTCGAGGCCTATCCCGATTTTGAGAATTACCTCTGGCGTAGCAATGAGATCACCGACAATATGATCGCGTATGATTTGCTCAAGGGGGCAGGTGTGGCAGATTCCATGCTCGTGACGGCGCGACGCAAGCTGCATGAGTACGCTACCAATTTCCATACCCAAGTTGCCTTTAACTTGTTTGGCCTTGGGCTCACTTCCTTGCATGTCGATAATCACACACTACGGGCATGTGGTGCCCTGGGCATTTCAGCCGTCGTACTCAATGATGCCGACAGCAGCGATGTTGATGGCAGACCCACTTCTTGGATGCAGACGTCGCTCTACAACATAGACAATGTGCTCTGGCGTAGTGGTGCGCGCCAATCTGAACCTGGTCAGATGGCTGGTTATTCCGAGGGGCCTCACTATTTGCGGTTTGGAATGCGGCATTGCCTAGAGTTTTTTCATGCCATGGGCAACTTCCTGCCCGACACCTCACTCAGCGTGAGTTTCGATGGCAATACGCACACGGTACGCCATCCATTTCATGACCCCAATTTTGATCTATTGTGGGAGTGGGTGATGCGCATTCGCATGCCCGATGGCCGAGATCCTCAAATGGAGGATTGTTTTGCGCAGACCCACAACAGCGACATGACGTTTACGGAGCAGGCGCGCTTCAGGCCTACCTATCATGGGACACGGTTCCCCGACAGCGCCCCGCGCAGTCTATGGGACCAATTGCACCACAGCTCAGACGATGTCGCGGCCGACTATATTTCTGCGATGACTCCCTATGGCGCAGTGCCCTATCCCTTGCTCCAAGCGATTCCCATGAGCGGCGACTTGGTCATGCGTTCGGGATGGGACACGACATCCACCTATTTTCATATCTCTGCAAAACATGGCCGCACACGCACGAGTGGTAATGGGCACAACCATGTCGATGTCACATCTTTTATCTTGCACGCACGTGGGCAAGAGCTCGCCGTCGATCCTGGATACTTGCGTTGGGATCGCCGCGATGAGGTCGATGGGCCTAGCCATCACAACATGATCCTCGTGGATGGTGCAGGTCCCGCCGAAGCCTCTACTGGTAACTCGGGAGATGTGGATGGCTTCATCGAAAACTGGTTTTCACTGGGGCAGATCGACTATGCAGAGGTGCGTGCCAGCTATCTTTCCACGACGATCGTGCGCAAGCCGCTCTTTGTGCGCAAGGACTACATTCTTCTTTCAGACCAGATGTCTGCCGCACAAGCCCATAGCTACCAATGGCAATTGCATGCACTCGGCTTGGCGGGGGGCGACTCGACCCACGGCAGTTTTGCATTGGATTCGGTAGCCCATGCCGCAACATGGAGTAAAAATGGGGTGCAGCTCAGGGCGGTCGTCACAGCTACCGATGGCCTGAGTAGCTTGGCGCATGCAACTAATGTGCATGAGCTACGCTATGATTCCATCGAAACGCATACAATGCTCAAGGCCACACGCAGTGGCGCTGGCAATACTTCGTTTTTGGCAGCGCTTATTCCCTTTGAATTGGATACCCCCGATGTGCAATTGCTCTGTGCACCGACTTGCGATGCCCTCAGGATCGCGCGCAATGGGCATGTCGATGTGGCCTTTTTGGGCGGATTGGTCCAGGCGACGGGGTCAGGACTGTCCCAGGATCTCAGGGCGACTGCCGTGACGAGTTTTTACTCAGAAACAGTCACAGGTGATTTTGCGCAATGGATGCTCCAAGGTGGCAGCATGCTCAAGTATGGTGCCGACACGCTCGGCTATGCCACGGTGGCGAGCAACTGGGCGCTGGGTGTCCTGGATTCGGTGAGCTACGAAGGGTATGCTGGTACTGCGGCGACGCTGTACCTCCATCAATTAGGCTTTGTGCCTCAGTCGGTTTTGGGCTGGAATGTTGTGCAGAGCTGGGCCTATGACGCCAATTTGGAGCGTTTGGAAATTGTGTTTAGTGGGCCGGGGCGTTTCACGATCCTCAAAGATTTTGTCTTGGGCATATCGGGCGATACCCCCTCCAATAGGGTGAGCCTTTCGCCCAATCCCTCACATGGCAACGTCGATGTGCATGTGAGCAATGGTGTGACCAATGGAAATTGGAAGTTGCTCGGGATCAATGGCCAACAATTGCTCAGTGGCAACTATGACGCCCCGCAGTTTGTAGTATCGCTCGGGCAGCTCCCTGCTGGACTATATTTTATTGCTGTCTATGACGCTTCCCAAGGTTTCTTGGGCATGGAGAAGTTGATCATCCAATAGCGTGATTGCAATGGCATCGAGACCGGTGCCATTTGCGCGAAGTGCACCCTTGCGGTCGTCGCGGCTTTTTAGGATGCTGCGAGATTCACACATTGTGATGACGCAGCAGAAAGGGGTTCTGGTTCAGACGGTTGGAAGCGAAAACCAAAACGTCGTGCCCTTGTCTGAGTTGGAATTGAACCACAACGACCCGTTGTTGTGGTCTAGAAATTCCTTGCACAGGCGCAGCCCTAGTCCAGAGCCACGCTCTTTGTTGGTGCCGGGCGTGTTGTAGTAGTCCTTTCCCAAAACCTTGCCGATCGCTGCTGGAGTGATGCCGATCCCCGTGTCCATGATCCCAATATGCAGTTGATCGGAGCGCATCTCCGCGATCAGGGTGATTTGCCCTTCCTGCTCGGTGAACTTCATCGCATTGGACAGCAAGTTGCGCAATACGAGTTCGACCATGTTTTTGTCTCCTGTTGCGAGTGTGCCAACCGGGATCCTGTTGTTGATGAAAATGGCCTTCGCCTTTGCCGTCGTGTCTTGCAGCCTGCATTCCATCAATGCCATCTCGCCAAGATCGATCGTGGCAAGTTGTGGAGAAAAGCCCTCCATCTGGCTTCTCGACCAGTTGAGTAGATTGTCGAGCAGCATTGTGGTGCTATCGACTCGTGTTTTGAGCGTATCGGCCATCATTGCGAATTCTGCTTGGTCGATCATGCTACGCTCCATGAGGCTCAGCAATCCTTGGATGGAATTCATCGGGGACCTCAGGTCATGGGAAATGATAGAAAATAGCTTGTCTTTGACCCTGTTGATTTCCTCCACACGATCTTGCTGCAATTTGCGGTCTTGAGCGACGTGCTCCAGACGTTTGTTGATACCCGAGATTTCTTGGGTCTGACGCTCTATCTGTGTGTTTTTTGCCTTGAGTACTGCATTGGCACGCTTTTGACTTCTGGCAACAAGGCCTAGCCCGAGGGTTAAGACCAAAATGAGTGACCCAATACCGCCGATGGCAAATACCTTTGCGTTTTGGCTCGCGATCGTCTGTTGTTGAAGGGCGTTCTCGGCCTTCAAGCGCTCGTATTCGAGTTCACCTTGGGCAGCACCCATCTCGGAGCGTAGTTGGGAAATTTCCTTGCCCTTGGCTTCATTGAGCAACTCTTGGGTCAATCCATTGTAGATTTCCATCCAATCAAAGGCTGGGAGGAATTCACCTTTGAGGCGGTAAGCCTTGTAGAGCATGTGCGATGCATATTGCTCGTACACCAAGATTTTTGATTGATGAGCCATCGCGAAGCTGCGCTTGGCCGTGTCGATCGCCTCTTGGTACATGCCCAATTCGATGAGTGTGTTCGCCATATTGTTGAGCGCATTGGGGATATCGGTCGTGTCTCCCATCGATTTCTGTATGCTGATCGACTGGGCGAGCGTGTCGAGGGCCATCTGAAAGCGTCCGTTGGAGCGGTACACAGCCCCCAAGATATTGAGGGAACTCGATATCGTGGCCTCGTCTTGCATCTTGTAGGCGAGGGTGATGGCTTCGTTGGCAGCTGCTTCGGAACCCTTTGCATCGTTCATCTCAAATCGCACGGCAGCGATGCGGTTGTAGATGCGGCCTACCATATTGCTGTCGGCAACACCTTCGGCAATTTTGAGGCCCATTTCCAACTCCTCCAACGCCGACTCCATTTCACCAGAAGCGCGAAATGCATCCCCAATCAAACGATACGCGTCGGCCACCGCGGTATCGTCACGCGCCCCCTGGGCTAGTTTGAGGTAGTGACGGTAGCATGCGATTGCCGTGCCATAGTCCCCGCTCTGGTAAGCCAATCGGCCACTGCGGAGCAAAGAGTCTTGCCCCAACTGACCAATCATTGTACCTGCTGTCGCCCAAATCGCCAAAATTACCAACAATCGCTTCATAGCACTTCCTTTACACCGACCAGATGAATGCAGGTATGCACGAGAATAGGTGCTTACCGATCAGTGAGCACACTTTTTTCAGCCATTACCATAGCAATCCAAGATCGGCGTTTGCCTAAATCCGAGAAGTCATTACAACGCGAAAACAATCATTCCAAACAATCCAACTCAAAAATAAGAACTTACGGTTGATTTGCAATAGCCGAGCTGTCGTTTGATGGGCTAAACGTGTTGATTGATTTCGTTGGAGATGTAAGATTCGAGGGGGAATTGTTACTCTTTGAGCAAGTTCTCCAAGCTACGACCGATGATTTCCGACTTGTGGGTCTTACGGTATTGAACCTCTTTCTTGGCAGCATCGATCATGTCTTCCAGCTCTTCGATCTCCAATTCCTTGTTCCGTTCATTGATGTCATAGAGCTGCCCCAAGACCAATCTGATCTCTTCTTTGAGCTTGTCGCGCTGTTTGCCGCCGGCAACGCCATACTCCATCAGCAGGCTCCTGACCTGTTCAAGCAAAATTCCTTCACGGCTCAATCCATAAAATAGGCTTGGCGAGTCTCGTTTCAACTGGGAATAATAGGCTTCTGTGGCTGCCTTGCTGTCATATCCTCCGTTGGTCTGGGATGGATCGGTAATTTCGATCTCGGAGAGCTTGCCGTTTTGGAGCAAAAAATAGTGGTCTCCGAGGTTGAAGGTAAATTCCGAAACCCCCGCGACGGTGCTTTCATAGTAGATATAGGGGTCGATCACTTTGAGGCTTGCCGGCAACTCTTCTACCGGTACCGATTTCCCATTAATCCATACTTTTCCTTGATCGATGCGCAGGGTGGTCGAGTTTTTCTGCCGTGCTAGGGGAGCATTGTATTTGGCGCTGTGTAAATCAGCACTCTGCGTCCAAGCGGCTCCATAGCATGCCAACAAGAGTACCAAAATCAAGCATGTATTCTTCACTCCAATCTCTATTTCACATGCAAAAATACAACGTTTCCATCTTTTGGAGCAAACAAATCCGCCGTGACCACACGATAGGTATCGTGGTGCACAGGCACTAGGGTGTTGCGTTGGGGATCCATAATGTTATGCAGGCGCTCGCGGGCGAGGTCGAGGCGATTGTCGAGTTCGCTGTCCAACAACTCCTCATGGGTAGGCGTCATCGTCCAGTTGCTTTCTTGTCTGCTTGCCTTGGAATAGACCATGGTGGCAATACCTATAGTGACACAAGTAAAGACGACCATCACGATCGTGACCACATGATTGAAAGCAAACAGGGATCCGTTGCCAGTGTAGGCGAGCTTGTTGCGCTTGGGCCTTCGGTCGCGCACCGCACGCTTTGCATAGCCAAGCACACGCGTTACAGATGCTTCAGAGGGCGTCAAGACCACTGGTTGAAGCCCTGCTTGTGCCGATTTCAATTCCTCAAACTTCTCAAAGAGTGCCTCGTCTTCATACAAGGCATCAAGGAAAGCGTCGTGCTCAGCAGGTGACATTTCACCATAAATGAAGCGCAAGGCATCGTTTTCAGTAAATTTCTTCTTCATTCCTGACCTCCACCATTTTACTGTCCACCCCTACAAATTTGCGCAGATGCAACAGTGCATAGCGCATGCGGCCCAGCGCCGTGTTGATGTTCACACCCTGTACATCGGCGATTTCTTTGAAACTCATATTGGCATAGTGCCGCATGATCAGAACCTCGCGCTGCTTTTCAGGAATTTGCTTGATGAGATCACGCACATATTGGGCGCTCTCTTCATGAATAATCTTGTCTTCGACGCTCTCCTCGTGCTGAGTGATATTGTTGAAAATGTCATAGTCGTCGTTTTCATGCTGTATGCTCGGCCCGCGACGGTCTTTGCGGTAATGGTCGATGGCCAAGTTGCGTGCAATGCGCACTGCCCAAGAGATAAATTTTCCCTTCTCGTCATACTTCTCAGCTTGGATGAGGCGAATGATCTTGATCATCGTCTCTTGAAACAGGTCCTCGGCGAGTTCCTTTTCCTTTACAATGAAAAATATCGTAGTAAAGATGCGACTCTTGTGCCGATCCATGAGCTGGGAGAACGCGTCTTCATTGCCGGCAGCATACTCCAGCACGAGATCATGGTCTTCCTTGGGTATGAGGGGCTTGCGCATATACCGCGATTTTTTCTTTTTGGTGCTTTAAAATTTCCGCACAACAATCGCCTTGTCGTGTCGTTAACAATGGAAAAACTTAACTTTGTGCAGTGATACAACAATTGTTGTACGCGCCCATTCGAGAGTAGTTACGAATAAATCGGCTGAATATTGTCTGGCATCAAAAACATTCTCATCAAGGGAGCTCGGGTCAATAACCTGAAGAACATCACCGTTGAGATTCCCCGCAAAAAACTGGTTGTCATCACAGGCGTCAGTGGCTCTGGCAAGTCCTCCTTGGCATTTGATACACTCTATGCAGAGGGGCAGCGCCGTTATGTAGAGAGTCTCAGCTCCTATGCAAGGCAGTTTCTAGCCCGCATGGAGAAGCCCGATGTAGATTACATTCAGGGAATTTCCCCAGCACTTGCGATCGAGCAGCGCAAGGCCTCAGGTAATCCTCGCTCCACTGTGGGGACGCTCACAGAGGTCTATGACTATCTCAAACTGCTCTTTGCCCGGGCCGGCAAAACCTACTCGCCTATCTCGGGTGCACTCGTGACCCGCGACCGTGTCTCAGACGTCGTCAACTACATCATTGAGCAGCCAGACGATTACAAGGTGTATATCGTAGCACGCGTGCCTGTGCGTTCACAGGGCTACAAAAAGGAGCTTGAGGTGGCCTTGCAAAAGGGCTTTTCGAGAATCTGGATCGACGGTCGTGTCGAAGACATTGAGGGAATCTTGGAAGGTAAGCTTCCCAAGAAAGCGACCGACTTCCTATTGCTGATCGATCGCTTGTCGATGAAGCATGACGACAAGGAGGCGCTGCTATTTAGGCTATCCGACTCGGTGCTCACTGCCTACCAGGAGGGCAATGGGAGCTGCATGGTCAAGGTCAACGAAGGTGACTGGAAGGAGTTTTCTGAACGCTTTGAACGCGATGGCATTACCTTTGAGACTCCGAGCGTTGATTTGTTTAGTTTCAACAATCCCTTTGGCGCATGCAAAGCCTGCGAAGGGTTTGGGCGCATCTTGGGGATCGACGAGGACTTGGTGATCCCAAATCGGTCCCTGTCAATCTTTGAAAGTGCAGTCGCACCTTGGCGCGGGGAGCAAATGCAGGAATACAACCAGGCGTTTATAGCTGAGGCTTCCAAACACAATTTCCCTATTCATCGACCTTGGCATGCCCTTAGCGAGGCAGAAAAGGATCAGGTGCGCGACGGCTTGGGCAAAGCTTGGGGTTATTCCCAATTTTTCACGTTTCTGGGAGGCCAACTCCACAAAATTCAGAACCGCGTGATGCTTTCTCGCTACCGAGGTTACACCCGCTGCCCTGAGTGCAAGGGCAGTCGCATCCGCAAGGATGCGGGTTATGTAAAAGTCGATGGCCGCGCCATTGGTGAATTGCTCGGAATGGAATTGACCGAGCTGCAAAAGGTCATGCAAGGCATGCAACTCGACGATAGGGATCGACAGATCGCAGCGCGACTACTCCATGAAATCAATACGCGCCTCGACTTCCTTGTCCACGTCGGCGTCGGCTATCTAAGTCTCAATCGGCAGATCCACACCCTTTCCGGCGGTGAAATGCAACGCATCAAGCTCTCGACTTCGCTCGGGAGCGGCTTGGTGGGAGCAATGTATATCCTTGACGAACCAAGCATTGGCTTGCACCCTAGGGATACTGATCGCCTCATTTTAGTGATGGAAAGTCTGCGAGACAAAGGCAATACAGTGATTGTCGTTGAGCACGACGAGTCGGTAATCCGACGTGCAGATTACCTGATCGATATGGGGCCAGGCGCAGGCGAGTTGGGAGGCGAAGTCGTATTTGCAGGTACAAGCGATGAGCTTCTGGCATCGGATTCACTCACGTCCATGTACCTCACAGGGCGCGATGAAATTGCCTTGCCCAAGTTCAGGCGCAAGAAGGTCAACAGCATCCGCTTGATTGGTGCGATGGAAAACAATCTGAAAAACGTAAGCATCGAGGTGCCGTTACAAGCCATGACGGTCGTCACGGGTGTGAGCGGGTCGGGCAAAAGCACACTCATCACCAAGATATTGTACCCTGCTATCAAGCGGCAGATCGATGCCTACGGCGAGAAACCTGGCCACTTTGAGCGACTTGAAGGTGACATCAGTGAAATTGGGAATGTGGAGATGGTCGATCAAAGTCCAATCGGCCGCAGTGCGCGCAGCAATCCAGTCACCTATATCAAAGCCTACGATGCGATTCGGGAACTATATGCCGATCAGCCTGCCGCAAAGGTGGGTGACATGAAGGCTGGCTTTTTCAGCTTCAATGTAGAGGGTGGTCGTTGCGAGACTTGCAAAGGGGAGGGCTTCGTCACGATCGAAATGCAATTTCTGCCCGACATCACCCTTAAATGTGAGGAATGCAATGGTCGCCGGTTTCGCAAACCAGTTTTGCTTGTCAAGTACAAAGGCAAGAATATCGACGATGTTTTGAAAATGACGATCCTCGAGGCCAGCGAATTTTTTTCAGATCTACCTAAGATCGCCTCCAAACTGGAGATTTTGAACCGTGTGGGATTGGGTTATCTGCGCATGGGGCAGAGCTCAAGCACACTTTCAGGGGGGGAAGCCCAGCGGGTGAAATTGGCCTTTTTCTTAAGCCAAGGCAAGGAAAAGAAAGGCACACTCTACATCTTTGATGAGCCTACCACCGGATTGCACTTCGATGACATCAAGAAATTGCTCTATGCAATGAATGAGCTTGTGGAGCGCGGCAATACTGTGCTCGTCGTCGAGCACAATCTAGAGATGATCAAGTGCGCGGATTGGTTGATCGACTTGGGACCCGAGGGCGGTGATCGCGGTGGTAACCTCGTCTATCAAGGGCCACCTGAGGGTATCATCGGTCTGGAAGGCAGTCAGACAGCGCCTTTTCTCGCTGAGAAATTGATGGCTAAGTTGCCACTCAGCCCTGTTGGAAGTATCCCCAAGAAAAAAAATCTTGAGTGAATTCCCTTGAGGACATCTCTAATAACTCATCAGGCACTGCGTCATCGTGCAACGGGAAGGCGCTTCGTTTTTTTTAGCCGATGTTTTCTGCTGAAAATGAGGCGATTAAAAACCAACGAAGCAAGGCAGCATCATTGGTTTTTGGAGGGCCCTTAAGGAAGTAGAAGAAGCAAAGCGATGAACAGCAGTACGCCTGCCGCAATGTAGAGGTAAAGTGTGAGCCATTTGGTCCCTGAGCCCTTCACTCTTTCTTTTCCAAAAATCAGCTTCAGGATGAAGCCGTATTTTGTATAGCCCGCGATGAAGGCAACCACACCGAGGATTGCAAGCACCAAACCCATGAACATTTTGAGAGAGGTAATCATAGATTATTCTTGATCAGTTCAGTTTCAAAGATAGAGTAAATGCAACAAATGGGGGGAAATGAAATCGACCGATCAAACGCCCTTGGTTTTCGATTTCTTGCGCCTCTCTAGAAGATCGTTGGGGTTGATGATAGGCAAAATGAAGCGTTGAAAGGCCGTGCCTTGAAAACGACTGATCAAGATTCCACGTGCAGTTGAGTAACTCACCGCTGCGACCGCCTGCTGGAGCCCGCCATCAATGATCACTTCGCCCGCCTCGCCGCTATGAAACCATGTCGCGGAGTGAAACACAAAGAAGAAAAAGTTGAAATGATAATACGCTTCTGCTTCCGGTTGATGGGGGTCGCTCTCCGTTTCGACCGATATTTGCAACCCTGTACGCAGCAGTTTTTCTTCTGGATTCCAGTGCATTTGCAATGTGCAATGTGGGTTAAAGGCGTTTACGATCCCCTCCTCAAAGGAATCATGAGATTGCATTCGTGCCTCTACGATCCTGACATCAATCATGTGGAGTGAAGTGGCAGGGAAGGCGTTGTTTTTCTTTGCCATTATGCAATCGACGTTTTGGCAGGCTTGGGCTGGGAGATCGTAGCGCCCAGTTGTTGCCATGCAGTATTAGCAATAGAGGACAAGGCCAATGCCCTCGATTTCATCGTTTGACGAGGCAATTCCGCTAGGGCGGGGGTCTTGCATCGCACGGAAATGATGTCTTCTCCCAGCTCGGCCTCTAGTTTCGCTAGGCTACGCAACGTGAGGTTGTGCTCCCCATGCAACCACCGTGATAGTTCGGAAGGGTTTTTACCCATCCGATCAGCCAATTCACGTTGTGTCATGCCTCTTTCATGCAAGATTTCATGCACGCGGGCGATGATTGCGGCGTACTTGCGTACAAAAATTTTGGTTTCTTCTGGCGTTTCTTCAAGGATTCGCCGCGCGACGGTGCTTCTCATCGGGGATAGTAATTAGTCGTTTTCAAAGTCTGTCTGGGACTCAATCCCAGTTTCTATAGTCTCTCTGCCTACACTGCTGGCGAAAGGCTGCATGGTTTTCAAAGGTCAATGAGGATTTCTTCATCGTCAGATTCCAGTGTTCTACCGTTGACACCGATCCAGAGGTTCTTTTGCCAAAGGGCCTTATCGATTGCTTTCGCAAATGCATTGGCTTCGATGAGTTTCATGCTCAAGTCCTTGCTATCTTGTGCGGCTTGGCTCGATTTGATCCCGCCATTCATCAAAATTACAAGCTTGTTGCTCAGTCGCATACAGTACAACCGCAGTGGATATCCTTCAAAATTGAAGGACAGGTTTCTCACTGATCTGGGTGGCGGGGGTAGGGCTGAGGCCGAGTTTTCAAATCTGAAAAACTCCTCTTTTGCTCCTAGATTGTCACCCATGGCGTCCAAGATAAATGCTGCAAGTTCTTGCACGCTGGAACGATAATGGGGATCGTGTTCAAATTTTAGAAAGAACTTGTCGGTTTCTGTCTCCTGCGCGCCGTCTTTTCTGACGGTGTAGTAGGTTACTTCTCGCCCCTCGTCATCCCATTTTTCAACTCCAAAGGTACGCATTTTTTTTGGTTATTTACTTTTATGTAACTTTTCCCCATCATTTTTCCAACAAGGACGCAATTTAGTGATTTATTGACGAAGGGTGGGGAGCGAATGTGATTGCGCTTGCTGTTGGCTTTTGTGGGTTAGACTATCAAAATTGTCCTCTGCTAAGGATTTCCAAGTGGGCGATGCTGAAAAATTAGGAATCTTATTGCTGAATGACAATTCGGCTCATTCGGCTTCCCTCTGGGCTACTTAGACGCACGAAGTAGAGCCCAGACGGACTCATTTGGCCCGCGAGGTTTGGTAGCTCACACTCAAACTGGTGAGATCCAGCGTTCAATTCGCCGCGATGTATGACTGCGATTTTTGAGCCTAGGAGGTTGTAAATCTCTAAGTCGATGTGGCTCGTGTGATCAAGCCAAATGTCTATTTTCAGTGCTTCGGACGCAGGATTGGGAAAGCAGCCCAAGAGTTGGAGGCCGCCAAGAGCAGCTGCATCTGCCACGCCTACAAGTGACACCGTGACGGTGCTATAGGCAGTGTCGGTGCAAAGTCCTTTTTGAACCACTTGCGTCACGATGTACACGCCAGGCGCACTGTAGGCATGCATTGGATTGGTGGATGCGCTGAAACTACCATCTCCAAAATCCCAATGGTAGGTACTTGCATTCAAGCTAGAGTCTGTGAATGTAACGGGTGCATTGAGGGCGACGTTAAAAGCACTTTGTCCAAAACCTGCTGTCGGTGAGACCGCGTTGATCACCACCACGGTCTCGGACCAGATCAAGAAACCGCCGTTGTTGTCATGACGGGCAAGCAACTGGTATGTCCCAGGAGCGGCCAAGGCGATGGCTCTCGTTTGCAAAGGAAGCGGTGTACCGTTGAAGTACCAACGAAATTCATCAAATCGAAAGCGACTGCGCAACTGCAACGAATCGCTGCCGCAAATGGCTAGCGTGTCGCCACCCTCGACGAGATCCAGGAGCTCTACATCCGTAATGTAGCCCGGTAGAGTAAACGTGCTCGACTTCACAGAATCAGCTTGCTGCGCATCAAACGTATAGGACATGTCTGAGCACAGCCAAAACTTGTTTCCATCGAGATAAGTAGCCTTCAAGGCGTCGTCACCATTGAGAAAGGCTGCCACCCGTGTTTCCACTTGTGTGTTCACGTCGATCTTGATCAAAGAATCCGCAGTACCACCAAAAATCCACAATTCGTTGGTTGGCGGGTAATAGGTGATGTTGAGACCGACTTGGAAATTACCACCAAACGTGACATCAGGGCTCGCAAAAAAACCTTCGGTGCCATTGAAAATATCAATCGCGTAGATCACGCCCGGCACAGCGGCGCCATTGCCCGTGATGGCATAAACGATGCCATTGGGACCCACGCAGGCAGCAGCAAGGAAATTTGCAGCTGGCGAAAATAGATGGCTCATCGCTCCTGAGAAGGGATCTATTTCAAAAAAATTGCGACGGCCGCCAGCTTGGGTGGAATCAAATAAGCAATAGAGCTGCCCTGTTTGCGGGTGATGAAAGAGCGCATGATAGCTCGCGTTGGCATTCACAGGGAAAAAATAGAGGTTGCTCGTGTCATTCTTGAACATCACAAGGTCGCCAGAGTCAGAAAAACCTGCAAAACGCAGCGCCGTCGTATCCTGGGCCACCAGCCAGTGGCCCGTGCTGCAAGTCAATAGGAGCATCAAGGCCAACGTAAATTTCAACTTTCGCATGTGATCAATCTTTTTTGGATTCCTCTTTCCCCAAATCTAGCATTTCATTCGACCATATTTTATGAACCATTGCCTTTTGCATGGTTCATAAAGCTATGATAGTCAATGTTGTCATAGGCAATTGATGATTTGGTCGAACTTTGATATTTTCGTGCAACCAAAAATCGCGAGAACCATGTCTCTACTCAATGAGGTCGGCGAGTGTGCCATTTGTGGACGCAAGCTCATCACTGGGAAGTCAATCAATGAGCATCATCTCATTCCCAAAACCTATAAGGGAACTGAGACCATTGTGCTGCACGTCGTTTGTCATACCAAGATTCACTCTGTATTCTCTGAAAAGGAGCTTCTACAGCACTACCATACCCCAGAAAGACTACGAGAGCATACCGAAATCGAAAAATTCATCTCCTGGGTGAAAAACAAGGATCCCGAATTTCGAGATTGCAACAAGCCAACGAGGATGCGTCAAGCTCGGATGCGCTAGTCTCCAAGCTTTTCGACGAGGCCATCGTCGGCTTCATCTGATTGGCCCATCTGGGCAAATCAGATTCTTGCCTCCCATTCTTACAAAGCAAGCCAATGACATCAAACACATTATAGATCGGCCAATCGGAACGTGTCGCCACTCACAAAAGCACCTTTTTCATTGCGGATGACTGTCCCGCACTCATGGTAGGGATCATGTTCATAAAACAAGACCACTCCTTCATCGACCAACCAGGGTAGGATGCGCTCGCGCTCGTCGAGCGTGAGCAGTGGACGCGTGTCATAGCCCATCACGTAGGGGAGAGGCAGGTGACCAAATGTCGGGAACAAATCTGCCGCATACAGGATTTGTTTTCCTTTATATGTGACCAATGGCAACTGCATTGCAGCTGTATGCCCATGCACCACCTTCAGAGAAATATCTGGAAACAACTCTGTTTCGCCATCAAGCAAGCGCAGTTGGCCGCTTTGTACAATCGGCTGAATGTTTTCGTCATAGAAGCTAGCCTTCTCACGGGCATTGGGAGCTAGGGCCCATTCCAAATGCGATTTTTGAACCCAGAAGTGGGCATTGTCAAATACGGTTTCATAGCGTTCTTTGCCAGGATGCCACTCGGTCGAGCCGCCACAATGATCAAAATGCAAATGCGTAAGCAGCACGTCGGTGATGTCGTCTTTGCCGTACCCTAGCGCTTCTAGGCTACGGTCGAGCGTGCTATGGGTATGATCGACACCATAAAGGCCAGAGAATTTGGCGTCGTACTTGTGGCCCAAGCCATTGTCCACAAGGATGAGCCGGTTGCTGTCCTCGATGAGCAAGCAACGCATCGCCATATCGATGCGGTTGCGGTCGTCTGCAGGATTGGTCTTTTGCCACAGCGGCTTGGGCACCACCCCAAACATGGCACCACCATCAAGGCGAAAACGGCCGGTTTCGATCGCATAGAGTTTCATGGCACCAATTTAAGGCTTTTGCCCTTGGGATTAAATAGCATTTTTGTCGGCTGCCAGTATCCTCAGATTGCTGCTTTTTAATACATTGGCCTCGATGGTTAAGCTATTTTCTCGATACTACCTAGTTCCGCTGCTTGTTTTATTGGCTGTTTGGTCAGGATGGTTCATTTATCAATCTTCGTTTGAGCTGAATGGCGAGCGCTATTACAGCCTTTTTGACGATGCGATGATCAGCATGACCTATGCCAAAAATCTCACGCAAGGGCACGGCTTGAACTGGGCAAAATTTGGTGAACCTGTAGAGGGCTTTTCTAGCCCACTATGGACGTTTATCATGGTTCCGTTTCAATTGTTGCCGATCGCTTGGGGCAAGGTAAGCCTTGTCTTTGCGATCTTTTGCGCATTTGTACTCGGTGCAAATGTCGTCTTG
>JANORP010000033.1:0-12520 GCA_031415375.1 Bacteroidota bacterium | reverse complement strand
CCTCGCGCACCTCGGCGATGATTTCTTCAAAAAATTTCTCGGCTTTGCTGCCTTTGAGTTCAGCGGGCACGCCGTGCAGGATATAGGTATTTTGTCCAAACTCGTTGAGGTCAAATCCCATGAGGCGCACCTCGGCCTCGACCTCGCGCATGAAGCTGAAATCGATGGGCGAGAAACTGAGGGTGCGTGGAAACAGCAATCCCTGGCTCGCCAATGCTGTCTTGCCACCCGCCCTGCGCAACCGTTCAAAGAGGATGCGCTGGTGGGCATGACATTGGTCGATCACGATGAGGCCATCTTTGCTTTGGCTCACGATATAGCGATTGCCCATTTGCGCGAGAAATCCCAGCGGCTGTGGGGATTCTTGCACGTGTTTTTCCTGCTGGGTCGGTGCGTCGGGAAAGAGGAAATTGGGGATCGCCTCCCGCTTCATATTCCCACCGCTTTCATTCCATCCGCCCGGATTCATATCCCCCCAATTGCGGCCGGTGTCGATCGGCTTGCCGGGTCCCTTGCCGCTCAGCAGGCCCGTGCTGGGTCTGCTGCTATAATTGCTGATCGACTGCGTGGTCTCCACGCTCGGGAGCGGCACTTGTGCGATGAGGCGCATGAAGCTCTCCTCCTCGTCGTTCCGCATGATAGGGGCCTGGTGATGCTCCCCGATGCCCTTGCGCACCACGCTGTGCAGCAGTTGATAGACCGTGCGCTCGTCGTCAAATTTGATTTCGGTCTTGGTCGGGTGGATGTTGATGTCCACATGCTCGGGGGCGATGTCCAGGAAAATGCAATAAAAGGGATGCGCATCCTCGGGGATCAGGCCCTCATAGGCCCGCTTGACGGCATGGTGCAGGTAGGAACTCTTGATGAAGCGGCGATTTACAAAAAAGTACTGCTCGCCCGACTTGCGCTTGCAGATCTCTGGCTGGGCCACAAATCCTTGTATGCCGACGTAGGGCGTGACCTCGCCGATGGGGATCAGCTGCCCCTTGTAGTCCTTGCCAATCAGGGCAATGAGGCGGTCTTCCAAGCCCTGCGAAGGCAGGTCATAGACGACGGTGCCTTGATTTTCAAACCGCATCCCGATCTCAGGCTGCGCAAGCGCCACCCGAATGAATTCGTGGATGATATGCCTGATCTCGACGGGGTTGCTCTTGAGGAAGTTACGACGGGCGGGCACGTTGAAAAATAAATTTTTCACTTGGAGCGAGGTGCCTTTGGGGCAGACGCAGGGCTCCATCTTTTTGATTTCGCTGCCTTCGATCACGATTTCATGGCCCAAATCGGCATCGTGCAAGCGCGAGCGCAATTGCACCTGCGCGACAGCCGCGATACTGGCCATCGCCTCGCCCCTGAAACCCATCGTGCGAATGTTGAACAAGTCTTCTGACTTGCGGATCTTGCTGGTCGCGTGGCGCTCAAACGACATGCGGGCATCGGCGGCGCCCATGCCGCAGCCATTGTCGATCACCTGGACGAGGGCTTTGCCAGCGTCTTTGATGACCAGCTCGATACGTGATGCTCCTGCATCGACCGCATTTTCCAGCAATTCCTTCACCACCGAGGCAGGGCGCTGCACCACCTCGCCAGCAGCAATCTGGTTGGCGATGTGGTCGGGCAGCAGTTGGATCAATTGTTTCATGCGCACATTTTCCTCAAAGGGGCAAAAATACCGCATTCCCAGCATTCTCAAAAGCCATTGTTTCAACAGGGTGCTGATTTGAAGGAAGCGCGCTTTAGGCCAGCATTTTGCATACATGGCGGTACTGGGCATCATCCCGATCGGCATCTCAAAAAAAAGCCGCTGCGCAGGTCGCAACGGCTCTAGGTACGATATGAACAAATGAGATTCCTTATTGCACTGAAGTTGGGCCCGTGTTGCCAGTCACGCAGGCAGTCACGCAATAGCGCATGCTGAAGCAGTTGGCGAGCGGGGTGCCGCTCATCCAAGCGTCGGTCGTGCTGATCACGTTGCCAAACACGTTGCGCGTCTTCACGCGCGTCCAGATCACGATGTCATTGCAGGCAGCGATCGACGTGAGCGGGACTGAAAACGTGTAGTCATTGGCTGGCACTGCCAATTGGTACTGGTAGGCAAATGCCTCTGTGAGCGCGTCGCCATCGGCATTGAGTGGCATGAGCGCACGGTCTCCGACATAGATTTTGATCTGGTCGATGAATTTAAATGGATTCATGTCCATGATCACATAGAGCTTGTCGCTGCTGTTGAGGATTTCGGCAGTGCCGAGGTTGCTGGGGCCTGCGATCACGGTGGAGAAGGTAGATGCGCCACATTGTGCAATCGGGCGTTGGATGCCATTGATCCCATCAAATTGGGCGGCAGGAGTTTGGCTTGCACGCTTGATCAATTCTTTTTCGCAGCCAAATGAGGCGACGACGAGCAGTAGGAAGAAGGAAAAGGATTTTGCAAACGTGAAGCCGTTGGTTGTAGTGCGTTTCATAAAGTTGGAAAAATAGAAGGTGGTGTTGGTGATCTCTGTGGTGCCCTATAGATGCAAGGGGCCTGCCGATTCCATAAAATGAGATCGAAAGTATTTCATGGAATCGAAATATTCAGCAAAACAGTTGGCTGTGCGCAGCATGGCCGATGCAGCACAAAACGTGAAATGAAGCTTTTTGAGCGGGAATATGTACCTTTTTGAACCTACATCAATATACGCAAAAAGCAGGAATATGTTGAGTTTTCTAGACGAAAAATTGGAGCTTAGGCCAAAATATTAGCATTGATTGTCAGGTGATTAAAGGTAGTCGTGTTTGGTTTTTTGCAATTGGCTAGCCGATAGAGGGTATTCAAAGCCGGGAGATGCTCTTTTTAGGCTGACTGGAAGGATTTTCCCTCCGAATTGTCGGCTGGGTGATGTAAAAAATGTAAAACAGGCTAAATGGGGCATGGAAATATCGGAATGTGTAGATATGTTGCGACGCATTCACCCGCGACAGCCCACCACCCTATTTCCCCGTCTTGGCTTGGAGCATCCTGGCCTCTGTGGCCTCGGCCTTGCTGTCCCAGCCTACGTTTTTGTAGAATTTTACCTGCTCCTCCATGACTCCGAGAGTCTCTGGATGGCGGGGCCCATAGACTTCGGTCTTGATGGTGTACATGAGGTTCAGATTCTCCTCTGCTGCATCCAACTTGCCTTGCATGAAGTCACACATGAAGAGCTCAGACAAGATGGCGGTGACTTGCGCCTCGTTGCCGATGGTTTGGTATTCATAGATGTCGCTGGCCCAGTTGAGGTGTATGCGGGCTTGGTCGTGTTTGCCGAGTATGTTTTCCAGCTTGCCGAGGTTGTAGAGGGTCGCTGCGACGGCCTCGTTTTGTGGGCCGAGGCTGTTTTCGCGAATTTGGAGGGCTTTGAGCCAATAGTGCTCGGCAAGGGCTGCTTGGTTGCGTGCCATGGACAAGGTGGCAAAACGATCCATGATCTCGGCCACGGCGGGCTGGTCGGCGCCCAGGCGCTGCTCCCGTTGCTGCCGAGCCGCATCGAGGATGGCCTCGGCCTTGGGATAGGCTTCCCGCTTGAGGTAAAAGCTCACGAGATTGTCGAGCGATACCAATAGCAAGGGATCATGGAGTTGCAGGGCCTTGCTGCGGATGGCGTAGGCTTGCAAGAGATAGCGCTCAGCTTGGTCATAGTCGGCATTTTGGTCATACATCACCCCGAGATTGGTCGCGGTGGTCGCGAGGGCAGGGGCATCGGCTCCAAGTGCGGCTGTCTGCAATTGCAGGGCTTGCTCGTAGGCGCCTCGGGCCTTGCTGGCATTGCCTTGTGCGAGGTAGGTGCCGCCCAGGTTGTTGAGGGTCTGGGCGAGATCGGGATGCTGGTCGCCGAGCATGGCTGCTTGGAATCGCAGGATGGTGTCGTAGCGGCGCTCGGCCTCAGAGAGGCGGCCTTGCATGAGGCAAAGCCCTGCACGTTGCGCGAGCACGATCAGCCGCGTTGCTTTGCCGGCCTCGCCAGCGGCTTTGTACCGCGCGTCGGCCATGGCGAGCTGCGCCTCGGCGGGTTCTACCTCGCCAGCCTCCAAATGCACCTTTGCCATTTGCAGGTGGGCGTCGCCGATCTGCAAATCGCCCTTCTTGTGATGCTGCAGGCGATGGTCGAGCGACCGCTGCGTCCATTGCTGGGCCTCCTGAAATCTGCCTGCACGCAGGTAGAGCGCCCCGAGCCAGAGTTGGAGGTTGCCGACGATGGCATCGGCAACGGGGAGGGATTCAAACTGTGCGTCGGTCCAGGATTTGGCGGTGCGAAATGCCTCTTCGCCACGGCCGTCGTCGAGGATGCGCTCGATTTTGGCCATTTTGGCAAGGTCTTCAGGGGTCTGCCCCATGCCTGTATTCCCGAAAACAAGCAGCATCCATAGGATCGCTGCTATGCGCCGCCAAGGCCGATCTCCAAGCGCTTTTGTGCTCACTGGTCCTCGGGTTTTTTGCAGCATTTCGGCAATTCGGCGTAGGCTTCTTCCTGGGCTGCTTGTGTTTTGGTCTCGTAGCCAGCACTTGCACAGGCGGCATGCAAACCAGCAAGGTTTACTTGCGTGGAGTCATAGTCCACGTGCAATGTCTGCGTTTCGATCTGGTAGTCGGCGGCGGCGACGCCCGGGTTGGCGGTGAGGGAAGCTTCGATGGTGGCTTTGCACATTTCGCAATTGCCCCTCACCCAAAATTCAGCGGAGGCATTGCCTTTTGCACCGCAGCCTGGTAGCCATACTAGCGTGGCCAAAGCGGGCAATAGGAGCAAAATTCGGAGGTTGTGGATGCGTTTCATAGCTTATCTTATTGTAGAATCAAGGGAAATGGAAGCTGGTGCCGACATGGTTGGTTGGGAATGCATGTGGGGCATCATTGGCGCGACGCCTGCACCATGGTCATAGACCATCTCGGCACCGACATGCGCCCCGAAGCCCAAAAAGACATTTAGTCCCACAAAGAGCACCGCAAAGGCGATCTTTTCCAGCTTCAAAGTCGATTGCTGTCGCACAAAAGCCCATATACCGAGCATCCCAAAGCCATAAGTGGCCATGGTCACCATGGATTCGTGGCGCTGCACAAGGGCATCGATCGTGGCATTGGAGGCGATATGATCGGCTTGGTAGTCGCCCGTAAAGATGGCGAGGATGCAGCCGAGGAGTCCGGCAGCATGGAATACAAAACCGATGCGCTCGACGCTTGGTTTTTTGAGCAGTCCACCGACCACGTAGAGTCCGCCGGCTGCGATGAGCAGCACGATTGGAAAATGCACGATGGAGGGATGCAAAGGCGTCATAACACAAACTTACATTGCAAATTTAGTGAAAATGTAGGCGCGGCGAAGGGTTGCACGGGGAAAGTCAATGGGCGATGCAAAAACGTGGCTCCACGCAGCAAAACGATCAAAGACTCGCCATTGCAGACACGTGTCTTGTCGGTGTGTGGCACGCAAGGATGGCCTGTAGCAGGCCTAGCGGCTGGGCTTGGTTTTGCCTTTGGGGAGACGCATTTCCCTGATTTTTTCCAAGCTGTCCACCATCACCTGCCAGTCACCGGGGTGCAAACGGCTTTTGACGATGCGGCGCAAAGGGGCTTGCATGTCGCCTTTTTGGATGTAGAGGACATCGTCTTGGAGGCGCAACAAGTGCAAGCCATCGTGGGCGTGCCTGGCACGGGTAAACCCAAATATGTTTTTCAATTCGACGGCATCGTCGCTCAGCACCACCATCGCATTGAGCATCATCATTCCCGCGAGCAAGACGGGCATCACGCCCAAAAAGACGACAAAGAATTGACCAAAAAAGAGACCGATACCTGCGACCACGACGCCTAGCAGCAAGATTGCAAAGGCGAGGCGGGGGTTGCGGCGGATGGGGATGGTGGGTATTTCCATGGGACTATGAATGAGGGAAGATGTCTGCCGAGGCAGGATTCATGGCTGCTGCTTTTTGGGCGGGGCTACATTTCTCGATGGCGTAGCGCAAGGCTGTGCGTGACATGGCTGCCTTGTGCGCGAGCACGAAGGCCCAGGTTTCGGCGGGACGGGTTTCCATGGCCTCTTTGAGTGCCCAGCCATACCCTTTTTGGACGAGGTCGTCGCGGTCGGAGAGTAGGGTCGTGGCGACTTGCAGGATGAGGGGCAAAAATGTAGCCGCACCGCGCAAGTCGGGAATCAAGACCACGGCAGCCGCCCGGCGCAACCAGCGGTTGTCGCTGCCTGCCCAGTCGATTACTTTGGAGGCATGTACTGGATAGCGGATCATAAATGCTCCAAATACCTCACAACACAATTGATCACAGGCCGCCCAATCATGCACATAGTTGCAAAGCCAAGTGAAAAGTGTGTCGAAGTTTTCAGGACCCAAAGCTTTGCGGCGGCGATAGGCCCACGCAAATGCGATGCAACGATGCTCGACGGTGCCCACGATGAGCAGGGCCTCGCAGGCTTCCAAAAAGGGGGGCAATGGGAGCGCTTGTACTTGGGGAAAAAATGCCTTGGCGATGGTACGCACTGCACTTGTGCGCACACCGATGCTCAAGATCGGCTCCTTGCTATAGCCCTGTTGTCGAGCTTGAAAACCAGGATCCGCAGCGGCCTCAAGCGCAGCGGAGATGGATGGGACGAGGGACGCGGGCATGGCCATGTCGTTGCCGTTCAGTGTGCCCGCTTCTCAGCGGTCAATGTGTATTGATAGTCGAGGCTCGTGTAATCTACCGTGAGGGTGCGAAAACCAGCGCTGTCGAGCTCGGCGCTCACTTGCTTGGCGTCCAGCTTGTCTTCAGTGGCTGGGCCCACGGGCAAGGGCTCTTTTTTGAAATCGATCACGACGAGTCGTCCTGCGGGCTTGAGGCCCTTCCAGACCTTGCTGAAATAATCGACGCGGTGGCTGATGTAGCCGTAGGTGTTCACGATCAAGACCAGGTCTGCTTCTGCAGCGGCGAGGTTGGGCTCGTCTTCTTTGGTGAGCCGCGTCTCGATGTTGAGGCTTTTGCGGTCGGGCGTGTGCTGCAAACGACGGTTGATGTAGTCGAGGAATTGCTGCTCGATGTCGATCGCAATAACTTTTTTGGCTTTGCGGGCCAGTGGCATCGAGAAATAGCCTGTGCCGGCCCCGATGTCGGCGACGACCTTGTCGCTCAGGTCGCCCAGGCGGCTGATCACCATCTGCGGTTTTTGCCAGTTTTCGCGGTCGCCTCGGTCGAGGTCTTCCATGGCCTCAAATGCGCTATCGCTCTCTGTCGTGAGCATTTGTTCTGCTGCCTCTACGATTTGTGGATCGCCGCCAGCCGATTCGGTACCGGTTCCAGACTTGCAAGCTTGCAAAGCGAAAAGTACTACGGCGATGAGTGCAGCTAGGCGGCCCCATTTGGCCGCGTTCCTTTGCCAAGGAAACCGTGTCATGTCATTCATCGCTTTTTTCCTCCTTGGGTGCTTTCTCAGGTTTCTCCTTGGGTACTTTGGGTTCCTTGGGAGCCTTTTCCTTCTTCTCCTTGGGCGCTTTGGCGGCCTTTTCCTTCTTTTCCTTGGGGGCTTTGGCGGCCTTCTCTTTTTTCTCCTTGGGGGCCTTGGCTTCCTTTTCCTGCTTTTCCTTGGGCGGCTTGGTGCCCGCATCTTCCTTGAGTGGTTTCTCAGGCTTCGCTGCGGGCTCCTTTTTCAGGGGATCAGGTGCGGTTTTGTCAGGCGTCTTGGCGGTCTTGTCGCCTAGGCCACCCTTGGCATTGGGTGTGGCAAGCGCATCGGGTTGCGACTCGTTGATGCTGCCGCTCTCTATGCGCTTGATCGGACCGAAGATTTGGTCCTCTGAGGCCTTGATAAGTGCTTGCTCTTCATCTTGCTTGACCTTGGCTTCCTCGGCGGCCTTGATCTCCAATTCCTTGGCGATCACTGCCTCAGCTGCTTCACGGTCGCGGGTGGCGATCTCTTGCTTGGTCATGCGCTTGCGCACCGACCCATACTGTATGATGTCGTGCAGGTCACAATCACAATCATAGTAGTCTTCATAGCATTGGGTGATGCGACAGTCCATTTCCCAGCCTTTTTCAAACCGTGTCGGCTTCTTGCTTTTTTTGAAAGTGAGCTTGTATTCACACTCGCCCGTCCAATCGATCTTGAATACCAGCTTGTTCCCCTTGTCCTTGATTTTGCCCTGCTTGTCTTTGTGCATTTTGGCAATGGACTTGTCTTTTTTCTGGTCGCGCGAAATCTTGCGGTTCTTGATCACACGCATGCCTCGGTTGCCATTGTAATGGATTTCCTTGTGCCGCTTGCGACGTATGGCAATATGGACGTTGTTTTTGTCGATGAATTCCATGTAGCCCCGCTTGTAGCGCTGGCAAGGCACGAGGTTGCCGTGTTTTACTGCGCCACCCTTCACATTGGCACGTCGGTTTTTGGATGCCGTGCTATTGCTATCTGAGACCTCTGTGCTTGTGGCCTCGGTGTCCGCCTTTTTGGCCTTTTTCTTCTTTTTCTTGCCGCCAGCGTCGTCGTCGATCGCTTCATCGTCGCCAGCGTCATCATCTTGGCCCTTGGGTGGCTTGGCTGGTTTTGTTTTCTTTTCCTTGACTGGTTTTTCTTTTTTCTCCTTTTCAGCCTTTACCGGCTTCTCCTTGGGTGGTTTGACAGGCTTTTCTTTCTTTTCCTTTTTGTCGCCGCCATCATCCTGCGCCTGCAAGAGGGTAGGGGAAAGGGTGATGACACTCAACAACAAAAAAGCCAGCATGTGCCAGCGTAGCCCCAAACGGATGTGCAAAAGGAATCCCATCATAAACATCAAACGCAGTTCGGTAACGGTGATGCGCCGACCTTGCAGCTTTGGCAAATATACTCCCAGAAATGGAGAATTGGCGCGTTGCTTTACAGGAATCGGAAATGGATGCGTGCAAACTGCCGAGGGCGACTCAGCCCACGGTTGCGAGCAGTTCATCGACCAAGGCGATGTAACGCTCCATCGCAGCATCTGCGCTCGTGCCAACCAAGGTTTCCCAAGCAGCATATTTGGCAGCACCCTTGAAATCAAACATGCCCGGCTTGTCGCCATGCACATCCCCCTCGGTCGCCTGCTTGTACAAGGCGTAGAGGTTGAGCAACTGCTCATTGCTGGGACGGTTGGTGAGGGCCTTGACGCGCTCAGTCGCGTCTTGAAAATTTTCTGTAAGCGTCATATTCAACATGATATTTCGACAGGGGATAAAGCTAGCGGAATTTGATGAAGGTGCAAAGTATTGGAGACAAATTGTGAGATGACTACCCCATTGTGTCGCATCAACCAAGCCAAGTCATTTGGCACAAATTGCTGATCGTCAATTGATTTGAGTGTGTGGCACTTTAGGGGAGCCCACGGCTGCCGCCTGTTCCGCAAGGCGAGAGCCGTGGGGCTATCGACCGTTTGCCTTCGGCAATTGCGTCTCGTAGTCGTTGATATTGAGCCGTTTATGCCAGAGGCGAATGCCTGTCCCGCAGAAGGCGGGGGTCAATTGCCCTTCGGCCGGAGGCCTCGGGCTCGGGGAAATGACGACCGCTTTGTGTCGCATCCGCAAAGCCCAATCACGCCCACAAATTGCTGATCATCAATTGATTGGAAAATGGACGCAACTCCAATTACACTCCTCTTTCTTATACTGCTCATTTACATCGCTCATTTAGCCAACCCCCTTAACACACTCCGAAAACTATCCAGACCCGCCTCCAAATTCTCAATGATCTCCTCGGCCAGCACATCGGGATCGGGCAGATTGTCCAAATCGGCCAGCGACTTGTCCTTGAGCCAGGTGATGTCTAGGGAGGTCTTGTCGCGGGCGATCAGGTCGGCGTAGCTGAACTTGCGCCAGCGGCCTTCGGGGCTCTTGACCGCGTCGTAGGTCTCCTTGCGCACATTCCGATTGGCGGGGTTGTAGCAGGTGATGAAGTCGCGGAGGTCTTCCAGCTTCAGAGTGCTCTTTTTGAGGGTGTGGTGGATGTTGGTGCGGTAGTCATAGACCCAGACTTCCTTGGTGTGCGCATCCTTGCTGCTTGCCTTGTTGTCGAAGAAGATCACATTTGCCTTCACGCCTTGGGCGTAGAAGATGCCCGTGGGCAGGCGCAGGATCGTGTGGACATCCGTGGTTTCGAGCAGCTTGCGGCGCACGGTCTCGCCCGCGCCACCCTCGAAGAGCACGTTGTCGGGCAAGACGACTGCGGCGCGGCCACTGATCTTGAGCATCGTCTTGATGTGCTGCAAGAAATTCAGCTGCTTGTTGCTCGTCGTCGCCCAGAAGTCGGGGCGGTTGTAGGTCAGGTCTTCCTTTTCCTGCTCGCCCTCGGCATTCGTGAACGTCGAACTGCTCTTTTTCCCAAACGGCGGATTCGCGAGGATGTAGTCGTAGTGATCGCTGCTCGACGCAATGAGCGCATCGGCGGGCGAGATGAAATTGTCGCTGTCGATGTCCCCGATGTTGTGCAGGAAGAGGTTCATGAGCGCGAGGCGGCGCGTGCTCGCCACGATCTCATTCCCCCAAAACGTCTCGTATTTCAGGAACTTGCTCTGCGCCTTGTCGAGCTTGTGGTGCTCCACAAGGTAGTCGTAGGCCGCGAGGAAAAATCCCCCCGTGCCGCAGGCCGGGTCGGCGATGGTCTTCATCGGTTCGGGTGCCAGGCACTCCACCATCGCCCTGATCAATGCCCGTGGCGTAAAATACTGCCCGGCCCCGCTCTTGGTGTCCTCCGCATTCTTTTCCAGCAGCCCCTCATAGATGTCCCCCTTGTCTTTCACACCCATCATCAGCCAATTCTCCGCGTCGATCATCAAAATGATCTTGCTCAGCTTGGCCGGGTCTTGGATCTTGTTTTGGCTCTTGGTGAAGATCTGCCCGAGGATGCCCTTTTCCTTGCCCAATTCCCGCAGCAGGCTATTGTAATGCGTTTCCAGCTCAGCACCACGCAAATCCACGAGGCTACCCCAGTTGTAGGTCGCAGGGATCGGCATCACGCGGTTATGCGGCGGCTTGCTATACTCGTCTGCCATTTTCAGAAACAGCAGATAGGTGAGCTGCTCCAGGTAGTCGCCATAACCCACGCCATCGTCGCGGAGCGTGTTGCAGAATGACCAGACTTTGGAGACGATGGAGGATGTGTTTTGGGTGGTGGTGGACATGATATCTGGTTTATGAATGATAAAATTTGTCTTCCGGCCAACGGGCAGGATTGGAATGAATATAGGCAACGATCCGTTCGTAGGAATCCTCCGCGCGAATGATATGATCATGGTAGGACCGCTGCCATTTGAATTCCGGCAATCCCGCCAAATGAATCAATTTGGACGTCGTGGTTTTATAGGCCCCCAACAATTGATCTAGGGGTTTGATTTTGATGGGTTGGTCGGTCGGTGAATCATTGTGGTTACGGTGTAGGGACAGGTCGCGACCTGTCCCTACAACATTACGTTGACCGTCACGTTGACCGTCATCCCCCATTTCCAACAATCCCCGATTGATTTCCAACACCGCATGGATATGATTCGGCATCACAACAAATGCATGCGATGCGATATAGGGATATTGATTCAATAACCAATCCCATTGATCTTGCGCAATTTGTCCGAACGAATTCAATACCATTTCATCATCGATGACATGGCCGAAATGGCACTGCTTATCCTGCACGCAGGACGTCACAAAATAATAGCCATCTTGGCTATAATCGTATCCCGGCAGGCGGATGGTGGCTTTGCGGCGGTATTGGGTCATTGAAATGACGTGGAAATTTGGTTTATCAAATTCAGATGCCCCATTGGTGGCAATTCCGATGGAACGGTATTGTGTGATCGTAGGGACAGGTCGCGACCTGTCCCTACGATCACACCCACATTTCGCAAAACCAATTTTCCCCAATTTTTGCGGCCCAAATTTAGGCGACCCAAACTGCGGGTATTGCAGAATGACCAGACTTTGGAGACGATGGAGGAGGTGGATTGGGTGCTAGCTGACATTAGTTGAATTTTCATTAATCAAATCACAGTGACATAATCCGAATTGATGATATCGGTTCTTACAACATTGAAGCCAACATTGGTCAGGTTGTTAATGTAGGAAGCCTGAGGGTGCCTAGGGCGATAATTGTTTGTTCCAACGGAAATAATGGCGTCTTTTTGGTGGGATCCTGCGATGGCTGCGTACTGGAATATTCCCGCCTTGCCTCCATGATGGGGGACAACAAAATAATGGTCTAATTGCCTGCCAATACGCGACAGGATTGAATTTGAGATTTGCGAATATTCAAAATCTCCCGAAAAAATAACAAGACTCCTATGCGTTTCAATTGTCAAAGCAATTCCAGAGTGGTTCCTTGATGAATTTCTCTCTGAATTATGCAGGACAATGCCACCAGCCGAGTTCAAAGGAATTGAAATAAGTTTGAGTCCACTCCGAAAACCAATATCCACACCAATATGTTAATAATCAATTAGTTAAAATGGATATTGCCTAATAGCTTGCAAGGGAATCAAAGTTGCATCGATGTTCAAAAAGAGTTCCAAAGGTACGGTTCCCACCCTT
>JANORP010000032.1:0-4712 GCA_031415375.1 Bacteroidota bacterium | reverse complement strand
GATGACGATGGTGCTGGAAAATGCGATCGTCTTTCAAGCACGATCTAGGTGACGCGGTGATCGCTGCGGGCGCATGCACCGGCCCCCGGTAAAATTGTGGTCGGCCTGTTACAAATCATTTTCATTTCTGCGTGCGATAGTCGATTTTCGCTGCGTGTGCAGCTTCACATTAACAGGAACTGCTTTCATGGAAAAAATCAAGTTCAAGACTCGGATTTTACGCAAAATTTCAGCGCTCACAGGCTACGAGATTTTCAAGAAGGTGCATGCACCTGTCGGTTACGATCTTTTCAGCGAATTGGAGCATCGCCTTTTGTTGCCGATGCGCACAGTATTTGATGTCGGTGCCAATACGGGTCAAACTGCGGTCGAGGTCTGCACCGCGTTTCCGCAGGCGACCGTCTATTCCTTTGAGCCTGTCGCAGGGACTTTTCAGCAGCTCCTCACCAACACCGAGGCTTATCCGCAGGTGCATTGCACACATGCAGCGCTGGGTGCACACAAAGAGAGTCGAGAAATTCGTTTGTTTCCAGCGGACGAGTCGGTTTCCAACTCTTTGAATGACTGGGCGATGAATGCAGAGGCGGATGCCCAAACAGAGACGATTACAATTTTGACTGGCGATGCGGTGTGTAGGGAAAGGGGAATTGCAGAGATCGACCTGCTCAAGATCGACACCGAAGGTTTTGAACTGTCGGTGATCCAAGGCTTTGACCAACTGCTCAAAGCGGGCAAGATCGCAGCGATTTACTGCGAAGTGAGCTTCAATCCGCAAGACAAGATGCACACCTATATCAATGACCTCAACGACTTGGTGTTTGGCTATGGGTATTTTTTCTATGGTATCTATGGCATCAGCAACAGTGCCATCAAGGTGGGCCGCAACTACGCCAATGTGCTGTATGTGAGTGCAAGTACCAAGGACTTGCTGATCTGCTAAGGCATCAATCCCCCGCCTTCATCGATCCAAAATACCGATCGCCGCTGCACATTTCCCCAAACTGGTAGGGCAAAAAACAAAACTCGTCGGGCCAACAGTGTTGTACCGACGAGTTTCCAGATGCGCTAGCGTCGCTGGGCGACTTATAGTGCAAACAATTCTGCGACTTTGTTCCAATTGATCACGTTCCAGAATGCGCCGATGTAGTCTGGACGGCGATTTTGGTAATTGAGGTAATAGGCGTGTTCCCAGACATCCAAGCCGAGAATGGGAGTGCCTGTGCCAGGCTCCATCAAGGCATTGTCTTGGTTGGCGGTGCTGGTGACGGTGAGCTTGCCGTCGTCACCTTTGACAAGCCAGGCCCAGCCAGAGCCAAAGCGCGTGGTCGCTGCAGCATTGAATTTGGTTTTGAAGTCGGCAAAATTGCCGAAGTCGCGGTCGATGGCCGCTGCCAATTCGCCTGTAGGCAGGCCACCGCCATTGGGACTCATGCATTCCCAAAAAAGGTTGTGGTTCCAGAATCCACCGCCGTTGTTGCGGATTGCGGGTGCGCCTGCGAGTGCGCCAGCCAAGATTTCCTCAATGGTCTTACCTGCAAGGTCGGTGCCTTCGATGGCAGCATTGAGGTTATTGGTATAGGCTTGATGGTGCTTGGTGTGGTGGATTTCCATCGTGCGCGCATCGATATGCGGCTCCAAAGCATCGTAAGCGTAGGGGAGGGAGGGGAGTGTAAAAGCCATTGTGTAGATGTTTAAGACGTTGTGAGCAGATGGCATCGCCACCTTTGATACTGCGAAATTAGAAATTTTCGTTGGCTTCACGCATCGCTGCGGCAGTTTATCGCAACCAACATCTGCGTAACTCTTTGCGTATCCTGATTGTTTTTGATCGTGAGGCACGTTACGATTTTGGATTGGCCCAATCGATCGTGCTACGGAGAATACGGCTATTTTTGAACGGCTTTCAACAATTGAATGAGATGAGACAGCGTCGATTTTTCGGTTTGGCAATGGTAGTGAGCATGATCGCGCTTTGCGCCTGCTCGCCTTACCGTGTACACAAGCACGCCCCTGCGCGCACCGCGCACAAGGCGGCCAAGCCAGCTTTGTCCTTTTTGGATTTCTCTGCTAGAGGCAGGGGTTGCGGGTGCCATTGAGTCGCAGAATTTGCAGAATTAACCGGGTTCGTGAATTCTGTGGTTGCTTGGATGGATAGACTTTTTTGTCCGCTGGGTACATCTTTGTGCGAACGAGTCATCCATTTGGGCAATGAATCATTTAAAAATAGATTTATTTTACGGTATTGATTGCCGCATTCGGGTCCTAGAATTGCTAGGTCTTCCATTCCCATAAAAAGAAAATTCCCAGAATTCACCTAAAAGGTGGATTCTGGGAATTCTTAAAATTCGGCTCCTATTTAATGGCGAAGTCGAATTGTGTGGTCTTGAAGGCTTCTTTTGGAACTTTGTAGCTCACGTTGAAGTCTTTCAAGGCTGGGAGTTCGGCTTTGAGTTTTGCGACGACGTCTTTGTGGTCTTTGAGCGCGAGATCTTTGCCGAGTGGTCGGCTGATCATCGATAGCATGCGCCAACTAGGCAATACATCTTGGATGTTTTCCAAGTGGCGCCATGTATCGATCGCGACTGCAGCCTTGTCGAGGCGGCTTTTGGGCATGCGCATCCACATCTCAGGCGTCATCTGCGTGATCTGCTTGGCCATGCGGGTGTATTGGGCGATGCCGTCTTCATTGATGAAGATGCTCTCGGTTTCGATCTCAGTTGCTGCTGGCAGCACGACGTCGATTTTTTCCATGCCAGGCACATGCTGGGTCGCGTGGGCGATCACGGTGAGGTGCTCGTGCTTCGCGGCAGCCACGGCTTGCAGTGCCACGGTATCTTCGAGCATGTAGATGAATTTGAATTCACCTTCGTGTAGGCGCTTTACGAGATTGGACACGGTGATGGCTTCCATGCCAAGCATTTCACAGCCTTTGGCGTTGGGGCTGCGGTCGTCGCGGCGCAAGAAATTGTCTCCCCAGCCTTTTTCATGGTGGGTGAGGTAAAACAATTTATGGTTGGGGCTGAGTTTCTTGGCCAGTGACTTCAGGGCGTAGTTGCTTTCCAGCGACGCCCTGGAGGAACCTACAAAGTGTACGGTACCTTCCCATTTGCGGATCAACTCAGCAGCTAGCTCGATTCCTTTCTCAAATTCGAGTGGCACATCGCCCTTGGCACGTGGGCCAGAGACACGGTCGATGTTGAATTTGTGGATGTCGAGCCTGCCGGCATCACACATCCAATATTGGTTTACCTGAGCGTTGTCGCGGGGTGTGAGGCGCAAGACTTTGTTGTCACGCACCCAGACGTCGATGCTGCAACCTTTGGCGCAGCCCGTGCAGACACCAGGGGTATATGCCATTTCCCAGACTCTGGCCTTGAAACGGAAATCCTTGCTGGTCAAGGCGCCGACAGGGCAGATGTCGATCGTATTCATCGCATAGGGGTCGTCAAACGTCTGACCAGGCCCTGTGCTTGGATAATTTTTCTCACCACGACCGATGATCGTGAGCTGGTCGCTCTTGGAGATTTCCTCGGTGAAGCGCACGCAACGTGTGCAGTTGATGCAGCGCTCTGCATCGAGGACTACATTGGGTCCAAGCTCGACACGCTTGGGCTTGTGGACCTTGCTAGATTCGTAGCGGGAGCCTTCTGGACCATATTTGTAAGTCCAAATTTGGAGCGGGCACTCGCCGGCCTGATCGCAGATGGGGCAATCGAGGGGGTGGTTGACGAGCATGTATTCGAGCACGCTTTGCTGGTATTCCTTGACGACAGCGCTGCTCGCGTGGGTTTTCACTATCAAATTGGGAGCCAAGGGTGTGTTGCAGGCCGTTGCAGGCTTGCGTCCCCAGCTCACAATCAGCTCGCCTTTGTCGTCATACTTGAGTGCACCCGTAGCGCGGTCTGTCATCGGGTAACCGACTTCCACCAAGCACATGCGGCAATTGGTGGGGATAGACATGGCGGGATGGTAGCAGAAATATGGAATCTCGACCCCGTGGTCGAGGGCAAACTGGAGCAGCATCGGCTGCCCTTCATAAGAAAATGCCTTACCGTCGATGGTGATCTGTGGCATGCGAATATCCTATTTGAACCTAAACTTATTGAGCAGCCAAATTTAGGGCTTTTTCGATAGGAAAAAAGAATTTGGCGCGGATTCGTAGAGGTGTAGGACAAATTCGGTGGGCATTCAATTCGTGAGCTCCCGCTCTCTGAGCAGGACAGGCACGGCTCAAGGTTCCGGCATCCACCAAGGCGGACAGCGGCTCCCGCTTCAATTTCAGAATTTGTCCTACACCTGAATCGTAGGGCGATTGCATGAAAACAACTAGAGACCCATTTGGTGCGGGCCGTACCATTGCTATTGCGTTTTACATGCCTTCACACACCATCTCCATTCAATCCTCTTTCATCCTTTAGTATGACAACCAATTTTTCGTTTCGCAACCATTTTTCTGGTGGAGGCATGTCCAAATTCGCCCCGAGGATGTTGGCCAATAGCCGATCGAGGCGAATCTAGTGCACTTTTCGGGGGCAAACGATAAAATTTTGGGCAAGAGGTCCATCATCCGCCCTTCATCAGTCGATTCCGGGCGAATGCTGGACGTTGCCCAAAATTTTATCGCCTACCCCCGAAAAGCACCCAGGACTTGCCCCGCTCAGCCACCGGCCAACATCCCCGGGGCGAGCGGGAATATGTATCCACCAGAAAAA
>JANORP010000031.1:0-16746 GCA_031415375.1 Bacteroidota bacterium | reverse complement strand
GCTGCGCGTGAAGGGCGACAGAGCACATCAGTAGGATGGCGAAGAGAAAATAGCTATTGGAGTTCTTGATCATCTAGAAAAGGGCATTCAATTCAAATGCGAAATTACAAAAAAGATCAGGATTTTAGGACAGCTCATTTTTGCCAGACAAAGGGCATTGGTCCGCGTGTACCAGCCCGCCTAGCGTGCGGTATTACCCGCAATTGGGGTAAGCTGTTCGTGGGGCCTCTGAATTTACTGTACCACCTAGTTCATCCTTACCATTCCTCAAATCCTGATTAATTATTATCTTGTGCGATGTTCAGGATCACAAGACCACTTTTATTTTGCATGATTTTGCTGGGGATAGCGCTCGGGCTGCGCGCCCAAGACCCCAGGAAAGGAGATAGCCTTTATAAGGATTTGATCACCCACGGGATCAAAGACACGACTTACCTCGACAAAATGCAAAACCTGCAAATTGCATTGGTGTTTGTGCGGCCCGACAGTGTGATCAAGCTTGTGAAGCAGTCTTTGCAAATCGCCGACTCGCTGCACGATCCATGGCGGCTGGCACGCAGTACCAATATGCTCGGCAATTGCTACAAGCTGCTGGGCATGTCTGACCGTGCCTTGAAAGCCTATGTGGATGCGCTCAAGCTCTTTGAAACGACGGGTGACAAGAAATGGCTGGCCAATTTGCACAGCAACATCGGCCTCATGCAAATGGCTGATGGCAATTATGAGCAAGCACTCAAAGAACAGGAAATCGCGATCGCCCTCCGCAAGGAAATCGGCTATTTCAAGGGTATATCTGCGGCCTACAATACAATTGGCAACGTCTATAGCGCCCAACAAAGGCTGCCGGAGGCCCTGCATTATTATGAACTGGCACTAGACTCTGCTGCAACGGAAGGTCCCTATAACAAAGGCGCTTATATGGGCAATATCGGTAACATCTATGGACTGCTCGGGCAGCAAGCAAGTAGCCGAGAAATGAACCGTGAAGCCCTCAAGATTCACGAATCGGTCGGACTCATGCCAGATATGAGTAGGGATTTGCACAACATTGCCGACTCCTATTTGAAAGACAAAATGCTCGACAGTGCCATTGCCTACAACCTCATGGCACAAAGCATTGCCGATTCGTTCAACACATACGAGGTGCTCGCCGCCGTTGCGGGCAGTTTGCGCCAAGCATACGCCCTCCAAAAAAACTATGTAGAAGCCTATCGCTGGGCTGAGAATGCGATCATCGCCAATGACAGCATGTACAAGCAGCAAATGAGCAACGAGGGGCGCACGATGGAGCTCATGTACCGCATCGAAAAGGAGGAACAAGCGGCTCAGTTTAGCCAAAAGGAAAGCTTGATTCAAAAGGATGCCGCGCTCAATCGGCAGCGCATACTGCTCTTTTCCATGGGGATAGGCGTTTTGCTCTTGACGGGTCTCGCGATCGTGCTGGTGCGCCGCAACAAGGAAAGAAATCAAGCCAATGCCCGACTGGAATTCAAGGTGACTGAGCGCACCATGGCCTTGTCTGAAGCCAATGAGCAGCTCAACCATGAAATCCAACTCAAGGAAGCTGCTCGACTGGGCTTGCACACCTTCCTTTACAGATCCTCGCACGACCTCAAAGGCCCGCTCAAGACAATGAAGGGCCTGGTCGATGTCGCCAAGGCAGAGCAAGGGGAATCGCCCTACCTCAATATGCTCGGTGCCAAGGCCGATCACCTCGACGGCATTTTGCAACAAATCATCGATCAAGTTGAGGTCGATGCCCGTGTGCTGCAGCCACAGCCGATCGATCTGCACCCGATGTGGGACGAATTGCTCACTGGGCTACAACAACGCAGCGGTTTCGACGAAGTAAAGTTTGTCTTGGAGGACGTAGGCTTGGAGGAATTGCAAGCTGATCCCTTTTTGCTCAAATTGGCCCTGCGCCAACTGCTCCAAAATGCCATCGATTTTCGCCGCAAGGGCGCTTCAGACAACCTCTGTAAACTGGTCGCCCACGGCCAAGGCCACGTTTGGACCTTGAAGGTCGAGGACCACGGAATCGGCTTTGAGCCGCACCTGCTCGATCGCGACCTCAGCAACATGGGCCGTGGTAGCAAGCAGGCAACAGGCGCTGGCCTCGGACTCTACATCACGAAGGAAATCGTGAAAAAAATCGGCGCCACCATCCAAGCGGAGACCTTGGAGCAGGGATCAGTGTTTACCCTTACCCATGTTTGAATACAATTACTGACGAGAAAATGAATTACGAGACGCTGCAAGTTACCATCGCCGACCATGTCGCCGAGATCAGCCTCAATCGCCCCGAAAAGGCCAATTGCCTCACAGAGACCTCCTTCAGGGAATTGGCAGAGGTATTTGCAGCCATGGACGACAATGAAGATGTGCGTGTGGTCATCTTACAAGGCAATGGTAAGCATTTCTGTGCTGGCATCGACCTCGAGTTGCTGCTGAGCATCAATGCCAAGGTCGATGACACTTGCGATGGTCGCAAGCGAGAGAAGCTGCGCAAGCTCGTGCTCGCGCTGCAAGCGCCCATGAACGCCATCGAAGCCTGCCGCAAGCCCGTCCTAGCCGCCATCCATGGCGGCTGCATAGGTGGCGGCCTCGACCTCGCCGCTGCATGTGACATGCGCTATTGCGCGGCAGATGCCTATTTCACGATCAAAGAAATCGATCTCGGCATGGTCGCCGACCTCGGCTCCTTGCAGCGCCTGCCCAAGTTCATGAGTCCAGCCTTGGTGAATGAGATGGCCTACACCGGTCGCAATGTATCCGCCGACGAGGCTGAACGCATCGGCCTCGTCAACAAGTCATTTGAAAGCAAAGATGCCCTGCTGACAGGCGTGCGTGCCATTGCCACCCAGATTGCCAGCAAATCACCGCTCAGCATCAGAGGCATCAAAGAGGTCCTCCTCTATGTGCGCGACCACAGCGTGAGCGATAGCCTGCAACAAATCGCTCTTTGGAATGCCGCGATGATCCTCTCAGAGGATTTAGCAGCCGCAGGTCGCGCGGCGATGATGAAGAGCCAGCCGACTTTCCGGAATTAAGCAAGACAAACACGCGGCAAGCTGTAGGCGGATCTCGCGTACAAAATCCGCCTATAACCCCAGGTCGTTTTGCGCTACATCACCAATTATCGATCTCCATGTATCTCCTCGTTCCCGGCCGTCACCACGCTCTCACCGACTATCAATTCAAATACCTGAGCCGCATCGTGGCCAACGGCTTGTCGGGCGAGCTTGACGCCGATGGCCAACCGATGACCAGTGAGACGCCGATCACGGGCGTCGTCTGGGCAGTCACCTCTGCCAACCATAGCAATACCCGCCGCAATCCTGTGCCCTTCTACTTGCGGGCCATGGCCTTACTCGATTTTTCGCAGGAATTGCTGGTCGCGAGTTATGTCTTTGGGATCGACGACGTCGGGCAATTGGATGATTTCGCCAGCTATACCCTCAAAAAGATCCGTCACGAGAGCGAAGGCATGCTCGACCTCGACCCTGCCAACACAGTCGTGGTCTGCTCCTCTCCTGTGCGGCACCTGTATGCCGCCCTCGGCTTTCAGGTATTGCCGATGGAATTGCAGCCTGGCACTGCTGATACGCTCATCGGCCCTTCTCCTTGGGACTTGGTGGAAATGGTCGCGACAGACCAAGGCGAATGGCAGCGCAACCGTGCCGTCTTTGACCAGATGCACCAGAGCACCTTTCTCATTTGGCGCACCTACGGCATCGGCGAAAAAATCAAGCGCCTCTTTTCAGACGCGATCATCGGCTCAGATGGCGACCTCACTGAGACGCGCGACTACAACAGCTATGTGCGGCAAATGGATGAAATCGCCGCGCTCAAATACCAGGAGACTGCAGCCCACATTCGCCCAGGCCGCATCGGCGACATCGGCTGTGCCGTCGGCACATGGATCTTGCTTGCCTGCAAGGATGCCCGCTACCGTGAGTCTGACTTCATCGGCATCGAAGTCGCCAGGGCTTTGTACCAGATCTGTCTGCAACGCAAGGAAAACAAGGAATTCAGCAATCCATTTGTCTTTTTTGCACAAAAGAATGCTGTCGAGGGCCTCTGCTTTGAAGCCAATTCGATGAATACGGTACACACAAGCTCACTCACCCACGAGATCGAATCCTACGGTGGCCGCAATGACTTGCTACGCTTCATCCAAAACCGCCACGAGGAGCTCATTCCGGGCGGCGCGTGGATCAACCGCGACGTCGTCGGGCCAGCCGACAAAGACAAGTCGGTGCTCTTGTGGCTCAACAATGCCGATGGCGAACCCGATACCCAGCAGACCTTTGAATCGGGGCCTGAATTGAAGGCTTACCTGCTGCAACGGAGCACCTTGGCGCGGTTTCAAATATTTGAGCGGGAATTTAGGGAAGGCGAAGGCGATGGGATCACGTTTGAGTGGGTCGTGGTTGCTGGCCAACGCTACGCCCAAATGAGCCTTGGCGACGCCATGGAGTTCATTTCCAAAAAAGACTATGCCGACAATTGGCGCAGCGAGATGCATGAGAAATTCTGTTTCTGGGACTTTGAGGAATGGCAGCAACAATTGGAGCGTGTCGGTTTTCAAATCGATCCATCCTCCAAAGCCTACCCGAATGCCTGGCTCATCGATAACCGCTACAAGGGGAAAGTGGCATTGTACGAATACCAGGATGGTCAGTTGAAGGAATTGCCATTTCCTGAAACGCATATGCTCATGGTGGCAGTGAAGACGGCCTAGGCCAGGCGATGTCAGCCATCATCGTCTTCCAAAAAATAAATCGTTGGGTTGGGTTACCTTGGAGGATGCAGCAGCATCAAGCTTCAAATATGTAAGCTTATGAAAACGCTACCTTTAAGATTTTGCCTTACCATGCTCTTCGGCTTGTTTTGTCTGTGCAGTAGCTTGCAAGCCGCCCTCTCGCCCGTGCAGCATAAGGCGATGAACTGGGTCGATCAGACACCTGCAACGGCCATTCAAAGCATAGATCAGCTCGGTACTTACCTCGCTGCTGTATCTGCCGACGAGTACACCCAGGCACTCACGGTATTCACGTGGGTCGCCAAAAACATCCGATATGACTGGGAAAGCTACAAAGAATGGAATCTCGGGCTGCCGATGGCGCCGCAAGGTGCCGAGACCGTGCTGGCGCGCAAAATGGGTGTCTGCGCTGGCTATGCCGCACTCATGGAGGACCTTTGCGAAGCCGTTCACCTGAAATGCGCGACCGTGAGTGGTTTTGCCAAAGGCTATGGCTTCCAACCTGGCGAACAGCAAAAGCAAACGAACCACGCTTGGAATGCCATTCAAATCTATGGAAAATGGCAATTGATGGATGCCACTTGGGCTTCGCCCCACCCGGGCAAAACAGGGATCGACTACGCTTACTTTTGCGCCTCACCCCACCAATTGCTCGACACCCACTTTCCCGCTGAGGCCAAGTGGCAAATGGTCACCCAGCCAATGGACAGGGCTACATTCTTTGATCGGCCACTGGTCTGGAATCCATTTCACACGATGGCTTTTGAAAGCTATTTGCCATGCACGCAGAGCTTAGTCAGCAATCCGCAATCGCAATCGATCTTTCTTGAAAAGGCATTCGCAAATGAATTGCACTTCCAATTGTATTTCACCGACCCACAAGGTGCACAGACACCGCTCGCCTTCACCCTCAAAACCAACGACACAGGCGCATGGCTCACATTCCAATTGCCTTCCCTTCAATCCGGTCAACTCACCGTTTTTGCAAAGGGGGAATCATTCTCGTTTTTCCCGATCTTGACCTATTATGTCGTGGGTGCCAAGTCTGCCTGACCGAAAAATTTCCTCCACCGCATTTGCGATTGCCCCACAAAGCCTACTTTTGCGCAAAACCTGACCTATGCCACACATGATCGCCCATCTCCCCTGTGAAACCGATGCCATCACCATCGCTGGCCAGCTGCTGCTCCTGTGGCGGCCAATCGAGGCTGAGAAATTGGTGCTTGAGACGACGCAATCAGCATTTGGGGAAGATGAAAGATTGCCCTACTGGGCGATGCTATGGCCTGCCTCGATCGCCCTGGCCAATTTTTTTGTAGCCTTGCCCGAGGTTTCGGGCAAGCGCGTGCTGGAGCTCGGTGCTGGCTTGGGCGTGGCAGGCTTGGCGGCTGCACAGGCAGGTGCCCACGTCGTGATCACCGACTGGTATGACGAACCCTTGGAATTTGTGCAAGGCAGTGCCCGCCTCAATGGTTTGGAAGTCGAAACCCGCCATCTTGACTGGCGCTTCCCTCCTGCCGGCGAGCAATATGACTTTATCCTCGGGGCCGATCTGCTGTATGAGCGCCGCAACCACGCGCCGATCCTCGCCTGTGCAGCACAATTGCTTGCACCCGGAGGAAGGCTACTCTTGAGTGATCCAGAGCGCCATCCTAGTCTTTTTTTTCTAGAGACCGCTCGTGAATTGGGTTGGACCTTTGTGGCCCATGCCCGCACCGTCGCCTGGGAGGGCGGCACCTTTGCCACCAATTGCTGGGACCTTTCGAGAGCGTGAGGCAATAGCGCGGCTGATCCGCACTGTAGCCCACCTACTTAAAACGTCGAGATATGCATGGTGCGTGCACCGCGCTTGTACATTTGGCCTTTTTCTTGGACGCGCTCAGCTTGCTTGGACTCCTCCAAAATGTTGGCGATGTACTTGTCCACAACCGATTTCCCGATAGAGACTTTGGCACCTGAGGTGATCGCCTCAGAGGCGTAACTTTTCAGCAGGTCGGGAAATGCATTGCGCAAGAGGTCGGGCGTCGCAAACATATCACAACCGATCACGCGATTGCCGGTGACGGCTACCACCCCGATCACAGATGCGCTGCTGCGTGGCAAGTCTGCAAATTTTGTGAGGTAGGCTTCCAGCTCCTTTTGGTAATCGGTACTTTGTTCCAGCGCATTGAGGGTGCCCGTTTCAGACGCAGCATCGTTGGCAGAAGTGACTTCTTCCACCTTGCTCCAGACCATGGATTGGTCTTTTTCTACGATCGCGGCCCTGCGCACACTGGTGTTGGCAACAGCAGCCTGCGAAGTGAAGCCATCAGCTGCCGAGGTTTCACCGTCGCCATAAGTCCAGCGGCCATGCTCGACACAAAATACGGAGAGGTCTATCGCATCGCTATGCGGCGGAATCACCATGTCCATCGCGATCACGCGGTCTTGCTTGCCACCCTTGACCACCTCGCCAGCCATAATGAAGACACTGTCGTTGCTCGTATTTTGGATATAAAGCGTGTTGACTTGATCGCTGGCACTGCCAGAGTACTCCTCCGACACATTATCAGCCTCGTCGGCAAAGTTCATCTCGCTCTGTACTGCGATGACAGGTTCTACATACACGACTTGGGCATCGACAGCTCGTTGGTTGTATTCCTCACGACGGATGACATGCCCATTTGCATCCTGATGATTTGCTGCGGGTTGCATCGCAGGGTCGGTCAAGGTGAGTTCGGTAGGAGGCAGCGACTCCTCGTAAGCGGATACCCCTGCTTCGGTAGCGTCGGGTAGATCGGGCGCATCCATGGTAGCCAAGGCGCCGTGCTCAATGATCTTCACAGTACCATCGGCCAACGCCGTTTTGAGTGGCGTGAAATTGCCCATGGATTTGTGGGCCTCGATGAAGACGCGGTTGGCGGTGATGGGGTAAATGCGCAGTTTGTCATAGGAAAACTGCGTTTCAGCGACCTCTGATTTCACAGTGAGATTGTCTGAATTGTATTGGGCAAAAAGGGCGCTGCCTGCGCACAGCATCGGAATCAATAGCAATATTTTCATGGTGACGACGGCTAATGTGGTGAAACGATGGATCTTTGCGTAGTAGAATGCATTCAAAACGAATTGGTTACATCCTTTATTGTCCATTGGCCAAACATACCCATCATTTATTTTGAGCGCCTAACAAATGGCGCAGCGAGCCCGCGGCCTCCGGCCGCAGGGCAATCGACCGTTTGCCTCCGGCGCAAACAGCTCAATATCAACAGCTATGAACCGCAATGGCTGAACACCCAGCGGCTGCAGCCCGTCCCCCCTAGCTACACAAAAGATCAAATGCCCTAGCTCCATGCCCAGCTGTAAATCGATTCCTAAATAATCAAATGATTCACAATCAATCGATTCCAACAAATTTTGGCCTTGGGTTTGCAAATGATCCTAGGTCGGGCCTACATTCGCTTTACAATTCACGAAATAGAAATGTACACAGCACTGCACCACCACCATCATTGCCCCAGCCACAGGCCGGAGTGAAGGTGATGCTGTCGTATCTGCTCAAAATGATACCAAGGCCTGCCGATCTCCGGTAGGCTTTTTTGTTGTTAGGACAATTTTAGAAGGTCAATGGGAACTGAAAAACTGAGAATCGCGATCCAAAAAAGCGGTCGTCTGAGCGAGAAAAGCCTTGCACTCCTAGAGGAATGCGGCATTTCGATCCGCACAGGTGGTAGCCAGAAACTGCTGGCCCCTGCCGAAAACTTCCCCTTGGAAGTGCTGTTTCTGCGCGACGACGACATTCCCAAATATGTCGCAGATGGCGTCGCAGACGCAGGTATCCTTGGTGAAAATGTCGTCCTAGAGAAAAAACAAACCCTTGAAATCGTCGAGCAACTGGGATTTGCAAGGTGTCGGCTCTCCTTGGCGATCCGACGCGAAGAAGTCTATCCTGGTCTCGGATGGTTCCAAGGCAAGCGCATCGCCACGAGTTATCCAGAGATCCTCAGCCAATTTTTGCAGGAAAATGCGATCACAGCCGAGATCGAAGAGATCGGTGGCAGTGTCGAGATCGCGCCAGGGATCGGGCTTGCCGAGGCCATCTTTGACATCGTGAGTTCGGGCAGCACCCTCATGAGCAACGGACTCGTCGAGGTCGAGACCGTCATGCGTAGCGAAGCCGTCCTGGTCGGTAATCCGAATATGACGGAGACGAAACGTGCCTTGGTCGATAAGCTGCTCTTCAGGCTGCGTGCCGTCAAAAATGCCTCCAAAAACAAGTACATCCTGCTCAATGCCCCCAACGTAGCCCTCGACCAGATCTGCGCGATCCTGCCCGGCATCAAAAGCCCCACGATCTTGCCCTTGGCGATGGAAGGTTGGAGCAGCCTCCACAGCGTGGTCCACGAAGACGAGTTCTGGGAAATCATCGGCCGCCTCAAGGCCGCTGGCGCTGAAGGCATTGTCGTCTGTCCCATTGAAAAAATGATTCTTTGAGTTAGCAGTTAGCAGTTAGCAGTTTTGAGCGACGCAACTGCTACCTGCTAACTCCTAACTGCTAACTATTCCCAAGTTTTAGAAATTATGATCACAACCCACCTCTTTCCCCCACGCCTCGACTGGGCAGCTTTGCTGGAGCGGCCAGCAGAGCCTGCGGCACAGCTGGAATCGCAAGTGAAGTCGATTCTCGCACAAGTGCGCGCAGAGGGCGATGCGGCCCTCAGCGCCCTCAGCCTCAAATTTGACGGCTTTGCGCCCGCGCAACTCCTGCTCACGCCCGATGAGCTTGCCATCGAGATCGACCCAGACTTGGCAGCAGCCATTCGGCTTGCGGCCGACAACATCCGCCGCTTTCATGCCGCGCAGCAGGAGTCGCCCCTCATGATCGACACGATGCCGGGCGTGCGCTGTTGGCGCAAAAGCGTCGCCATCGAAAAAGTCGGCCTCTACATCCCCGGCGGTACCGCGCCCCTCTTCTCCACCCTGCTCATGCTCGCCATTCCTGCCCAGATCGCAGGGTGCAAGGAAATCATCCTCTGCACCCCCCCCAACAAGCATGGCGAAATCGATCCGACAATTCGCTTCACGGCTGCCCTTGTGGGGGCAACGCGCGTGTACAAGGTAGGCGGTGCACAAGCCATCGCTGCGATGGCCTACGGCACCGAAAGCATTCCCCGCGTCGATAAAATCTTTGGCCCGGGCAATCAGTACGTCACGATGGCCAAGCAACTCGTGCAGATGGAAGGCGTGGCCATCGACATGCCTGCTGGGCCCAGCGAAGTCCTCGTGATCGCAGATGCCGCCGCCAATGCCGACTTTGTCGCCGCCGACCTGCTGAGCCAAGCTGAGCATGGCAGCGACAGCCAAGTCATCCTCGTTTCAGATTCGACAGAACTTGTAGCGCGCGTCCAGATCGCCCTCGCATGGCAGTTGGACCGCTTGCCACGCAAGGAGATGGCCACCAAGGCATTGTCGCATAGCAAGGCGATCATTCTCCAAAACATGAGCGAAGCGATGGACTTCAGCAATGCCTATGCACCCGAGCACCTGATCCTGGCCACGAAAAATGCGGCATCGCTGGCAGAAAAAGTGGAGAATGCTGGCAGCGTGTTCATCGGTGCCTACAGTTGCGAAAGCGCCGGCGACTACGCGAGCGGCACCAACCACACCCTGCCCACCAATGGTTTTGCTCGCAGCTATTCGGGCGTCTCGCTCGATAGTTTTCTCAAGAAAATTACTTTCCAGGAGCTTACCCGTGAGGGTATCTTGAACATCGGGCCGTCCATCGAACTCATGGCCGCCGCAGAGCAACTTGAAGCCCATAAATATGCCGTCACACTGAGATTGGAGGAAATACGCAATGGAAATGATTGAAAAGCTCACGCGTGCATGTGTGCGCAAGCTCAAGCCCTATAGCAGTGCACGTGGCGAACATGCGGGGCAGCAAGGCATCCTTATGGACGCCAACGAAAACCCATTTGAAAATGGCTACAACCGCTATCCCGATCCGCAGCAGCGTGCGGTAAAAGCAAAACTCAGTGCGCTCAAAGGCGTGCCTGCCAGCCAGATATTTTTGGGAAATGGCAGCGACGAAGCCATCGACCTGCTTTTCAGGGGATTTTGCGAACCCCGCATCGACAAGGTGCTTATTTTGCCGCCGACTTACGGCATGTATGAAGTGAGTGCCGGCATCAACGATGTCGAATTGATCCGAGTGCCCTTGAAACCCGATTTCTCTGTCGATCTCGATTGGGTGCTGGACATTTTGGGTACAGAAAAACCCAAGCTCACCTTTGTATGCTCCCCAAACAATCCGACAGCCAATCTTGTGGATCTTGCTGTCATCGAGTCGATTGCGTCGCAAGGGATCGGCTTGGTGGTCGTGGATGAAGCCTACATCGACTTTGCCCCAGAGGGTAGCGCTGTTTCCCTCATGGAGCAATATCCCAATTTGGTGATCCTACAGACCCTCAGCAAAGCTTGGGGTTTGGCGGGCATCCGGCTCGGGATCGCCATGGCACATGATGCTGTGATCGCCGTCTTCAACAAGATCAAGCCGCCCTACAATGTGAATTTACTCACGCAGCAGGTCGCTTTGGCGGCGCTCGACGACCATGCAGCCATGCGAGACCGCGTGCAAGTTTTGCTCCATGAAAGAATAAAGCTGGCTGATTGGCTTGCAGATCAGTCATTTGTAAAGCTTGTACACCCCTCGGATGCCAATTTTCTCTTGGTGGAATTCGAGGATGCACACAAGTACTACCATGGCCTGGCCGAACGAGGGATCTTGATTCGAGATCGCTCCTCAGTGGTGCCGGGCTGCCTGCGCATCAGTGTGGGGACACCAGATGAAAATATTGCGCTGGTGAATGCGCTGTTGGAACTGATTTGATTTTGGGCGTGATTGTGGTCTATTTCTGGTGACAAACCGTGATGGACGCAAGGCGCAAAAGGAATTCAAGTGAATCAATTGAAATGAAAAAAATACTCTTTATCGACCGCGATGGTTGCATCATTGCGGAGCCTGCAGATGAGCAGATCGACAGCTATGAAAAGCTGCAATTTTTGCCGGGTGCAATCAGCAACCTCGGGAAAATCGCCCGCGAGTTGGACTATCGGCTGGTGATGGTCACCAACCAAGATGGCCTCGGAACATCCTCATTTCCAGAAGATACCTTCTGGCCGGCGCATACCAAGATGCTCGACATCTTGAAAGGCGAAGGCTTTGTCTTTGATGAGATCTGCATTGATCGCAGCTTTCCCAAAGACGGCCTCGATACCCGCAAGCCGGGTACGGGCATGCTCAGACACTATATGAGCAGCCACTATGACCTCGCCAACAGCTATGTGATCGGCGATCGCCTCAGCGATGTGCAATTGGCAAAAAACTTGGGGGCGCAGGCGATCCAAATCACGCCGACCGCCAATCCTGATGCAGCCCTCTCGACCATGGATTGGGCTGAAATCTATCGATTTCTGAAAGCCAAACCCCGCGTCGGCGCTGTCATTCGCAAGACGAATGAAACCAATATTGCAGTCGAGGTCAATCTGGATGGCGTCGGGAAATCTGAGATTTCCACGGGGCTGGGTTTCTTTGACCATATGCTCGACCAATTGGCGCGGCATGGCGGCATAGACTTGAAAATCAAGGTCCATGGCGACTTGCATATCGACGAGCATCACACGATCGAGGACACCGCGCTCGCATTGGGAAGTGCATTTGACCAAGCACTGGGCAGCAAAAAAGGGATATTGCGCTATGGTTTCCTGCTGCCGATGGACGATTGCCTTGCGCAAGTCGCCATCGATTTTGGCGGGCGGCCTTGGCTGGTCTGGGACGCGACATTCAAGCGCGAAAAAATTGGGGAAATGCCGACGGAATTGTTCCATCACTTCTTCAAATCCTTTTCTGACAACGCCCGTTGCAACCTGAATATCAAAGCCGAAGGTGAAAACGAGCACCACAAGATCGAGAGCATTTACAAAGCTTGGGCCAAGGCGATCCGTATGGCGGTTTCCATGGGCACAGACGCATCCGCCATCCCTAGCACCAAAGGTATATTATGATCGCCATCGTCAAATACAATGCCGGCAACATCCGCTCGGTGGAAAATGCACTCCGGCGACTCGATGCTGACTTTGAGGTCACCGATGCACCTGAAAAGCTGCGTGCGGCTGATAAAGTGATCTTTCCAGGTGTGGGTGAGGCGAGTTCTGCGATGGCCTATTTGCGCGAACGTGGCTTGGATCAAGTCATTCGGGATCTACAAAACCCATTCCTTGGCATCTGCTTGGGGTTGCAGTTGATGTGCATGCACTCAGAAGAAGGCGATACAGAGTGCCTTGGAATCTTCAAGGAAAACATTTTAAAATTTCCATCAATCGGCAAGGTGCCTCACATGGGATGGAATGATTTCACAGAGCTAAGGGGTCCATTGTTCAATGGAATCCAGCCTTCAGACAATATGTACTTCGTTCACAGCTACTATGCAGAGGTCGGAGAAGAGACTTCGGCTACGACAGATTACCTCCTTCCATTTAGCGCGGCCTTGCAAAGGGACAATTTTTATGGCGTGCAGTTCCATCCTGAAAAGTCGGCTGAAGCTGGGCAGAAACTGATCCAAAACTTCCTACAATTATGAGAATCATCCCTGCCATCGACATCATCGACGGGAAATGCGTGCGTCTTTCCCAAGGCGATTATTCCCTCAAAACGGTCTATAGTGAGCATCCGCTCGACGTGGCCAAGGCTTTTGAGGATGCGGGCATCCAATACCTGCACCTCGTGGACCTGGACGGGGCCAAGGCCCGCAAAATCGTGAACCGCGCCGTTTTGGAAGCGATTGCGACACATACACAACTCAAGGTCGATTTTGGTGGCGGCATCTCAAGCGAGGAGCAGGTGCGCATCGCGCTCGATGCGGGCGCTGTACAAGTCACGTGTGGCAGCATCGCCGCAAGGGATCCTCTGGCTTTCCTCAATTGGTTGGAAGTATTTGGAAATGAACGACTCATCCTCGGTGCAGATGCCAAGGATCGCATGATCGCCATTGCTGGATGGCAAGAAGCTACGACATCCGACTTAATTACATTTGTGCAAAACTACCAAAGTAAAGGAGTTGGATATTGTATTTGCACCGACATTTCCAAAGATGGAATGTTGCAAGGGCCAGCTTTTGAGTTGTACCAAGAGATTTTGGTGGCCTGCCCGGGATTGCATTTGATTGCCAGCGGAGGCGTCACGACCATCGCCGACATCGACCGTCTTGCCGCCGAGGGCCTCGAAGGCGCGATCGTGGGCAAAGCCATTTACGAAGGCCGCATCACCCTCCAAGAACTCGCCGCAAGATGCTGAAAAAGAGAATCATACCCTGCCTCGACATCCGCGATGGCCGCACGGTGAAGGGCATCAACTTTGTCGATATCCGTGACGCGGGCGACCCGGTCGAGCTCGCACGCAGCTACCAAATCCAGGGCGCAGACGAGCTTGTCTTCCTCGATATCACGGCAACCGTCGAGAATCGCGGCACGCTCATTCGGCTCGTGGAGCAGATTGCAAGCGAGATCAGCATCCCCTTCACGGTCGGCGGCGGCCTGAGTAAGATCGCCGATGTCGATGCATTGCTTGCTGCGGGTGCCGACAAAGTGAGCATCAACAGCAGTGCCGTCGCGCGGCCCGAACTCATTACAGAACTCGCCGACAACTTTGGCAGCCAATGCATTGTGCTCGCCATCGACACCAATTTTGTCGATGGCGCGTGGCAGGTGTACACGCACGGCGGGCGCAAGCCCACGGGCATGGACACGCTCGCCTGGGCGCAGGAAGCACAGGAGCGCGGCGCGGGCGAAATCCTGCTCACGAGCATGGCGCAAGACGGCACCAAGGCGGGCTTTGCGATTGGGCTTACAGCCTCGCTCTCACGCTCACTCTCCATTCCTGTGATTGCGAGTGGCGGCGCGGGCAATGTCCAGCATTTTGCGGATGTATTTACAGAAGGTCAGGCCGATGCGGCCTTGGCCGCGAGTATTTTTCACTTTGGCGAGGTGCCGATTCCGGTGCTCAAAGCATTTCTCAGAACCCAAAACATCCCGATAAGATGAAGATCGACTTTGAAAAGGGCGAGGGCCTCGTGCCAGCCATTGTGCAGCACGCGCATACGCGTGAGGTGCTCATGCAGGGCTATATGAATGCCGAGGCGCTCGCGCAGACGCAGGCGAATGGGCATGTGACCTTCTTTTCGCGGAGCAAAAATCGCCTTTGGACCAAGGGCGAAAGCTCGGGGCATTTCCTCGACTTTGTCTCGGTCGCGGTCGATTGCGACGGCGACAGCCTTCTGATTCAGGCGATTCCGCATGGCCCGACCTGCCACAACGGGACCTCGTCTTGTTGGGGCGAGGGCGATGCGCGCGGCTTTTTGCATCAGCTAGAAGCGGTGATTCAGGATCGGCGCAACAACCCTTCCGACAAGAGTTACACGGCCTCCCTCCTAGCGCGTGGCATCAACAAGGTCGCCCAAAAGGTCGGCGAGGAAGCGGTAGAGCTCGTTATCGAGGCCAAGGACGACAACCGGGAGCTATTCCTGGGCGAGGCGGCGGATTTGATGTACCACTACTTGGTGCTGCTCGCAGCAAAGGGCGTGGAGCTGGGCGAGGTGGAGGCGGTTTTGAAGGGGCGGCATGGGTGAGTGGAAGTTTTGAGTTCAGAGTTCAGAGTTTTGAGTTCAGAGTTTTGGGGTTTGAGTTTTGGGGTTTGGGTTGGCTCGGCATTTGAAGGATGAAGGGACGATTGGGATCGGTGTGAGGTGTTTTGGCTGACTGCGGCGTTTTTGGGGGATGGGTGCTTTCTTGTTTTAGCGGGCTAAGAATCAAAATGAATGAAATCGGCGATTCTGCATTTGCTCATTTCGACCAGATGGTCTTCAGGAAAACGGCATTTGAGAAGGGTTCGCTATTGATTTTGGTGTTGCCTACGAAGCCGCCGAGCGATCCGAGGAGCTTGCATTCCTCATCCAAGACGTCGGCTTGGCAATTTCCAGGGCTGAACGTGTACACGGTTTTTCCTTGGAATGTGTAGGCTGCCACTTCTGCATTGTCGCACACGCCCGAGCGCTGGAACCGTTTGATTTCTTTCACGATGCATTTGGGCGTGTCTTTTTCAATGTCGAGCTTCACGCAACCGCCGAAGGTGACGATCGCAATGAGGGCAATCGTTGTGTATTTTTTCATATTCGATTTGATTTCGTTGCATGGCCCCATTTACCATTTTACTCTGGCATAAACAGCTCAATATCAAAGACTACAAGACGCAATCGCTGGAGACAAACGCCTGTCCCGCAGGAGGCGGGGGTCGATAGCCCAACGGCTTCCGCCTTGCGGAACAGGCGCCAGCCGTGGACTCCCCTAAAATTTTACACACTCATTTGATTTTATGACTATCCGTTACTCTAACAGTAACCCCTTTGTCACGCCGAGTAACCATCCCGACAATCAGGATCTTTTTGATGGAATGACAAAGCTCCCAGGTCATGCTATTTTGGCATGGTCACTAGATGTTGTTGATTCGACAGATTATTCCACCTCAACCGTTACCAAGGGTGCCATTTTCCCTTTCCAAGACAATTGTAATTGGTAAGTCCCAGCCGCTTGAAATAGGCCAGTCGCCAAGCTCTCCCAAGTGCGCGACACGGACTCGCCCTGCGGCAACGCAAACCACTTGGACTCGCGTACCCCATTGCCTGCGAGGCTCCAAACCATTGACGGCTCGCCATTGACCTTCAAATCAAACAAGTGCGGCTCCGTATTGATCGGTTCAGAACCGTTGTTGCGCACCTGCATGGCGATGCGCACCTGCCCCACATCGGCCAGTATAAATTTTTATGGTGTGACGACGATTGTAAATTCGAGGGAATCCATGTTCAAAATTTTTGACTGTGCCGTGGCGGGTTGCTTGCAACCCATTGTAAATGTAAGTACAATCACAAACATCGTGTACTGGCAGGCGATTGAAA
>JANORP010000030.1:0-12458 GCA_031415375.1 Bacteroidota bacterium | reverse complement strand
GTGAGGTTGGGCCATTGCTTGAGCTCCCCTGCGATTGCGGTGGTGTGCATGGCCAGTTGGTTGATGATGTGGGCGATCTGCAGGCACTGGTAGTAGTTCTTCATGGCGTTGAAGGACACGCGGGAGAACTTGTGCCCGAGGTTGTATCCTCCGTTCTTCTGGTCGTTGAAGCCCTCGTTCTCGATCCTCCAGCGCAGCCTTCCCGCCTTGCTCACCTTGGCGGCGGCATCGCGGTCGAGCGGGAGGTTGGTCACGTGCACGAACCTGCCGATGGAGGCCGTGCCGTCCTTGTTGGTGAGTTCCTCGATGCATTCGACCCAGTTGAGGCTGAATTTGCCGTATTCAATGGCGTTGACCCACCTGTAGGTCTGCTTCAGCTTGACCTTGGCCTGCACCTCGCGGGTATCCCTCGTGTCCTTGGGCCTCAGGCCCAGCTCCTCCCATACGGCTGCAAGGTTCCCGTCCTTGAGGGTCACGATGTAATCCCACTGGTTTTTTTGGCAGATGCCGAAGAAGGTCGCGTTGGGGTAGAGCCCGTCTGCGGCGATGCACATGCGCATCCTGGGGAAGAGGGCCTTCATCTTGGCGGCCAGCCGCACGAAGGCCTTCTGCTCGCAATCCTGCTTGTCGTAGTCCTCCCCGACGTTTTCGATCCAGGCCGTGCCGAGAGATATGCTCAAGCCGTTGGCCGTCACGATCTTGGCCTCCAGGACATAGTCGAAGTGCCTGGTCTTGCCGCTCCTGTAGGTCTTGCTCGTGCGCCCGCCGCCGGGATCGGTCTCGTAGCTCGCCACCCCCGTGCCGTCGATCGCCACGATGAGGCCGCCGCCGGGAGCCAGGTGGTCCCTGAACACCTTCTTGCGGATCAAGGAGTTGACCATCAGGTTCTTCACATTCTCCAAGCCGTCGGTGCCGAGCTTCCTGAAGAGGTCCTCGACAACGTCCATGTGCGGCAGCCCGGCCCCGAAGACCTTTTCGTAGTTCTCGCGGAAGGCGCCGTCCGAACGGTCGAGGTTCATCGCGTTGCGCGAGCCCTCCTTGAGGATGAACAGGGCGATGCCCGCCATCGAGACCTCGCCGACCGAGTAGTCGACGTTGGCCTTGCGCGTGTCCTCGAGGCGGCCGAGCCAATGCAGCAGGTCGGGGAAATGCTGGCGCATCACCATCACGATCTGACGGGTGAGGAGCCTGCCCAATGCCCTTGGCACCGAGGCTCCAGTTTCCTGGGTTTCATGTATCCTTCTTCCCAGTACGGGAGTGTGAAAAAAATTTCAAAATGTTGATAAACAGCTTGTTATATCAACAAATTTGCCTAAATTTAGGACAAGGAAAAGGCGGGGAAACATGTCCATTGCACACCCCGCCTTCTAAAAAAATATGGGAAGAAGAACATGGAGGCCCCACCCGAAGGTGGCGCAGGCCACCGGCTTACCCGAAAACGAAGTTAACTTGAAAAATATTTTTCAGCAAGTTTTCAAAGCATCACAAGCACAAGGAGTTACGAGTTCGATTTTTCACCTGCTGAATCGCTGAATATTTTTTACTTGCCGGCCATGTGCCAGCAAAGGGGGTATCACCAACTTGTGCGGCGAAGCTAAATTCGGAAATTTGAAGCGGGAGCCTCCGTCCGCCGTCGGATGAGCGAATCTTGAGCCTACGCCTCGGCGCACACAGTCTGGCTCACGAATCAAGGACCTGCCAAATTTGTCGTACACCCCCTGCAAGGGCCAGCTTTGATACTGGCGAATTATTTGTATATTCATCTCAAAATCAAAGGATGAAATCACCTTTCGCCCACTCTCTGCGACTGCCTGTTCTGCTTCGAGCGCTGTTTTTTTGGACCATTTTGATGGTCGCGGGAGTGCTGCTGACCCCGGGGCTGCGCGCGCAGCAGAGCAATTGCCATGCGAATTTCAGCAGCAGCCTTGGCAGCTGCCCGACGATCAATTTCTCTGATTTGTCGATCACGAGTGGCTTTGTGCAATGGGCTTGGACCTTTGGCGATGGCGGCGTCTCCAACTTGCAGAGCCCTAGCCATACCTACACCAGCAATGGAATCTACGAGGTCTGCCTCAACATTTTGGTCGATTTCAATTGTTCAAGCAGCTTTTGTGCCTTCGTGACGGTCGAGTGCATGGATTGTGAGGCTGGCTTTCAATTCAACATGCCCAACTGCCCGCTGGTGAATTTCACCGATGTGTCGGCGCCGCCGGTCGGGATGGTCACTGCCTGGAGCTGGACCTTCGGTGACGGCGCGACCGACAGCGTTGCCAACCCCAGCCATGCATTTGCCGCCAATGGTACCTATCAGGTATGCCTGCAAACGGTTACGGACTCGGGATGCGTGGCCTCCAGGTGCCGCAATGTGACGGTCAGTTGTATCGTCGGTGTTGCAGAACCACAGCAAAATTTCACCGTGCAAGTCGCGCCCAATCCGATTGCAGGAGACCAAATAACCCTGGCAGTCACAGCCACAGCGCATGGGACGATGGACTGCGCTGTGTTTGCCCTCGACGGCAGATGCGTGGAGCGATGGGAAATCGCATACGGTGTGGGTTTGGAGCAGCATCGACACGACGTGGCGCTCGCGGCTGGCGCGTACGTGTTGCGGGTGACTGCAGCAGACGGGGAAGCGCGGGTATTGCGCTTTGTGCGGGAATGAGAACGTTGTTGGAGGGTTTGCTGGGGCAGCGCAGTTGAATTACTTGGGCCCTATCGGAGGAATTTCTTCGCCGGAAAGCGCCTTGCGCACATCAGCGAGCGGGAAGTGTTGATTTTTCATTTCTAGTGTTGGAAAATTGCAGTGAGTGGTCGCGCCTGCAAGGTAAGCAGCATGCGTCTTGGGCTGTGCGCTTCAATGCGCGATCACCAACGGAAGCCGCAACGTGAGGGCTTCAGTGGAAACGCGAATCTGGTAAAGGGCATCGGGCACATTCAAAGAAATGGGCAAGCTCACCTCGTCGGTGACTGCATGCAAGGTCTGCACAAAAACCGAACGCCCTAGCATGTCTAGCACTTCCAATTGAAGCTCCATGCCTTGTACCGATTGCATTGCCACCGTAAAGGTGCCATCGCTGGGGTTGGGGAATACGCGCACCCCAATTTTTGGAGTTTGCGGCATGGCGAGGCCCACCACCCCGATGCCGCCGCCCTCCACCAAGCCATACAATTGATCGACGTCTAGATTTCCAAAAACTTGTGCCATGCCAGAGGGCCAAGTCACTTCCAGGTTGTCGATGCGGGTGGCATCTGCCAGGCCAAAATGGACGACGAGACTGTTTTGACTGCAATAGCCCGATTGGGCAGTGACCTCACGCATTTGAGAGACGGGATTGCCGTTGATGGTGGCTAGGCAGCGCACAATGGTGCCGATGGCTGAGCGATTGGAGATGGTGCCTTCTAGCTTGATCTGCATCCAATGGTTGCCATTTCCATTGTTGTGGTAGAGGGAATTGGGTTGGGTTTCGTTGCGCCAATTGGCGACGGCGAGGTCCATGAAGCCATCATTGTCATAGTCGCCCCAAGCACATCCATAGGAGCTGCCCGAGTCGATTGCCACAGGTTCGCTCATATTGCGCACAAAGGTGCCGTTGCCATTGTTGTCGTACAAAAAATTGTGGACATAGGATTGGCAAAAGCCATTTGTGATCACAAGGTCTAGGTCGGCATCGTTGTCGTAATCTGCAAAGGACGAGCTAAATGCGCAACCCAAATCGCCCCCAAAAGGGCTGCTCACCGCTGTGAAAGTTCCTGTCCCGTCGTTCTGGAATAGCTGGGCGACCTGATTGTAGTTGGCTACAAGGAGATCAAAGTCGCCATCGTTGTCATAGTCGGCCCATGAGCTGCTATGCGAGGTAAACTGACTTGTGACAATTGCGCCCGTGGTGATTTTGGTGAAATTGGGATACCCGTCGTTGCGATAGAGTTGGTTACGCTGCCCGCTTTCATTGGCGACAAAGAGGTCTTGGTCCCCGTCGAGGTCCATGTCGATCCAGTTTACGCAGCGAGATGCAAACTGATCTGTGACAGGGACGATTCCAGTCACTTTTTCAAATGCACCTGCACCAAGATTGTGGTAGAGGAAATTGCGAAAATTGCCATCGCTGTTGGCGACGTAGAGGTCGAGCAGGCCATCGCCGTCCATGTCGCCCCAAGCGGCAGTCTCTGAATGGCCGCCATCGTTGGGGACGATGCCTGTGTCGATCTGGGTATAGGAGGCACCGCCGTCGTTGTGGTACAAGAGGTTGTCGATGCCATACCAATTGGTGATGTAGGTGTCGATGAAGCCATCGTTGTCATAGTCGGCACAGGTCGCGCCATCGCTGGGACGGCCATCGTTGCATATTGTATCTGCCATCAAGGTAAATGTGCCGTCGTGCGCATTGCGGTAGAGCATGTTGTTTTCGCCGCCCGCCTTGCCATTGGTAATGAGCAGGTCTTGAAAATCGTCATGGTCGAAGTCCAAGAAATTGCAGCTGCGAGAGCCGCTCGGCGTCGTAACGACATGACCCGTTGTGATTTTGGTGAACAATTGGGCATGGGCCTGAAAAAATCCTGCTTGCAAAAGCAAGGAGACAATGATGGGCATCAGTAGGTTTCGAGTTTTCATAACCCAAACAAACAGCATTTTCTGAAGATTGCTAGGACACTGTAATAGACGGCAGCGTTGTGTTGCAGACGGGGGAATAACATGCGCAAATGCCGTTTGTTGCACATTTTCTGCAGTTCGTTGACAAAGGTTCGGATTACAGCATAAAATGCTAATTTGCGCGGAAAGAGTAAGAATTACCTTGCGATGAAAAACCAGGGACGTTTCTGGAACCATGCACTTTTTTGGAGCATTTATTGGCTTGTTTTGAGCCTGTATGGAGGGCTCTATGACATGGATTTTGCGACGAATGCATGTCATATATTGCTGGATTTGCCCCTGACGATAGGCCTCACCTACCTATTTGTCTATCGCATTCTGCCGCTTTATTTTCAGAAACATTGGCTCCGATTTGGATTGGCTTCGGTATTTGCAATGGGTGCGGCGCTGCTTGCCAAGCGATGCTTCATACAATATGTCGAATTTCCATGGCTGTATGCAGAGAGCAGCTATACCTTCACATTTTTCAATTGGTATAAACTTGCGGGGCATTTTGTGGAATTGTCGGCCACGGCAGGGTTTGTCGCAGGTCTCAAACACTACCGCGACTGGCAGCGCACCAAAGACAAGGTCGTGGCGCTCAATGCAGAAAAACGGGAAGCCGAACTCAGTTTCCTCCGAGCACAAGTCCATCCACATTTCCTATTCAATACGCTCAATTCCATCTACTATGAAGTCCTGCGCAAATCACAACATGCGCCAGATCTCATCATTCGGCTCTCCGACATATTGCGATTTACGTTGTATGAGTGCAAAGGCGAGTCGATACCGATAGCCAAGGAAATTGCGCTGATCCAAAACTATATTGCGCTTGAACAATGTCGCTATGGCGATCGCCTCACCGTGGCCCTGCGTGTTGCTGGAAATCGGGATTGCCTGATACCGCCAATGGTTTGTTTCTCCCTCGTGGAAAATGCCTTTAAGCATGGCACCGCCGACCACACAGGCCCTTGCCACATCGAGATCAAAATCGACATCGGGGCAGCACGGTTGCGGCTTGAAATCCGCAACCCGATTGCTGTCGCCTTGCAGCCCGACACCCTCGGTGCCAGCAAGGGGATCGGGCTGCACAACATCACCCAGCAATTGGAGCTGATCTTTGAGGGCCGCTACAGCCTGCAATGTGCACCAAGCGGGGATCAGTTTGTGAGCACATTGGATATGCCACTTCATACCATGCGCCCATGATCAAGTGCATCGTCATCGAGGATGAGTTGCCTGCGAGAGCCCTCCTGCGCACTTATCTCTCCGAACTTTCAGAATGGCAATTGGTCGCAGACTTTGACAATGCGATCGAAGCAATGGGCTTTTTGGCACGCCATCCAGTCGATGTGATTTTTTTGGACATCCAACTGCCCAGGCTCTCAGGGATCAGCTTCTTGCGTGCATTGGAGCATCAGCCACTCGTGGTGATCACGACGGCTTACGGCGAGCATGCGGTAGAGGCTTTTGAGCTTACAGTGTTTGACTACCTGCTCAAACCATACCCCTTTGAGCGCTTTCTCAGGGCCACAAATCGCATCCACCTACACCTGCAAGGCAATGTCAAGGAAGAGCAACAGAGCGGCGTGCCGCATATTGTGGTGCGTGCCGACCGCCGCAATATCAAGCTACCCATTGCAGAGATTCAATTTGTCGAGAGCCAAAAGGAATACGTGCGCATCGTCTGTACCAACCGTGTGCTACACACCCGCATGAGCATTACCAAGATCGAAACCCTGCTTGCGGCCTATGATTTCCTGCGGGTACACCGCTCATTTCTCGTCGCAGCCGCCAAAGTCGAGTCCTACTCAGCGACCGAGGTTGTGGTCGGCCCCCATGCTATCCCGATTGGACGATTGTTTCAACGTAATGCAAGGGCAAGATTGGAATGAAATTGGTGCAGCAGCTATCTCATACGCAAGCAATCCGCTAGGCGATTTGCCCCTCGAATAGCTGTTTTCATTCTTCATCCATCAGAAATGTCCTGGATGCAAGGACGCTGCATCGGTCGTGTGCGCACAAGCATGCCTTTGGGGAGGGCCAAAAGACAAGCATGATGTTGGATTTATTGAAAACTCATCCTATAACGCACTGCCCCACGCGAAAGCGACGACCCAATGCAAACCAAACCCCAGCCCAATCTGCCAGAAACCATTTCCGTCGCTATCCGACAAGCAACAATGCGAGAATACAGCTACCTTGGGTTCAGATGTTAGAATTCCGCGTATGAAACAGCTTTTGCTGGCCTTTTTGGGCCTCATTTTCCTTCCAGCGGCGCATGCCCAGACCTTTGTGGGGCCTGGCGGTCCCATCAATGACAGCGGTCAGGTCTCGACATTCTCACAGGCAGTGAGCGGACTCTCGCCCAGCACCCTCGATGCGGCGCATGGCCTGCTATCTGTATGTGTCGATATTACGCATACCTATGATGCAGACCTCGTGTTGCGGCTGCGTGCCCCCGATGGCACTATCGTATTGCTCAGCAACCAAAATGGTGGGTCAGGGCAGGATTATACCAATACATGCTTCACCGACAGTGCCACCACGTCCATCGTGGCTGGCTCACCGCCTTTCACAGGTACCTTCATCCCACAAGTATATTTGAATACGGTCAACAATGCACAAGATGGAAACGGGATATGGCAATTGGAGATCGAAGATGTTTATCCTTTTGCCGACAGTGGTTTGGTGATCATCTGGGCCCTGACCTTTGGTGCCAATCCGCCAGCACCCTATTCATTGGACTCCAGTTTCCTGCCGATCATGGTCATCAACACCAGTGGGCAAGGGATCGTAGATGACCCCAAGGTCATCGCCGACATGGGGATCATCTACAATGGGCCTGGACCTTTGGCGATGGTGGGGCATCCAGCTTGCAGAGCCCCAGCCATACCTACGCCAGCAATGGACTCTACGAAGTCTGTCTCAACATCTTGGTCGATTTCAATTGCTCGAGCAGCTTTTGCGCCTTTGTGACGGTCGAATGCATGGATTGTGAAGCGGGCTTTCATTTCGCCATGCCCAATTGTCCGGCGGTGAATTTCACCGATGCGTCTGTGCCAACGGTCGGGACGGTAACTGCCTGGAACTGGACCTTCGGCGACGGCGCGACCGACAGCGTTGCCAACCCAAGCCATACATTCGCCGCAAATGGCACTTATCCTGTATGCTTGCAAACGGTCACTGACTCGGGATGCGTGGCTTCACGTTGCCAGAATGTGACCGTCAATTGTATCGTCGGCGTTGCAGAACCAGCGCAAAATTTCACTGTGCAAGTTGCGCCCAATCCCCTTGCAGGGGACCAAATTGCCCTCGTGGTCACAGCTGCCGACCATGGTACGTTGGACTGCGCTTTGTTTGCGCTCGATGGCAGATGTATGGAGCGGTGGGAACTCGCATACGGTGCGGGCTTGGAGCAGCATCGACACGAGGTTGCGCTCGCGAATGGCGCGTATGTGTTGCGTGTGACGGGAGCCGATGGGGAGCTGCGGGTTTTGCAGGTGTTGAAGCAGTGAACCCTCATGTAGGCTCACAGCTTCGCGCTTGACGTCAGGGCAATCGTTGCAACATACGTTCCATTTGCCTATCTTGGAGGCCAATAGTTGCACAAAACAAATGCACCAAATGATGGAACAAATGAAAAATTGGACAATTCTTCCTGCACGCAATATAGGGTACGTGGTTGCGAAGCAAGCCTTGAGGGGTATTTTGTTATGGATGTTGTGCTGTGCATGGGGCGGATTGGGCGCGCAAGGAACGCGCAGGGATACGACCATTTGTGAAGGCGACTGTGTGCAGCTCATTACGACACACATCGTCACGCAAACGGATACCTATTTGGTGCAATCCATTCCTTTCGCGCCACCAGTCTCGTTTCAAGCTGGGAATTTGTTGAACGGGCTTCCTGACGACCAATGGTCAAACGTTATTTCCATCGGCTTTGATTTTCATTTTTATTGTTCGACGTTTTCGAAATTGGTGATTGCATCCAATGGGAATGTCACTTTCAACACTTTACGGGCCAACCAATTCTCCCATTGGCAGATCGCAAAGGCTATCCCAGATTCCAATTCGTTGGACAACGGCAACTGCATCATGGCGCCTTTCCAAGACATCGACCCCAGCGTCAACAATCGCACGCCCGCCTATGGCATGATCGGCACGGCGCCTTACAGGAAGTTTTTCGTGAATTGGGACAGCATTCCCCTATTTAGTTGCAATAGCAAGTATATCCGCTCGCAATTGATTTTGCATGAAACCACGAATCGGGTGGAGATTTATTTGGAACACAAAGATACCTGCAACGGGTGGAATTTTGGCGCCTCAATCTTGGGCATGCAAGACGGCGCGGGTGTTCGCGCAGCAGTGGTGCCAGGCCGTAATTATCCCACAAAATGGATCGCCAATCAAGAAGCTTGGGCATTTGTTCCCGTGAGTCCCAATTCCAGCACGGTGCAATGGTCGTCTGGCGGCCAAAATATTGCAACAGGCGATAGTGTGACCGTGTGTCCTGCAACGATGACTTCTTATGTCGGACTATCAAAGGGGCTCGATTGCACTGGAGACTCCTTGATCACCACCGATACACTTGTCGTGCACCTATACCCTCCACTTGTTCCCGCCCCTATCATGGGCCCAAATGCCATCACGCCGTCGCAGGCAGGCGTGGGGTATGGAATACCGATCGTCGCCTCTGCAAGTGGATACGGTTGGACCGTGCAAGGAGGAACATTTGTGGGGCCATCCAATTGGCGGAATGTCGTCGTCGATTGGGGGAGCACTGGGCCTTATTCCGTGTGCGTCTGGCCCATTGACATCCACCAATGTAACGGTGATACGGTCTGCCTCAGTGTCTTAGTGGGCACGGGAGCGCCATCTGCCCTTCAAAATATACAACTATCGCCCAATCCAGCCACGACGCAGCTCAGGTTGCAGGGAGATTTCGCGGGAAAATTGGTTACCCTGCAGGTGGTCGATCTATTGGGTAGCATCGTTCAGGTCACGCACGAACTCGCTACTGGAGACGAACTCCAAATCGCGCTGGACGGACGCGATGGTGGTTATTATTTCCTCAGGGTGGAGCTCGATGGCGCGGTGCGGCTATTCCCTTTTGTGCATTTAAAGTGAGCGTTGGGAGGAATATGGCTTTCCCAAAAGCTATCATTCTGCGCAGGGGGTATCCGACCAATTCGGCACTTGTTCGTTGGCCCCCCTCCGTGGGCGGGCACGGCCCTAAAGCCATGCTTGTGGACCAACGAACGGTTGTCGGATTTAGCTTCGTTGAATGCGTGAGTCCTGCACCCTAGACAAACGGCGTATGGAATAGCGTTTTGATGCAGGTTTAGGCGCTCGTTTCAGGACTGGCAGTGTGCAGCACCGCAACGTAGCGCTATGTCGCTCAAGGCTTCAAGTGTGCCTTGAGTCGATACTTCAATACTATGTGGCGATTTGCAGTTTCAGAAACCAAAAGAGCATCAAAACTAGGCCCTCCCGCATCTGTGGGCACATCCGTGACCGTCATCGACTCATAGGCTACACCATGACATTTGCGCAGAAGCTCGATCCCATTGGGGAAGTTTGCTGCGAGGGATTGGCAGGCAGCGTGGGTCACGACAATGGCCCCTGGAAAGGCAAACTCATCAGCGATCCACTCAATGAAGCCTTTCATGCTCGGTAAATCGTCGCCCGTCGGGATCACTTTTGCGGCACGCAATTGCATTGCTAGCAAGCTGCTCACCCATGACGCTTGCATAGCCATTTCAGGATTAATCCCAGCGGAGTCTTTTTCTGCGGGCAGGCTCACGAGTAGTGCAAAATCAACAACGTTGTTGATCAACTGTGTCGGAAATGCAAATTCTACGGGAAAGCTGCCTCCACCTGAAAGCGACATTTTTGTAGGATAGTCACGCGTCGGCCCCTGTGCAGATAGCAAGGTGACGGTCGCTGTTGCCTTTGGCGGTTTCACCGTGACAACACTTACCGAAACCTCGGCAGACGCATGCGTCAGGTACCAGTCGGCTAGGCCGTTATCGGTGGAAACAAATGATTCTGGAGAGCTCTCGCATATTACATCGAGCAAATAGTGGCTCAATAAATCCTTCTTCTTTTTCGCAGCACCCTTTACCAACACACAGGAGGCGAGAAACAACTTTGAGGGATCGAAACTACTGGGATTGAGAACCAGTTGATCGATCTGAAGCGAATGTTGCCCTTTTTTCACCCAAACACTTTTTCCTGCCACGTCATTTTCCAAAGGCATCTTGATGTAGGATGCCGTCAATTCCGTATAGGTCATTCTCGATTTTTCCATGATGTTGTCTTCTTCATTATTATTTATAGAATGGCTAAAACTAGGAGCCATCACGGGAATCAGCAAGCAAAGACGCAAAATGTCTGGGTTATTTCTGGGTTTTGTCTGGTTTTTGTCTGGGTAGGGCCATGTGCAAGCAATGGGCTTTGGCACTAATTTGCCATCGCTTTAGAGACCCAATTTGATGCAAAATATAGACGCATGAAAAAGAACAAGAAAATCGTTGTGATAGACCCAGATCACGTAACGCTGGCAAGGCTTGCTTGCGCGACTTACCAAGTAGGAACCCTTGGCAATACCACCACCATTTATGCCAATGGCGTCATGCAAGCGGTGTTGTTTCTGGAATATGCTTATGCATGTCCAGATGTGACTTATGTAGATGGTTTTGAAAATACAGTGGATGCCGCCATGGTCAGGCATCTCATCGACAATGAGCAGCTCCATTTGCGCTATAACGCGGCGTCAATCAATGAATTAGGTTGGGAGGTAGCAAGTACTTCATACAATCCACTTTACCTCCACGACATCGCTCTCGCCACAAGCGGTGCCCAAACCCCCGTCTGGAATGCGACAACGAAAGTTGTGAACGGCGTCGTGCGCATCTTTGTCGCAGCTCCGTCGGGCACTACGGGTACTGTGACACTCGATGCGCAATATGGGGCGTTTGTTAGCAACACCATCGCCATCAAGATTGAGCCGTTGACGATCGACAAACAAAAGCTAGCACTTTCTTCTATTCACAGAGCGGTGCAATCGAGAAAGATTAATGATTACTATGAATTGTTTGCGCTCAAGTATGTGCAAGGCACAGTAGGCGATCGCGTCAAATTGCTGGGACTTGCCCATGACGGGAAATATGGCATCCTACTCTCCTCCCTCCAAAGTCCATCTGAACAATACTGCAATATCCTCATCACATTTGCGCAACGCAATGACTCCAAAATCGCAGGCTTTTATGATCCCACACTTTTTCCAGCCGCTAAGCAATTTTCAGCTGGCTGGAGTCTGGGTCACAAGCTTTATGCGACGAGATACAATGGCGTAGCGCCCTCATATTGCGAACAATACTATTGTAATGGCGCGGGATGGGATGAGCTTCGACAGATTGGTGCCACAGATTTTGACGCAGCATTTGCTGCTGGCATCCCATTTATTATGGCTCTGCAAAAAAATGGTTACCAGCTGTCACATGAAGCCTCAGATGACAAACCGGTGGATATGGGAGACGGCGATGGCCAAGACAAGTGGCACGCCGTGTATGACAACTGTGGCAACAGGATCCTATTTCGGCTGAATTACAAAAATAATAGTTGGACAGAGGCGAGTTCCGAGCACATCGCAATTCTTGAGGGAAAGACAGATGGCGGCTATGTTGGCATCCTGATACCGAGTTGGACGCGTGCCGATTTCCAGCCTGCTTAGGAATATGTTTTTATTAACATCCATGATTATGCGCAGGATTTTTGGCTTCTGGCAAGGCGCAGAATTGGTTCGTAGCAGCGCTACGGGCCAATT